>JADGPG010000101.1 GCA_017882545.1 Thermoleophilia bacterium
ACCCGATCATCACGACGCCGATACCCCCCACCAGTCCGCCGACCGCGTTCCAGGAGATGAAGGTCCGATAGGGCATGCGGCTCATACCCGCTAGCCCGGGAACAGTCGCCCGGAAGAACGCGACGAAGCGCCCCAGGAACACCGCCGGAGCGCCGCGACGGCGCACGAAGTCCTGGGCGCGAACGACGCGGTGCTGGTGCTTGCGCAATGGCCGCATCCGCAGGATGCGGGTGCCGAAATGGCGTCCGATCTCGTAGCCGATCGAGTCGCCTGCGATGGCGGCCACGACGACGATCGCCATCATCACCCAGACATCAACCGCGCCGCGGCTGGCGAGCACCCCGCCCAACACCGCCGCCGTCTCGCCGGGGATCACGAATCCGACAAACAGGGCATCCTCTGCGAACACCAGGCCGAACACGATCAGATACGCGACCACGCCGCCGTGGCCGAGCAGGAAGTTTTGGATCGGCTCCAGGATGTAGGTGTGAAACCAGCCCACGGTGGCGCAGCCTAGCCCGCTTCGATCCTCCCGGGGCACTGTGCCGCCCGACCGGCGACCGGACGCGGGCGTTGGTCATCGCGCGTCGGCACACCGCCGCGCACGGGATCAGGCCTGTTCGTCGGCCTCGGTCGTGATCTCGACCACCTCGACCACATCCGGGGCGGCGTCCGTCGGCGGATGGATTTCGAGGAACACTTCCTTGCGGAACACCGAGACCTCACGCGGGGCTTCGATGCCGATGCGCACCTTGTCGCCAACGACGTCGAGAATCGAAATCTCGATGTCGTCGCCAACCATGATGCTCTGATGCTTCTTGCGGGTCAGCACCAACATGTCCAGAGGCCTCCTTGCGCTCTGCAATGCGCGCCGATGCGCGGACTCGGAGTAGTATGCACGTTCGGGCTGGTGCCTTGAATAGACTTCTGGGGGGAATTAATGCTGTACGGACGTCGCCTGGATCAGGCGTTGGAGCACGTGGACGGCTCGCGGTATGCACTCGTGCACGCCGTGTCCAAGCGCGCTCGGCAGATCACCCTCTGGCTGACTGCCGACCCCGCGGAGCTGCGTGCCGAGTCGGCTCCCCCGCCTGCCGCGGGCGAACTGATCACGCGTGACCCGGTGGCGCTCGCCGAGGCCGAGATCCTCGCCGGCGAGGTCATCGTGCACTGGGACCCCGAGGGCAAGGCCGACCTAATCGAGCCGATCACGGCCGACGAGGTCGACCCGCTCGACGAGACGCTCTTGCTGGAAAGCCTCAGCGACGAGGACGACGACGGCGAACTGGTGGCGGAGGACGACGGCGAGCTCACGCCGGCGCTGGCCCAAGTGCTCGACGGCGAGGCGCCCGCCGAGATCGTCGAGGATGAAGAGACCGACGAGGATGAGGCCGAGGAGACCGTCGCCCTCGAGGGCGACGAGATCGCCGCCGTCAGCCTGGAGGGTCTCGCCGAGCAGGAGGCCGCCGCCGACGAGGACGACGAGTCCTAGCCCGCCGCGCCGGCGACGGCGCGCTCCCGAGGACCGCACTACCGCAGACGCCGCGCGATTCCCGCGCGGCGTCTGCCGTTGCGGCCCCCGAGGGCAGCGCGTTCGCCCACCCCGGATACGAACATATGTTCGTATATGATGCCCGTCCCATGGCAAGCCCCGAGGACATCGAGATCTTCTGCCGCGTCCATCTGAGCGAGGCGGATGCCGAGCGCCTGGTCGGCTGGCTGGCCTGGCGGACCCGGCACAACCAGGCCCTGGCGGGTGCCGGCGATCCTCTCGAGCGGCTGCGCCATGCCCTCACCTATTGGCTCGACGACCCGCAGCGCGATCGGCTGCTGGACTGGCTCGAGCGCCGGCGTCGCGACGGTGAGGCCTTCGTCCCCGGCCCGCGCGCGACGGGATGACGGCGGGCCGATCGCGCGCTAGCCTCGAGGCAGACAGGAGCCGCATGACCGACATCCGCATCGCCACCCTTAACCACCCCCACGGGCCAATCACCGTCGCCGCCACGCCGGACGGGATCGTACGGATCGCGTTCGCCGTGGAGGACCCGGATCGGGTCGGCATCGAGCTCGCCGCGCTCGGGAACGTCCGGGCGGACTCGGCGGCGCTCGCCGATGAGTTGACCTGGCTCCAGGACGCACTGGATGGCCGGCCGGCCGCACCCGCACCCGCCACGGACCTCCGGCTCGCCCGCACACCGTTTGCCCGCGATGTCCTCGACGCCATCGCCGCCGTCCCACCCGGGTCGACGCTCAGCTACGCCGGGCTCGCGGCGGCCGCCGGCCGTCCGCGTGCAGTCCGGGCCGTTGCACACGTCTGTGCAACCAACCCCGTCCCGCTGGTCGTGGGCTGCCACCGCATCGTCCGCAGCGACGGGACGTCCGGCGACTATCGTGGCGGTGCCGATCTCAAGGCCCGCCTGCTCGCGGCGGAAGCCGCCGCTCCGGCCTGAGCCCCGGCGGCGGTCCCCCGGCGTCGCAATCTGCGACATTTCCTGGGTGGCCCGCCATGACATCACGTTCGCCGACCTCGGCCGTGACCCTGAGGTCGTGGCGCGGGATCTGATGACCTGGCAGCGCGGCGACCGCGACGAGGCCATCGGTCAGACGCTGGCCGCCAGCGCGCGCGCGACCCACGGCAAGGGCATGACGATCTGGGTGTGGATCGGTGCACTCGCCGACGGCACCCCGGTGTGGGTCCTTCCGGTGACGACCGACCACGCGCGGGCCTTCGCGCCAGCCGGCCCGGCCCGGGTGCTCTCGGCGATCATCGCCGGGACGATCGACGCCGGCGCCGACCCCGCCGCCTTGGCGGTCTGCGACTGGCACGGCTGGACCCTCATCGAGGCCCCCGGCGCCGACCCGGAGTTGATCGCACTTGCAATCGCCGACCGCCTCCCCGACGCCGCGCGGGTCGGCATCGCCACACTGCCCGACATCGTCGGCGCGCGCCCCGAACTCGCCCTCGGCCGCGCCCGTGCCCGCTCCGGGCTCGCCGTGCTTGCCGGCGCCGTCGGGGCCCACCCGATCGAGGTCGCGATCGCGCTTGCCGCCCGAGGCCAGTCGCTGGAGGTCGATGGCGCCGACCCTGACATGGTCCACAACCTGCGCAACTGGGGCTTCTCCGGAGAGGCCCTGCCCGACGAGTCCGCCGGTACGCCGCCGGGCCTCGGCATCGACGACGACCCGTGCCCACGCCGTCGTCACGCCCGCCGCGTACTGCAGCGCCTCCTGCGGATGGGCAAGGTCGGCACGAACTACCACACCGCCGTCGACCACCTGTACCGCGGCGTGTCCGCCGACCAGCGCCACGAGGCGCTCGCGGTCGGGGAAGCGCTCATCCGGGCCGGACTGCTTGGTGAGAAGCCCAGCGTCGGCCAGCGTCATGTGTATCTGCGTCGGGAATCGCTGGCCCAGATCCACGCGCTGATCGAGCGTGGTGAGACCGATGCCCCGGAACTGCTCGAGCTCTGGACGGCGCCGCCGCCGGGGGCTCACACCCGCTAGTCGCGCCCGCGGCCCGGCGCGTCGGTGGCCATGCGCGCCATTCGCGCGAAGCCTGCGTCAAGCGCGAGCGCCGGGTCCCACGCGTCGGTCTCCGCCGGCGCGACGCGGGCGGCGACGTCGAAGTACCAGGTCGAGGCGGTACGGTAGGCGCGGGCGAGGTCGGCGACGGTGAAGGTCACGCCCACCTGGCGGCGCAACTCGTCGACGACCGCGAACGAGAGCTCGTTGCGGAGTCCGCGCACCGGCGAGCGGTCGGACTCCAGGCGCCGGAGCCCTTCCTCCCAGGAGAAGCGCGCGGCCTGGACCTCGGAGGCGTCAGCCGACATCGGCCCGCATCCGGTCCACGCAGCACATCGTCGGCCAGGCGAGGTCGGTCCGGGCCGCGATCCAGTCCCCAATCTCCGATCCCCCGGACGCCATTGCGAACGCCAAGTGGGCGTGCAGACACTTGACCCGCATCGGATCGCGGACGCCGCCGATGTTGATGCCGGCGTGGAGCGCTCGGTGTCGGGCGTTGGCGGCGAGGATGTGATCCGCCATCGCCGGATCGTCCTCCAGCTCCCGGACCCCGCCGGCCGCCTCGAGCCGGCTGACCGACTCGACGAGCGCGCGGCAGATCAGCCAGAAGCGGGTCGGGAACGGGCGCCCGCGGGTGTCGACCGGCTCGTTGGCGAGCACGGCGGGGCCACCGTGCGGGCATGCGATCGCCAGCGAATACCGCGTGAACGGCGGGCGCCCGAGCAGCCGCGCCACGACCTCGGGGTCAGGAGGCTCGGGAACGCTTGGGGAGGATGAGGTCAAGACCCTGCGGCAGCTTCGCTTTCGGCTTCGGCGAGAAGAAGTCGATGACGTAGCCCTGCTCGCCGGGCCGGAGCATCCCGATCTCGCGTGCGCGGATCTCCAGGATCTGCGGCTGCTTGAGCTCCACGAGCTGCCCGGCCAACGTATCGCGCTGGGCCTGCAGCTTGGTCAGCGAGACCTCCTGCGAGCGCAGCGTGCTCTTGGTCGTCAGATAGCCACTGACCGGGCCGATGTAGCTCAGCCCAACGGCGGCAAACAGGCCCGCGATGACGATGGTGCGTGGAGAAGGCGTCGGACGTCCCCGGTGGTGCGTCGGCGGCGGCAGTCGCCGCGGTACGTCCTAGGTACGCCTCCGCCATCGGTGCTCCTCCCGCGCCGCGCAGGATTGTGGCCCAGAATCGCCGGGCTGAGTGTCCCGCACCTACCGTGCGCGGAAGGCGTCGTTGCCCGAGTACGTCGCCGCGGGGCCGAGCAGCTCCTCGATTCGCAGCAGCTGGTTGTACTTGGCGACGCGCTCGCTCCGTGACGGCGCGCCCGTCTTGATCTGGCCGCAGCCGGTCGCGACGGCGAGGTCGGCGATAAAGACATCTTCAGTTTCGCCGGAACGATGGGAGACCATCGCGGCGAAGCCCGCGCGCGCCGCGAGCTCCATCGTGGCGAGCGTCTCGGTCAGGGTGCCGATCTGGTTGAGCTTGATGAGAATCGCGTTGCCGGCGTGGCGGTCGATGCCCATCTGCAGTCGCTCGACGTTCGTCACGAAAAGATCGTCGCCGACCAGCTGGACGCGCTCGGACAGACGCTGGGTCAACAGCTGCCACCCCTCCCAGTCCTCCTCAGCCATACCGTCCTCGATCGAGATAATCGGGTACCGGTCGCACAACTCGACCCAGTACTCGCAGAGCTCGACCGACGTCAGCACACGCCCCTCGCCCTCGAGGTGGTAGGCGCCATCGCGCCAGAGTTCGGTCGTCGCCGGGTCCAGCGCCAGGGAGATGTCGACCCCGGGCCGGTACCCCGCCTGCTGAATCGCATCAACGATGATGTCCAGCGCCTGCTGGTTGTTGTCGAGATTCGGTGCGAAGCCGCCCTCGTCGCCCACGCCGGTGCCCAGGCCCCGGATGTGGAGCACCCGCTTGAGGGTGTGGTAGACCTCGGCGCCCATGCGGAGGGCTTCGGCGAAATTGCGGGCGCCGATCGGCGCGACCATGAACTCCTGCAAGTCGACCGAGTTGTCGGCGTGTGCGCCGCCGTTGAGGATGTTCATCAGCGGCACGGGCAGGCGGTGGGCCTGCGCCCCACCGAGGTAGCGGTACAACGGCAGCCCCGCCTCATGGGCAGCGGCCTGTGCCACCGCGAGCGAGCAGCCCAGGATCGCGTTGGCGCCCAGGCGCCCCTTGTTGGGGGTGCCGTCGAGCTCGATCATGGTGCGGTCGACGACGGCCTGGTCGGTTGCCTCGAGGCCGATCAGCACACCGGCGAGCTCGTCTTCGACGTTGGCGACGGCCTTGAGCACGCCCTTGCCGGAGAAGGCGCGCCCGTCCCCGTCACGGAGTTCGACCGCCTCGAACGCACCCGTGCTGGCCCCCGACGGCACCGCGGCACGCCCGCTGGCCCCGCTGGCGAGCGTCGCTTCAACCTCGACGGTCGGCTGACCGCGCGAGTCCAGGATCTGACGAGCATGAACGGCGGCGATCTGCGACATCGGCTCCCTCGCACGTGGCGTCGGCAATTGGCCGCATCAGTCTACGGACCGGGCACCGCCGTTGCACCCGGCGAATCTCCTAGCCGGCGATCGGAAGCACCATCCGCACCGTCGTCTGGCCGGTGCCGGCAACGGCCTCGGCACGCCCCCCGTGGGCCTCGCAGACCATGCGCACCAATGCCAGACCGAGGCGCGAGGCCAGCAGTGTGCGCGGATCATCGGGCGCCTCTGGGCGACGTCCGTCCAACAGCGCGTCCAGGGACGCCGCATCGGGCGTGATGTCCTCGTCGGAGACCTCGACCACCGCCTCCCCGGCGACGCTCGACAAGGCGCACACCACTGTCGCCGACTGCGGCGAGAAGGTGATCGCCTGGTCGAGCAGGCACTCCAGCGCCCGTCCGAGGATTGGCGCGTCCGCACGCACGGGTGGGCACTCGTCCAGACGCAACTCGATGCGGACCTGCCGGGCGACCGCCCGTGCGGACGCGTCCAGCACGCGGCCGCGCACGAGGCCTGCGATGTCGACGGTCGCGTAGCGCGCGGGTCGCCCGGACAGGTTTCCGATCAACACGAGATCGTCGACCATCTCGATCATGCGCCGGGTATGGAACACCGCGCACTCAAGCATGTGTTCCAACTCCGGCTCGAGGGGTCCGGCGTTGCCCTGGAGCATCAGCTGGAGGTAGCCGCTGATCGCCGTCGCAGGGGTGCGCAGCTCATCCGCGGCAACGCGCAGGAGGTCCCGCGGAAGATCCCCGGCGGGCACGAGCACCGCGGCGCGGTCCAGCGCCGCCCTGGCGGCGGCGACCTCCGTCTCAAGCCTGGCGACCCGCACGACATCGATTGGCGCGGGGGCGAGCTGGCGGGTCGGGAACTGCGGCGGGGTCACCCCGTCTGTATCGGCCGGTGCCCCGGAAACCTTGCGTGGAAGGCGCGCCTAGTTTGCGCTGCGACCGACCGATTCGTACCAGCGCAGCTGGTCGGCCGAAGGGAGGTCTTCGAACCGCTCACCGGTAGCCGCGGCGGCTGCCGCCGCCCGCTCCACGCGGCGCCGGAACCGCTGCGCGGTCGCGCGCAGCGCGACCTCCGGATCGGTCTCGAGCTGGCGTGCCACGGCGACCGCGGCGAACAGTACGTCGCCGAGCTCATCCGGGCTCGGCACCGCCCTCAGCTCGCCGACCTCCTCAACGAGGGCGGCGATCGCGCTGTCGATGTCGGCCCATGCAAATCCCACGGCCGCCGCCCGCTTCTGGGCCTTGGTCGCGAACGCGAGGGCAGGCAGCCCCGCCGGCAGGTCGTGGAATATGCCCTGGTCGGAGCGCTCGGCGCGCTTGGAGGCCTCCCACATGTCGAGCACGTGCGCCGCGTTGGCGGCGGCCACCTCGCCGTAGACGTGCGGATGGCGGCTGATCAGCTTGTCGGCCTGGCCGGTCGCGACCGTGCCGAGATCCCCGAGGCCGTCCTCCTCGAACAATTGGGACAGGAACACCGACTGGAACAACAGGTCCCCGACCTCGTCGAGTTGCTTGGCCGGATCCCCGGAGTCGACGGCGTCGGCGACCTCGAAGGCCTCCTCGATTGTGTACGGCACGATCGAGGCCACCGTCTGCTCGCGGTCCCACGGGCAGTCGCGGCGCAGTCGCCGGCCGACCCGCACGAGTCGGGCGACCTGGGCGCCGATCGCACGCTCGCGCAGCGCGTCCCGCCCCGGAATGACCTGCGCGTCGGGAAAGCGGCGCGCGAGCCCCCACGCCTCGGGGTCACAGGCGGCGATCACGACATCGGCGGCAAGGGCGCCCGGGTCCCCGAGCGGCACAAGCCGCGGCCCTTCGATCAGCTCGGCGACCTCCGGGGCAACGTCACCGACGGCGACATCGGTCGCCCGCGCAAGCACCTCGAGCGCCGCGACGGGCACCGCCGAACGGTCCCCCGGGCCGAGGCCGACGATCCGCATCAGCCGCCGGTCGAGGTCCCGGCCGCCGACGCGGCCGGGACGAA
Organism: Thermoleophilia bacterium; assembly: GCA_017882545.1. Taxonomy (GTDB): domain Bacteria; phylum Actinomycetota; class Thermoleophilia; order Miltoncostaeales; family Miltoncostaeaceae; genus CAITWD01. The sequence goes on from JADGPG010000101.1 coordinate 8,006, forward strand.
GCCCGGTGCGAACTTCGTGCGGGCGTTCCAGTAGGCGAGCGTCGTCGCAACCCACTTCTGCCACGCGGCGGTGCGGGCCGCCGACAGCTGTGACGAGATGATCGCCGGCAGCGCCGCGGCCTCGGCGACGTGGTGCGGCGGGATGACCATGGTCACGTAGATGATGTGCCACCCGAACTGGGACTTCACCGGCTGGGAGATCTGGCCGACGCGGAGAGTGAACGCCGCGTTGCCGAATGACTTGACGACGTCGGCCTGGCGGATCGCGCCCAGACTGCCGCCGATGTTCTTGCTGCCGGTGTCGATCGAGTACTTCTTGGCGAGGACGGCGAAGTTGGCCGGGGTCGCCTGCGCCCGAATCGTCTTGGCCTGCGCCTCGCTCTTGACGAGAATGTGCGACACCCGGCGCGTCTGCGGGACGTTGTAGGTCGTCAGGTGGGCGGCGTAGTAGGCCTTGGCCTGCGCCGGGGTGAAGGTCACGCTGTGCTCAACGCTCGTCTGCAGCTTCTGCTGCTCGATGCTCGACTGCACCTGATCCCGCGCCTCGGTGGCCGTATAGCCGATGCTCTTCAAGTAGGCCGCGAGCTTTGCCTGCGACCCACCGAAGCGCTGCGCGGCGAGCGAGTTGAGCTGGGCGGCGATCTCGGCATCGGAGGCCGCGCACGGCCTCCCACACTTGCCGGCCTCGAAGCGCACCACTTGCAGCTGGATCAGCGTCTGGAGCGCCTGCTGCTGGGCGGCCTGGTAGCTGGCCGTCCCGGGCGTCGGGAACGTCTGGCCCTGCGACGAGGCCGCCGCGGCGAGCTGGGACATCCCGGTCGTCAGCTGGTCGGTCGAGATCTGGGAGTCGCCGACCTGGGCCACGACGCCCTTCGGGAGACTGCTCGAACCACCACATGCCGACAGCAACCCGGCGGTGACCGCGATCGCCCCGACGAGGGCGATCGTCGTGGCCCGACGACGGGTGATTTGAGAACGATTCGGGGATCCCAAGGCGGGCGGAATCGTAGCACGGGACCCCCGGGAATCACCCAGCGATACGGTTCGCGCCGGACCGTCCCTACAGGGCCGGCGCCGTCGCCGCGAGCGCCGTCAGCAGCTCGTCGGCGACGGCGATCCGCTCCGCAGGCGGCGACGGCGCCGGCACGGACACGCTGCCCTGGGAGGAGTCGTACATGGCCCGGGGATGCGCCTCGCGCAGGCTGCGCAGCTGGTGGCTGGTGAGACTCACCGGCCCGATGGCGATGCGCCCGCCGCGCACCGCAACCTGGGCCGCGCCGAGATCGCGCATCCGGACACGCAGCCGCTGGACCGCAAGCAGCGCCTCGACACCTCCCGGCGCCGGGCCGAAGCGGTCGGCGATCTCGTCGGCGAGTGCGGCGATCGCGTCGGCGTCCTGCGTCAGCGAGATCCGCCGGTGGAGTTCGATCTTGGCGGCCTCGAACGGTACGTAGTCGGCCGGGATGTACGCCGAAATCGGGATCTCGATGCGGACCTCGCGCTCCGGGATCGGCGTGCCCTGGCCGAGGGCAACCGCCTCTTGGAGCATCTCCACGTAGAGCTCGAATCCGATCGCCGCCACGTGGCCAGTCTGCTCGTCCCCGAGCAGGTTGCCCGCCCCGCGGATCTCCAGGTCACGCATCGCGATGCGCAGCCCGCTGCCGAGCTCGGTGTAGTCGGCCAGAGCGCGCAACCGCGAGGCGGCGTCGCGGGTGAGCGCCGTCTCGTCCGGGTAGCACAGGTAGGCGTGGGCGGTCACGTTGCTGCGCCCCACCCGTCCGCGGATCTGGTAAAGCTGGGAGAGGCCGAGCTGGTCGGCGCGCTCGACGATCAGGGTGTTGGCCTGCGGGATGTCGAGGCCGCTCTCGATGATGCTGGTGGCCACCAGCACGTCTCCGTCGCCGCGGATGAAGGCCATCATCACATCCTCGAGCTGGTGCTCGGGCATCTGCCCGTGGGCGACCATGACGGTGAGTTCCGGGACCAGCGCGCGGATCCGGTCGGCGGCATTCTCGATGGTCTCGACCCGGTTGTGCAGAAAGAAGCTCTGGCCCTCGCGTGCGTGCTCGGCGCGCAAGGCCTCCTGGGCTTGGTCCTCGCGGAACTCGCCGACATGGGTGGCGATCGGCCGGCGACCCGGCGGCGGTGTTTCGATGACGCTGATCTCGCGCAGTCCGGACATCGAGATCTGCAGGGTTCGCGGGATCGGTGTCGCGCTCATCGCCAACACGTCCACCTTGATCCGCAGCTGGCGCAGGGCTTCCTTCTGCGCGACGCCGAAGCGCTGCTCCTCATCCACGATCACCAGGCCCAGGTCCTTGGGCTGGACGTCCATCGACAACAGGCGGTGCGTGCCCACCAGCACGTCGAGCGTGCCCGACCGGAAGCGCTCGAGGATCGCCCGAGTCTCACCGGCCGACCGGAAGCGGTTGATCATGTCGATCGAGACCGGCAGATCGTCAAAGCGCTCGCGGAAGGTGGTCGCGTGCTGCTGGGCAAGGATCGTCGTCGGCACCAGCACCAGCACCTGCTTGCCCGCCACGGCCGCCTTGAAGGCCGCGCGCATCGCAATCTCGGTCTTGCCGAACCCGACGTCGCCGCAGATCAGGCGGTCCATCGGGCGTGGACGCTCCATGTCGTCGTACACCGCGTCGATCGCCCGCTGCTGATCGGGCGTCTCGCGGTACGGAAAACGATGTTCGAGCTCGCCGACCCACTCGTCGTTCTCGGGAAAGGCGAACCCCTCGACGCGCTGCCGGGCCTCGTAGAGCTGGATCAGTTCACCGGCCATCTCGCGCACGGCGGCGCGCGCCCGCGCCTTGATCTTGTCCCACGCCTTGCCGCCCAGCCGGGAGAGCGTCGGCTCGGACCCATCGGCGCCGACATAGCGGGTGACCTTCGCGAGCTGGTCGTGGGGCACGAAGACCCGGTCGCTGCCGGCGAAGGCGAGCGCGAGGTAGTCGCGGGTCACGTTGGCGACCGTCCGCGTCTCGAACCCGGTCAGCCGACCGATGCCGTGATCCTCATGGACGACGTAGTCGCCCACACGCAGGTCCATGAAGCTCGCCAGGCGCCGACCAACCACCGGGCCCCGTTCGGGTGCCGACCGGCGTCGGCGCAGGATCGCCGTTTCCGGGATGACCGACAGCCCGAGCGCGTGGGAGATCATGCCCTCGCGCAGCGCCAGCGGCGCGAATCCCACGGCGCCAGGTTCGGGGAGCTGGCCGGGCTCGAGGATCACCGGGCTGATCCGCTCAGCCCGAAGCGCGGCCCGCTCCATGTCCCCGCGGCGGACGAATGTGACCAGCACTCGGTGGCCGTTGCGCGCCAGGCGGGCGAGCTCGCCCTCGGCTTCAGCTTGGCTACGGGTCGCAAAGCGCGCCTGCACCGCATCGAAGGCGGCCTCGGACGACGTCGGCGGCGCGAGATCCAACAGCGACGCGGCCGCGAGCTGGTCGACCAGCGGCTCGGAGTCGACCAGCGCCCCGGCTGCCGCCTCGTCGGCGAATCGCTCGCGCGCCGTGCGAAGGGCGCCCGGGTGCTCGTTGGGCGCCAGGCGCACCAGGCGGGCGGCGGACAGGTGTGGGTCGGCGTACGGGCCGATGCGGTCGGCGGGGGCGTCGGGCTCGGCCGAAGGCCAGATGAGCGCCCGCTCCACCGGTTGGATCGTGCGCTGCGTAAACGGTGAAAAGGCACGGACGCTTTCGACGACGTCGCCGAAGAATTCGATCCGAATCGGCAGGTCGGCCGTTGACGGGTAGATGTCGATCAGCCCGCCGCGCACGGCGAGCTCGCCGCGCTCCTCGACCTGGGTCGTACGCTCGTACCCGAGCGACACCAGCCGATCGACCAGCCGGTCGATCGGGGTCGTCTCTCCCGGCGCAACGCGCGTCGGCTGTGCCCAGATCGCTGCCGGGGCCACCATCTCGGCGAGCGCGGGTGCACCGGCCACGATCACCGTGCCGGGCCGCTCCGCCGATGCAAGCGCCCGCGCGCGCTGGCCCACCAGGTGCGGCGCGGCCCCGATCGGCCCGTCGACGGGCACCCCCCGCGACGGGTAGAGCGCCACGGCGGCACGGCCCAGCAGCGCCTCGATTTCCAGGGCCAGGTCACGCGCCTCGTCATCTTCGGCGCAGACGGCCAACAGGGCGCGTGAGCCACCACGGGCGAGCGCCGCGAGCACGAAGCTCCAGGCGGGGCGCGCCACGGCGACACGGCCGGCGGCAGTCCCCTCTGCCAGATGGGATGCCGCCGCACCAAGCTCCGGCACGCCCAGGATGAGCGCGTCAAGGGCCCCCGGGGCCCGACTACTCGCCATTCGCATCCGGTGCGGGCGCGGACTCGGCAATGTCGTCGCCACGCCGCTCGGCGCGCTGTCGGGACCGGGAGCCGGGCGGCTGGGCGTGGTGGGCGGCGATCGCCGCCTCCATGCCCTCGGCGAGAGCGGTCTCGGCCACCGCGACGGCGCGACCGATCAGCGCCTCGACCTCGTTGCGCGGCTCCGAAAAGCTCGCCAGCACCCAGGCGGCCTCGTCGCCTCGGAACTCCGGCGGCTGGCGACCGACGCCGACGCGGAGGCGCAGGAACTCGCCCGAGCCGAGGCCCTGCTCGACCGAGCGGACCCCGTTGTGGCCGCCGGCGCCGCCGCCGCGCTTGCCGCGCACGATGCCGAAGGGGAGATCGATCTCGTCATGGACCACCAGGACCTGTCCGGGGCCGAGGCGCAGCGATCCGGCGGCCGGGCCGACCGAGCGGCCGGACTCGTTCATGAAGGTCTCGGGGACCAGCAGACCCAGCGGTCCCAACGGGCCGCGCGCCTCGCGGTAGGTACCGGCAAAGCGGGTGACCGGGCGCCCGGCATCCAGGCGCCGTGCGAGTTCTTCGAGGACCATCTGGCCGACGTTGTGCCGGGTGCGCGCGTAGCGCGCGCCCGGGTTGCCCAGGCCGACAACCAGTCCGATTGGGGGCTCAGGTGATGAGGACGCCATGGCGGTCGTCATCCAGAGCAGGCCGCGCCGCGCGCTCTTGGCGGCGGGCAGACGGGCACCGGCCGACGTCGGCCGCGCCCCGCTGGCCACTACTCGGATTCAGCCTCATCGGCAGTCTCGACCTCGCCGCCGGTGCCCTCATCGAACTCGTCATCGTCGAAGTAGGCCGGACGCTTGCTCGCCACGAAGACCTCCTGCGCGGCCTCGCGGCGACGCTCGACGTCCCCGCCAGCCACCTCGGCGTCGGTCGCCGGGCGGAAGTCGACGTGCTGGACTTCGCTGCGGATCGGGTCGAGCTGCCAGTCGGTCAGCACGGTCGGCTGCGCGGCGGCACCGTCGATCTCCAGATCAATGACGCTGCTGCGGCCGTCGGCCGAGAACAGCACCTTGGACAGCTCATGCGCATTGAGCACCAGCGGCAGGGAGTCCTCGCCGGTCCGGTACAGCACGCCGGGAATCAGGCCCTGCTGACGGAGGCGACGCGACGGGCCGTTGCCGAATTCGCTGCGGGGTTGGGCTTCTACGGTGTGTCGGGCCATGCGGGTCTGCATCCTCTGAGTAGTCCGGTCCTGGGGCGACCGCGGATCATAGTCGACGCGCACGCGAATCGCCACGGATTTGCGGGGCGGACTAGAACAGCTGGTTTTCGCCCGCGAAGATCTCGCTGACCGACTCGTCGCAGAACACGTTGTGCACCGAATCGGCGAGCAGGCGCGACACCGACACGACCTTGATGAGGTCGGTCGGGGCATCCGGGGAGAGCGGGACGGTGTCGGTGACGACGATCTCTTCGATCTCCGACGCGCTCAGGCGCTCGAATGCGGGCGGCGAGAACAGGCCGTGGACGGCTGCCGCGTAAATGCGGCGTGCGCCGGCGGCGCGGATCGTGGCCGCACCGGCGACGAGCGTTCCGGCGGTGTCGATCATGTCGTCGATCAGGATCGCGTCGCGGCCCTTGACATCACCGACCAACAGCGTGACCTCCGCCGCATTGTGCTCGGGACGCTGCTTGGTGAGCACGGCCAGGTCGGCGCCGAGCTTCTCGGCGACGTGGTTGGCCAGCTTGGCGCGGCCCGCGTCGGGCGACACCACCACGAGGTTCTGCATCTCACCCGCCCGCCAGCGCTCCTCGAAGTGCTCGACCAGCAGCGGGACGGCGGTCATGTGATCGACCGGGATCCGGAAGAAGCCCTGCACCTGGCCCGCGTGGAGGTCCATCGTCAAGACGCGGTCGACGCCGGCCGCCTGCAGCAGTTCGGCCACGAGTTTGGCGGTGATCGGCTCGCGGGGAGCCGATTTCTTGTCCTGGCGGGAATACCCGTACCACGGGATCACCGCGTTGATGCGGTGGGCCGAGGCGAGCTTGGCGGCGTCGATCATGATCAGCAGTTCCATGAGCGCTTCGTTGACCGGCTGGCAGGTCGACTGCACCAGGAAGATGTCCGCACCGCGGATGCTCTCCTCGAAGCGGACGTAGATCTCGCCGTTTGCGAAGGTCTTGAGGGTCACCTCGCCGAGGTCGATGCCGAGCTTCTCGGCGATGGACTCGCCCAGGACGCGGCTCGCGCGGCCGGCGAACACCATCAGCCGCTTTGAGTCATCGCGGTCGATGCTCGTCCTCGTCATGCGTGGTGCCCCCCGGATGTGTCGGATGCCGCGCGCGCCTTTGCGGCGGCCCGCCTGGTGAAGTCGTCGATGTTGCGCTGCCGCGAACGTGCGATGCCGAGGGCTCCTGCCGGAACCTCCTCGGTAATGATCGAGCCCGCTCCCGTCATGGCATCGTCGCCGATGGTCACCGGCGCCACAAGGACGCAGTCTGACCCGGTCTTCACGCGTGCTCCCACGGTCGTGCGGTGTTTGCGGAAACCGTCGTAGTTCGCGGTGATGTTGCCAGCGCCAATGTTCGTGTCCTCGCCGATCTCGGCGTCACCGATGTACGACAGGTGCGGGATCTTCGCCCGCGCACCGATCATGGCGTTCTTGGTCTCGACGAAGGTGCCGAGCTTGGCGTTTGCCGCCAGGTCGGTGCCGGGGCGCACGTACGCGAACGGTCCGACGCGGGCGCCAGGGCCAATGCGGCTTTCCCGCACAACGGCATTCAGGATCTGTGCCGCATCGTCGATCGTGCTGTCCTCGATCACGCAGTTTGGGCCGAGGACACATCGGGCGCCGACCGTCGTCGCGCCCTTGAGGTGCACGCCCGGCAGCAGCACCGTATCCGGTCCCACCCTCACGCCCGCATCGACATAGACGGCGGCGGGGTCCGGCATGCTCACGCCGGCGAGCATCAGATCCGTGCGCAGCCGCTCCTGGATGATTGCCTCGCAGGCGGCGAGGTCGACGCGGGTATTGACCCCGCGGACCACGTCCGTGTCGGCGCTAACCAGCGTGTCGACGGGCCCGCCGAGCAACGGCAGCACATCGGGCAGATAGACCTCGCCCTGGGCGTTGTCGGCGCCGACCCGCGCCAACGCGGCCACCAGTGCGGCGCGGTCGAACAGAAAGATGCCGGCGTTGATCTCGCCGATCCCGAGCTCGGCGGGGTCGGCGTCGCGGGCCTCGACCACCCGCGCGACCGCACCGTCGGGGCCGCGCACCACGCGTCCGTAGGAGCCCGCGTCGCCCAAGATGGTCGTGACCATTGTGGCCGCGGGCGCCCGCTCGGCGTGCTGGGCGGCGAGCGCCGTGATCAGGTCGGGCGACAGCAACGGCGTGTCGCCGCATAACACCAGCACCGTGTCGCACGCCTCCGGCAACCCGTCGAGGCCGATGCCCGTGGCGTGGCCGGTCCCGTGCTGGTCGGCCTGGATCCGTGTCGTGACGTCCTCGGGCAGCGCGGCGGCGACCGCCTCGGCCCCGTGCCCCACGACGACGGTCGTGCGTGCGACGTCCACCCCGTCGAGCGACGCCAGGACCCATCCGATCATGGGGCGCCCCGCGAGCGGGTGTAGCACCTTGGGAAGCGACGACTTCATGCGCGTTCCCTGCCCCGCGGCCAGCACCACCGCGCCGAGGATCACTTGCACCAACCCCCTCGAGTTGTCCGACGTCCTGGTTGGGGCGGGAGGATTCGAACCCCCGATCGCGGGACCAAAACCCGCTGCCTTGCCACTTGGCTACGCCCCATCGACCACAGTCCTCCGGCGAGTATATGCGGCCGTCCCCGGGAACCGGGACGCCCTCACGGTTCCAGCACGACGATGTCGACGACGACCGGGCGCTCCTCGTCGGAGGTCGCGCCGGTCTCCTGGTTGACGACCTCGATCGTGTCGGTATCGCAGTGCACCGCGATCCGCATCCCCTCTTCCAGAACGCCGTCCTTGAACCGCTCGGCCAGCGGCCCGTGGAGGTCGAAGGTGTCCATCCGCAACATCTCGTCGGGGACGATGTTGAGCAGGATCACGTCGCCCCGGTACGGGTCGACGTCCTGCCACAGCAGCGATATCTCGCCGGTGATGACGACGCGGGGAGTCACGGAGGAGCACACTCTACAAACATGACCGCGCCGTCCCTGCCCACCAGCTATCGGCTGATCGGCCCACCCGATCTCCTGCATGACCTGATGCTCGATTTCCAGGAGATCGGATGGGCGTGCACGGTACATCGCTGGCAGGCGGTGATCACCGCACCCGCGACGGAGGCCGAGCACCGCGCACCGGCTTGGCCCGCCGAAATCACCCTCGCCGGCGTCTCACACGCCGGTCACGACACCGTGTGCCAGGAGCACTTCACCGCTGCGGGCGCCTAGCCGCGGGAGTCGGCGACGGGCGTCGCGGAAACGGCGGCGGGCTCCACGGACCGCTCGGCGACCACGCCCATCTCCGCAGTCCGCACCGGGGTCCCACGCCGGCGCTCCCAGGCCGTCAGAAGCCACGGGGACAGCGCGATCGCGGCGATGTCGAAAAAGACATAGCCGGCGGCGATTCCCGACGGCGGGTTGCCGGTCGGGATCGGGGTGCCCGGAATGTGCGCCTGCCACGCCCAGGTCCCCATGGAGACGCCGTAGATCTCGAGGAACGCTACAAACGCGAACACGCTGGCATACACGCTCGCGTTACGCCCCCGCAGCAGGAACGCGAGCAGCACGACGACCCCAAGCGCCCCGCCAAGGTCGGTCCGCGGCAGGACGGCCACACCGATGATCCCCCACGCGACCAGACCTGTCGCCGCGATCCGAATCCAGAGCCGCGTGTGGGACCGGACCCACGACGTTTGGGTCAGGCGCAGACCGAACAGGTAGACCATCCCGTGCCCGGGCGGCACGAACATCGGCAGGTTGTGGTGCCGGTAGATGTATGCGCCCCAGATGATCGAGCCGATGATCTCGAAGCAGGTCGCCACCGCGATCACGACAAGGGTCTGCACCCGTTCGATCCGAGTCGCCGAGCGGAGTGCGAGCGCGAGCATCAGCCAGCACATCGCGCCCAGCACGTACTGGGTGGGCAGGGCAACCATCCGGTCGAGCCACAGGCCGACGATGGTCACGACGACGACGAAGACGCAGACGCGTCCCGGTGATGCTGCAAGTGGATCCGGCACGGATCCCAACTGTAGTCGAATGCGCCCCACGACCGACGTCCCCTCCGAGCCGTGACGGTGCACCTGGAATTTCGCCCGCGATTCCACGAAAGTTTGTAACGCAACCGTCGGCCGGAGGGCTTAGACTTCCGAACATGAGCACGTCCCGCATCCATTTCCAGAGCGAAATGCAGGATCTGCGGCTGCGCATCGTCGAGATGGCGAGCCTCGCGCTCAATCAGATCGAGCGGGCGACGGCGGCCTGGGAGAGCGTCGATGTGGCCGCCGCGGAGCAGATCATCGCCGACGACGACCGTCTCGACGAGACGTGTGCGGAGCTCGACCACCAGATCTACCGCATCCAGCTCCTGCAGGCACCGGTTGCCAGCGACCTGCGCCTGTTGCACGTCGGTCTCATCACGGTCGTGGCGCTTGAGCGCGTCGGCGACCTGGCGGTGGCGATCGCCGAGCTCACCCGCACCGTGCGCCCGGGGGACGCAAACCCCGAGATCCAGGCGACCCTGTCGCGGATGAGCGCCCGGGCGGTTGACACCCTGGCTTTGGCCGTGCAGGCGATCGCGCGCAGCGATGCCGATCTCGGCGAGCGGGCCGGCGTCCAAGCGCAGACGGTCCGGGACATGCTCTACGAGCTGCCAGATGTGGTCGCCGCCGCCGACACGCACACCACGAACACGAACTGGGGCGCCGCCGCGGTACTCGTCGGACGTCACCTGGAGCGGGTCGCCAACAACGGCGGCGAGCTCGGCCGCCGCGTCAATTTCATCGTGACCGGCGAGCCCTATCGCCGATCGACCGCCGCAACCGCCACCGGCGACTGAGCGCCCCGCGGGGGTCCGCTAGGACTCCCCGCCCTCGCGCTCGGCGTCCGGGATCACCGGCACCGGCTCGGCGGCCGCAGAGCTCTGTTGCTCCTCGCGTTCCATCTGTTCGATGCGATCCAACGCCTCAAGCGCCTGATCGGCCTGCATTGTCCTGAAGCTGTTGCGCCGTTCGCGTTTTGCCTTCGCCATGTGGTGCCTCCCGGATCGGACACGGATTGTACCCCCGACGTCGAGACGCCATCCCGCTACGGGGTGAGGCGCCCCTCGACAAGCGCCTGCACAAGCTGGTGATCGGCCGGCGGAAACAGGTACCCGGCGAGCTGTTCGATCGGCACCCAACGAAACTGGGCGACCTCGAGGGGGCGCGGGCGCAGGCCATCGGTCCAACCGCACCAGTAGAACCGCAGCTCGAGCGGCCCCGAGCGTTCGGTCCAGGCATGCGGCCCGATCGGCAGCACGATCCCGAGCTCTTCCCGAAGCTCCCGCCGCAGCGCCTGGGCATCGTCCTCGTCGGGTTCACGCTTGCCGCCCGGGAACTCCCACCGACCCCCGTGGCCGGAGGCCAGCGGTCGCTGGCTGATGAGCAGGCGGCCGCCGCGGGCGATCAGTGCCGCCACGACCACCTGGACGTCGTCGTCGGCCGCGTTCAAGGGTGCTCCGGCAGAACGAGCACCGCGCCGTCGACCCGCGCCAGGCCGTCGGCCACGAGCGATGCGGCGGCGGCGGCGTCGCGGTCCGCTACAACGCTGCCGTGGGCGGTCAACTCGCGCAGCAGCACCCCCCGGCGCTGGCGCATCGAGCCGTCGAAGCGTGACTGACGCCGGCGCGGCGGCGTCCGTTCGAGCACGGCGCCGGCGGAGGCCGCCGGGCAACCCGCCCGCAGCGGGCAGCCGTCGTCGCAGCGCGGGGCGCGTGCCGTGCACCACTCACGGCCAAGATCCATGAACGCCTGGCCGACCTCCCAGCCGAGTCCCTGCGGGGTTCCGGGCCACCCGTCCGGGAACCGGCGGGCCAGTACCCGGGCGACGTTGGTGTCCTCGGGCAGCACCGGCGCACCGTCGGCAAAGCACCGGATCGCCGCGGCGGTATAGGGTCCGACCCCGGGCAGGTCGGTGAGATCTGCGGCGCCGGGCCAACCGACGTCGCAGATCCGGCGCGCGGCCAGATGCAGATTGCGGGCGCGGCGCGGATAGCCGAGCCCCTGCCAGGCCGCGAGCACCTCGCCGAGCGACGCCGCAGCGAGGTCGCATGCCGTCGGCCAGCGCGTCATCCAGGCCTCGAAGTACGGAACAACCCGCCCCACCTGGGTCGACTGCAGCTGAACCTCGGCGACCAGGACCGCGTAGCGGTCCCGGGTACGGCGCCATGGGAAATCGGCGCCGTCGGTCCGAAACCACCCGATCAGGCGGCTCACACCCGGATCACATGTCGATGCCACGTCCGTCATCGCGGGCCCAGTCTGGCACGCACTCCCGCGACGCCGCCGCCCACCCGCGCCCGACGGTCGGGCTCACGCGTCCAACAGGGTCAGCTCGGGCGCCGGCGGCGTCGCGACCCGTCGTTCGGCGCAGGCCCGCTCGATGCGCCCCGCCACCGCTGCGAGCGCCGCGCCGATATCGAGTTCCGGACCGAGCTCAAGCGTCCCTCCCGGGCCGCGGTCGCGCATCCGCGCTTCGGCGATCAGCGCCTCGGGGTCCAGCGGCGAGGTCGCGGGTACCGCGCGGGTGGCGGCCATCACCCGCAGGATGCGGTCGACGGACACCGCCCACGTCGCCAGGTCAACCTCCGCGCGGCCCACGATCTCACCGTAGGCAATCCCGAACACGACGGCCATCCCCGGGGCGGCGGCCGGCTCGACCAACAGGGCCCGACGCTGGCGGATGGTGTGCGCCCGCCACGCGACCCGCAGCTCACGTAGCAGCGCCTCGAAGCCGGAGCGACCGGCGTCATCGACGCCAAGGCGACCGGCGGACACGGCGTCGGCATACCGGGCGGCCAGCAGTCCGAGCGGAACGGCGGGGCGGGGGCCGACCAGCGCCTGCAGCTCATGCACCCGCGTCGGGTCGTCGTCGGAGGTCGCGCCCGGCGAACGGCCCGGTGCGTCGCCGAAGTCCGGATGCGGGAGACGATGCGCGGACTCGAGCGGGTACAGGGCCAGCAGCACCTCACGCACGGCGCGCGCACGGCGCTCGGTCGTCACACACAACAGCGTGCCGTCCCGTGCGACGGGATACCCGCGTACGACCCGCAGGCGCGGAACGTCCGCCGAGGTGAGCACGATCCGCCACGTCGGCCCCGGCAGCCCCTGCCGGTTACAGGGCGGCCGCAGGTCCCGAAGCGCCCGATGCTCGGCCAACAGGGCGTCGAGCTCCGACGCGCAGCACTCGTAGTCGATCCGCTCGAGTTGCTCGAGCGCGCGCCCGATCAGGCGGCCGTGGCGTCCGCCCGGACCGAAGTAGGACCGTACGCGGCGGCGCAGGTTCCGCGCCTTCCCGACATAGAGGACCTCGCCGCGCCGGTTGCGCATCAGGTAGATACCGGGCGCGGTCGGCAGGTCGTCGGCGAGCGCGAGCTTCCAGGAGTGGCGGGTCCCTCCCGGCGCCCCAATCGCCACGACCCGCTCGACGGTGTTCACGTCCCGCTCGGCCAGCATCCCGAAGAAGCGGATCAGCAATTCGGCGGTCGCCTCCGCATCGGGCAGCGCCCGGTGCTCGGGCCGCACGATGGTGTCGGCCCACTCGGCCAGAGTCGCCAGGTCGTGGCGCGGGACGCTTCCGGCGAGGAGCCGTCGCGCGAGGGTCAGCGTGTCGAGCCAGGGTTGGGTGAAATAGCGCCCGGCAGTCCGGCGACGCTCATAGGTGAGAAAGCGCAAATCGAACGGGGCGTTGTGGGCGACCAGCACATCGTCGCGCGCGAAGGCGACAAAGTCGGCGAGCGCCGCACCGATCTCCGGCCGGCCGGCGACCATCGCGTCCGAGATCCCGGTCAGGCGGGTGATCGTCTCCGGGATCGGTCGCTCGGGGTCGACGAGCGTCGCGAACCGTTCGGTGATCCGGAGCCCCTCGACGCGGACCGCGCCGATCTCGGTGATCTTCGAGCTTCCGGGGCTCCCTCCAGTGGTCTCGAGATCGACGATGCAGAACGCGGCATCCGCGACCGCCTGCGAGGCCCAGCGGGGCGGCGCCAGCCCGACCAGATCCCGCCCGAGCCAGGCCAGCCGGGCGTCGGCCTCGACCAGCTCGGCGACCAGGCGGCGTTGCAGGGCGAGCGGGCACCCGCGCAGGCGCAGCACCTGCGCGACGATCTGTCCGACCTCCAGCGGGCGCCCGCGCCGCACCAGCAGGGCACACAGTCGGTCCGACATCATGGGCTCGCCGTCGCCGTGTCGCGCAAGGGGAAGCAGGTCGAGCTGACCGGAAAGCGTCACCCGTCCGATGCTACTTGCCGCCCCCGATGTCCACGGTCCGCGAGTCACCCCAGATCCCTGATGGGGTGAGGGCTTCCGCAATCCGGATCCGGTCGTCGGCGCACCGCCCCGCCACGTCGCCTAGACTCCCGTCGGACTCGTCACAGGGGGCTGACATGGGCTTGATCACCGGAATCGACACGGTCTTTTACCAGGTGTGCAACATGGATCGTGCGATCGCGTTCTACACCGGGACACTTGGCCTCGAGCTCGAGCGCCGCGAGGCCAACGACTGGGCCGAGCTGTCCGCCGGGCCGATCAGCCTCGCGTTGTCGGGTGAGCTCGCCGTCGCCCCACAGAAGGGCGGCGCAACCGTCGTCCTGCGCACCGACTCACTCGATGAACTGGCGGCGCTGCTGCGTGAGGCCGGCACCCAGATGGGACAGATCGAGGGCATGGGCGGCGCGCGCATGCTCGACGTCTACGACCCTGACGGCAACCAGCTGGTGCTGCTCGAGCCGATCGTCGACTAGTCCGCCCCGCCGGACGCCACATCGTCCGGAGTCGTGCGCCGATAGGCCAGCGACATCATGAAGGCGGCAGGATCGGCGACACGGACTGCCACCCTCTGGGTGGACCACCGCAGCGGCGCCCGGACCTCCACGGGGTCGGACAGCTCGAGCACGACCACGGTGCCCGACTGGCTAATGAACCCGACCACCCCGCGGCCGATTCGGACCCCAACGCCCGCCCACCACGGCCACTCCATCGTCGACGCCCGCACCACGAGGGCCAACGGGACGTCCGCGTTGCCGAGCACCCCGAGGCGCATCCGACAGTGGCGATCGTCGAGCTCGACGATCCCGCCGTGGGGTGCGAACAGGCCCAGGAACGGAATCGCCCATCGCGAGCGTGGCATCTCGAAGCGTTCCACGGGGAAACAGCGTACTGGCCCCGCGATCAGCGCAGGTCGATGACCTCGCGCGAGCGCAGGTGCACGATCACCTTGCGCTTGACCCGCTGCAGGGCGTTGTCGACGGTCTTGGGCGTGCAACCCAAGCGACCGGCGATCTCCTCGTAGGAGCGCCCCTCCAGATACATCGTCAGCACCCCGCTCTCGAGATCCGAGAGCGTCGCGCCGAGGCAGCCGATCAACGACCGCAGCTCCTCGGATGAGATCGCCTGGTTGATCGGATCCCAGGCCGGGTCGTCGGGGAGAATCTCAGCGAGCGACATCTCCTGGTCCGACGAGGCGCCCGCGCGCGAATGGCTGAACGACACATACGTGTTCAGCGGGGTGTGCTTGTTGCGGGCGGCGGTCTTGATCGCGGTGATGATCTGGCGCGTCACGCACAACTCGGCGAACGAGCGAAATGAGGCCTCGCGGTCGGGGCGGTAGTCCCGCACGGCCTTGTAGAGACCGATCAGCCCCTCCTGGATGAGGTCTTCGCCTTCACCCCCGGCGAGAAAGTAGGAGCTCGCCCGCAGTCGGACAAAACCCCTGTAACGGTCGACGATCTTGTCCATCGCGACCGCGTCACCGGCCCGGGCACGCGCAATGAGCCCACGATCGGTGATCTCATTCTCAGTCTGAGGTTCATAGCCCCCACGGATGCGCCGAACGGCGGAATCCTGCGTGTTCGCGGCAGAAATGGCGAATGACACGGCGCTCTCCGGAAAGTCTGATCCTGAGGTAGAGGGTTCGATTTGACCCTCCGCGCAGGATGTTATGTGACCGACGCACGTTTTGGAAGGCAAGTTGCGGGAATCACAAAGATTTCTCGCCCCGCACCGCTTCGAACAGCAGCAGCGCGCATGCCACGGAGAGGTTCAGCGACGCGACACTGCCGTGCATCGGGATCCGCACCATTGCCGCACATCCTGCAGCAACCTTCGGACGGAGCCCTGCGCCCTCGCTCCCCATCACGACGACCTCATCGCCCCGCCATTCGAGAGCGCGGAAGTCCTCCGCGGCCTCGGGGTCGGACCCCACCACCACCCGGCCGGCGTCGGCGGCCTCGCTGAGGAACCCCGCAATGCTTCCGACCCTGGCGACCAGCAGATGCTCGACGGCGCCGGCCGAGGTCTTGCACACCGTGGGGGTCACCCCGGGCGAGCCGCGGTTCGCGACGACCACGCCCATCGCGCCGGCGGCGTCGGCAGCGCGGCAGATCGCCCCAAAATTGCGCGGGTCCTGGGCCCCGTCCAGACACACGATCGGCCCGGACGCCTCGAGGACGTCGCGCACCGTCGCATAGGGGTACGGCTCGGCCTGGGCCACGACGCCCTGATGATCGGAGGTACCGGCCATGTGCCCGAGTTCGGCCTTGTGGGTCGCGATGACGCGTCGGCCCGCCAGCCAGTCGGCGTCGGCAAGCTGTGGCAGAACCCAGATGCGCTCGATCCGGCGGCGCCCGGCCCGAAGCGCCTCGCGCACGGGGTTGCGACCGTAGATGAGTTCTGTCTCGGTCACTTCGGCGTGACCTGCGGACCCTCGGGCGTGTCGCGTACCTGGTAACCGGCGGCCTCGATCCGATCCCGCAACTCGTCGGCCAGCGCGAACTCCCGCGCCGCGCGTGCCCCCTCCCGCTCGGTGGCCAGCGCGAGGATCTCCGCCGGAGCGCCGGGCTCGGGATCGGCGAGCCCGGCGAGGCCGAGCACGTCCAGCAGGCCGACGAACGCGGCGCGCGCGGCGCGCAGCTGATCGATGTCGGGGCGCTCGCCCTCGACCGCACGGTTGATGGCGTGGACGGCCTCGAACAGGGCCGCAAACGCGCGCGGGGTGTGGAAGTCGTCGTCGAGGGCCTGAAAGAAGTCCTGGCGGGCAACGACCAGCGACTCGGCCAACTCGCGGTTGAAGCCCTCGCCGGGCGCGGATTCGGCGCGGTCCAGCGCCCGAGCGGCGTTGCGGATCGAATCCACCTGGCGGGCGGTGTCCTCGAGGGCGGCATCACCGAACGGGAGTTTCGAGCGATAGTGGGTCCGCAGGAAGAACGCGACGAGCACGTCGCGCCCCCAGCGGTCGAGGGCATCGCGCAGCAGCACGATGTTTCCCTCGCTCTTGGACATCTTGCCGCCAAGCTCCAGCATCTCGTTGTGGGCCCAGATTCGGGCCATCGGCACGCCGTTGGCCCCTTCACTCTGGGCGATTTCGTTCTCGTGATGCGGGAACGCCAGGTCGATGCCGCCGCCGTGGACGTCGAACGACGGTCCGAGTGCCGCCGCGGCCATGGCGGAGCATTCGATGTGCCATCCCGGGCGGCCGGGGCCCCAGGGCGAGTCCCATGACGTGTCCTCGTCGGGCTTGTGCCCCTTCCACAGCGCGAAGTCGAGCGGATGCTCCTTCGTCTCCCCCGGCTCGGTCACGAGCATCTCGTCGAGGCGGCGCCCGGACAGCTTGCCGTAGCCGGGGAATCGGTCAACGCGGAAGTAGACGTCGCCCGCACTCGGGTAGGCGAGCCCGACGTCGATGAGCCGCGCGATCATGGCGATGATCTCGGGCAAGTGCTCGGTCACGGTCGGTTCAACGTCGGGGCGGCCGAGCCCAAGGCGGTCGGTGTCGGCCACGTACTCGGCGCGATAACGCTCGGCGAGAACGTCAGAGCGGACGCCCTCGCGGGTGGCGGCGACGTAAATCTTGTCGTTGATGTCGGTGACGTTGCAGACGTGGCGCACCGCGAACCCGCGTCGGGTCAGATAGCGCCTGAGCACCGAGAACACCACGAACGGGCGGGCGTTGCCCACATGGATCGGTCCGTAGACCGTCGGTCCGCAGACGTACATCCGCACGGTCCCGTCGGGACTCGTCGACAGCGGCTCCACTGTTCGCGACAATGTGCTGTAGAGGCGCGGCGCGTCGGTCGTCGGGATCGCGGTACTCACACGGCCTCCGTTGCCGTCGATGCCACCAGCGCCACCGCCTGGCAGGCGATCCCCTCGCCGCGTCCGGTGAAACCCATCGTCTCGGTCGTGGTTGCATGGACGGTCACCGGTGCGCCGAGCGCCGCGGTCATGCCGTCCTGCATCGCCTGGCGATGCGGACCGATCCGCGGTGCCTCGCAGACGACGACCGCGTGGGCGTTGAGCACCCTCAGCCCGGCGGCCACGACGCGATCGCGGACGTGGCCGAGCAGGACCGCTCCCGACACGCCGGCCCACGCGGGATCCCCGGGCGGAAACAACGCACCGATGTCCGGGAGGCCCCCGGCAGACAAGACCGCATCGCACACCGCGTGGGCCACCACGTCGCCGTCACTATGGCCGACGAGCCCCGCCGAATGCGGGATCTCGACGGTGCCCAGCATCAGCGGCCGGCCGTCGCCAAAGCGGTGCGCATCGACCCCGAGCCCGACCCTCATGCCCAGTCCGCGATCGGGGTCAGGGACCGTCTACGGCCGGCAAAGCGGGTCAAATGGTCATATCCCACGCCACGCAGCGCAGCGACCGCGGTCGGGTAACCGGCGGCGATGTCGGCCGGGCGATGCGCGTCGCTTGCGAGCGTCACGGCGATCCCGGCGGCGGCGCACATCGCCAGCAGGTCGGGATTCGGATAGAGCTCGGCCGCCGGCTTGCGCAGGCCCGCGCTTGAACACTCGATCGCGACGCCCGATGCGGCGATCCGCGCCACGACCTCGGGCCATCGTGCACGTGCAGAGTCCGACGGTACGTGGCCGAGGACCTTCGGGAGATCGATGTGGGCAAGGACGTCGTAGAGCCCCGACTCGGCAGCGGCGACCAGCTCGTCGAAGTACCGCGACCAGACCTGCTCGGAGTCGACCGTCTCCCAGGCCAGATAGTCCGGATGATCGACGGCACCGTCGGCGAGCCAATGGACCGATCCGAGCACGATGTCGAACGGGCGCCCGTCCAGGAACGCGGCGATCTCGTCCCGCCGGTCGGGCAGCCAGTCCATCTCGATCCCGACCAAGACCGGAATCCCGGCCTCCCGCGCTGACACGAGCGCGTCGCAATAGGCGTCGATGTCCTCGGTCGCCTCCTCGCGCCACCACGGGTTCGAGTGCCAGTCACGCGCCTCCGCGAAGCGGTGCACGTGCTCGGTGACTGCGATCTCGTGCACGCCCCGCGCACGTGCCGAATCGGCGTAGCGACGGATCCAGCCCTCGGACAGGTAGCCGCCGAGCGCGTCCCAGTCGACGGCGTGCTCGGCGCGTGCCGCGGCGCCGTCCGGCTGCAGGTGAAGGTGGTAGTCGGTCAACATCTGCGGCCGCCCACGTTACCGGACGGGCCCGATGTCGGTGTCGGCCAGCAGAAGCTCGGCGATGCGGATGTCGGCCGGCGTCGTGACCTTCAGGTTGGGCATCATCGAGGCCACCACGTGGACCCGACCGCCGATCGCCTCGACCATCGACGCACAGTCGGTCGCCGCGGCGAGACGGTCGTCCGCACGCGCCGCCGTGAACGCGTCCACCAGTACCTGGCGACGAAACACCTGCGGGGTCTGGGCGAGCCAGAGCCCGTCCCGGGCCGGCGTTGCGACGATCACCCCGTCGTCGTCGACACGCTTGGGGGTGTCGGCGAGCGGCACCGCGGCGATCGCGCCGTCGGCGTCGGATGCCCGTGCGATCACGGCGTCGATCAGCTCGGGACGCACCAGCGGACGCGCCGCGTCGTGCACCACGACCAGATCCACGTCGTCACCGAGTGCGCTCAGGCCGAATTCCACCGACTCGGCACGCGACCTTCCACCCGCGACGACCTGGTCGGGATCGAGTCCGAGTGCGTGCGCCAGCTCGCCCTCATGCCCCGGCGGCCCGACGACGACGACGCCGGTGATCCCGTCGGCGGCGGCCAGCGCGTCGAGGCACCAGGCCGCCAACGCGCGCCCGGCCACCGGCATGAGCGCCTTCGGCATCCCCGCACCCATGCGCACGCCGGCACCCGCGGCGACCACGATTGCGGCGCAGGTCGGTGGCGGGCCGTCAGCCACCCGGACCCCCGCGGCCGGCCGGGCGGTCGCGGCCCGGCGCTGGCTGCGCCGGCGGGATCACCTAGGCGGAGACCCCGTGGCCGACCACGCGGGTGAAGATCATCTTCCCGGAGGGGCTCTGCAGGATCGAGGTGACCTCGACGTCGACCTGCTGACCCATCAGCTTCCGGCCGCCCTCGACGACGATCATCGTCCCGTCGTCGAGGTACCCGACGCCCTGGTCATACTCGCGCCCCTCGCGGATCACCTTGATCGACAGCGGCTCGCCTGGAAGCACCGCGGGCTTGAGCGCGTTGGCGAGCTCGTTGACGTTGAGTACCTCGACGCCCTGGATCTGGGCCACCTTGTTGAGGTTGTAGTCGGTGGTGACGATGGAGGCGCCCAGCTCGCGGGCGAGCCGAACCAGACGGCTGTCGACCTGGTCCTCCCCGCCGACGTCCGTGCTGCGGACCGAAAAGCCCCCGTTGGCGGTCTTCTTCATCTCTTCGACGATGTCGAGCCCGCGCCGTCCGCGGGCCCGCTTGAGCGGATCCGACGAGTCGGCGACGTGCTGGAGCTCCTCGAGGATGAAATCCGGCACCACGATCGCCCCGGACAGGAACTTCGTGCGCATCACCTCGATCAGGCGTCCGTCGATGATGGCCGAGGTGTCGATCACCCGTGTCTGGGCGGTTCGCGAGCGCACGCCGACAAGGCGCAGAATGTCCACATGCTTGCGGGCCGCGATGCGCGTGAAGACGTAGGCGACCAACAGCACGACCGGCAACAGCAGGTAGGGACCGACAATCGGAAGTTGCGCGACGGCGATACCCGCCAACGCGGCGGCGACCAACCCGACCACGAGACCGAGCGCCCCGACGGTCAGCTCGGCGGCCGAGCGCCGGTCGGCGGCGCGGTCGAGCAAGCGCAGGCGGCCGCGCAGCCACCGTCCGGCGATCCCGCCGAAGATGAAGCCGAGCAACGCTCCGACGATGACCAACGCCGCCCAGAGCCCGTATGAGTACGGCGACCCCACGCGCGAGGACAGCGACACGCTGGCCGCCCCCTTGTAGGCGGCGAGCGCACCGAGCAGGGCCAGCACGATACGGCTGACCAGAATCACCGGAACGGCCCCCGGTCCCGCGGCCGCACGGAGGGCAACGCGGCTGCGATCCGACCTGCGAACGCTCGCGCAGGTTGGTGGGATCGGCGGTTCATTGGTGTACGGCTCCTTGCGGGTATCGCGATCGGCGGAGCTCGGTTACTGCCGCGGGCGCCGCCCCGAGATTCAAGGGTAGCGCGCGCCCCGCCATCGGTCGGCGGGCGTCAGTCCAGAACTACTCCGCCGCGGGATCTTCTGTCTCGTCGTCCTCTGCTGCTCCGGCGGCGACCTTGGCGTCCGCGCGTCCGCCGCCGATGTTCTCGAGCAGATTCTCCAGGAAGTCGATGGCCTCCTGCTCTTCCATGTCGCAGGCGTACATCAGCTCGCTCGCCAGGATCTTCTTGGCGCGCCCGAACATCTGCTTCTCGCCGGTCGACAGCCCCTTGTCGAGGTCCCGAATCGACAGGTTCCGGACCACCTCGGCGAGCTCAAACACGTCGCCCGTCTTGATCTTGTCCCGGTTGTGCTTGAAGCGCCGGTTCCAGTTCTTGGGCATCTGGGTACCGTCGTCCTTGAGCACCGCCAGCACTTCTTGGACCGTCTGCTCGTCGATGACCCGGCGCAGGCCCGCGCGCTCGGCGTTCTCCGCCGGGACCATGACGGTCATCTCGTTGTAGAGGATCGTGATCGTGAGGTACTCACGGCTCTGACCGAGGATCTCCTTGGTTTCCTTCTTCTCGACCACGCCCGCGCCGTGATGCGGATACACGACCTTGTCACCGACTTCGAACACCAGCCCCTCCTGCTCGTGGGATATTCCGCCGCCAGCCATCAGCTCACCGCGGACACGCGACCGCGAGGGCCTGCGTGATGTCCCCTACCGTTGAAATCTCCACCCCGGTGGGTGGAGGCTCTGCATGACCGCCTGCCATCTGCGGCACGACCGCCATCGTCAGACCATGGGCACCGATGGCGCCGAGACGGCGCCCCCAATGCCCCGTCGGGCGCACCCCGCCGGTCAGACCGATCTCACCAAACGCCGCAGACCCTGGGGCCAGGGGCGTCCCGCGATGCGCCGACGCGATCGCCAGCGCCATCGCCAGATCGGCGGCCGGATCGACCGCGCGGGCGCCGCCGGCGACACTGACGAACACATCCTGATCGCCCAGTCGGAAGCCGGCATGGCGCGAGAGCACCGCGATGACCTGGGCCAGGCGCGTGCGGTCCACCCCGACCGCGACTCTCCGAGGCGGAACGACCTCGGTCTGCCCGACCAGTGCCTGGACCTCGACAAGCACGGCGCGGCTGCCCTGGACCACGGGGAACACGCAGGACCCGACGCGCTCGCCCACCTCGGCCAGGAACATGCCGGTGGGGTCGGCGACGGAGACCAGGCCGTCGGGAAACATCTCCAGCACCCCGGTCTCGTTGATCGATCCGAAGCGGTTCTTGGTGGCGCGCAAGACACGGTGCGCCCGCATCTCCTCGCCCTCGAAGGTGACCACGCAGTCGACCATGTGCTCGAGCATGCGCGGTCCGGCCAGCCCACCGTCCTTGGTGACGTGGCCAACCAGGACGATGACGACCTCGCGCTCCTTGGCCAGGCGCATCAGCGCTCCCGTCGCCTGTCGGATCTGCGACACCGACCCGATCGTGCCCTCGGCGGTGTCGCAGACGAGCGTTTGGATCGAGTCAACGACGCAGACCGCCGGCTCGTGCTCGACGATCGCGTCAACCACCTGCTCGAGCTGCGATTCGGCCAGGATGGCCACCGCGTCCGTGTCGGCGGCGATGCGCGCGCCGCGGGCGTGCACCTGGGCAAGCGACTCTTCGCCGGTCACCAGCAGAACCTTACGAGACGACGAGATCCCGGCCAGCGCCTGTAGCACGAGCGTGCTCTTGCCGATCCCCGGTTCACCGGCGATCAGCACCAGCGACCCCGGCACCAGCCCGCCACCGAGGACGCGGTCGAGCTCGTCGACACCGGTGACGATGCGCTCGGCGGGTGCCAGCGACAGGTCCCCGAGCCGGACGGGGCGGGCCGCGGCGACCGGCGAGCGCGTCAGCGTGGCGACCCGGGCCTCCTCGGTGACCGAGCCCCACGCGCCGCAGGACGTACAGCGTCCAACCCAACGCGGATGCGTGGAGCCGCACTCTTGGCAGACGTGGACGCTCTGTGGACGTGCTCGGGCCAATACACCTTCATCTGCCGCTGTTCGGGGGCCCGCGGCGGGCCCCCGGAACGCAGTTGCGGCTACGACTCTTCGGACTCCGCTTCGGCGACCTCGTCGGACGCCTCGCTCGCCAGGACGCCCACCGCGGGCGGCTCCTCGGGAAGGGTCGGGACCAACTTCATCTGCTCCCCATCGCGGTCGACCACGATGACGGTTCCCTCGGGCAGGTTGCCCTTGAGCACCTCATCGGCGAGCGGATCCTCGATGAGCCGCTGGATCGCCCGGCGCAGCGGCCGGGCACCCATTGCCGGGTCGTACCCCTCTTTGACCAGCAGATCCTTGGCTTCCTCGGTCAGCTGGAGCGCGAGACCGTGCTCGGCCATCTGCTCCTTGAGCCGGACCAGCAGCAGCTCGACGATCTGCGTGATCTCGTCCCGGGTCAGCTTGTGGAAGACGATGATCTCGTCGATCCGGTTGATCAGCTCGGGGCGGAACACACGCTTGAGCTCCCCCATGATCCGCGACTTCATGTCGTCGTAGGACAGGCCGGAATCCTCGGACACCGAGAACCCGAGCGGGGTGTCGCGACTGATCGTGGCGGCCCCGATGTTCGAGGTCATGATCACGATCGCGTTCCGGAAGTCGACCGAACGACCTTGGGCGTCGGTGAGCCGGCCGTCCTCGAGGATCTGCAGCAGGATGTTGAAGACCTCGGGGTGCGCCTTCTCGACCTCGTCCAGCAGGATGACCGAGTACGGCTTGCGGCGGACCTGCTCTGTCAGCTGGCCACCCTCGTCGTAGCCGACGTATCCGGGCGGAGACCCGACCAGGCGGCTGACGGCGTGCTTTTCCATGTACTCGGACATGTCGACCTGGATGAGCGCCTGGTCGTCACCGAACAGAAACTCAGCCAGGGTCCGCGCAAGCTCGGTCTTCCCGACACCGGAGGGGCCAAGGAAGATGAAGCTGCCGGCCGGCCGTTTGGGATCCTTGATCCCGGCGCGGGCGCGACGGATCGCGCGGCTGACGGCCTTGATCGCGGGCTCCTGCCCGATGACCCGCTTGTGGAGTTCGTCCTCCATGCGCAGCAGCTTGCGGGATTCGGCCTCGGTGAGCTTGAACACCGGGATGCCGGTCCACATCGACACGATGTCGGCGATCTCTTCCTCGCCGATCTCGGGCCGCGGGCCGCCGTCCTCGGACTTCCACTCCTCCTCAAGCTCCCGCTTCTTGTTGGTCAGCTTGCGCTCGCTGTCGCGGAGGTTGGCGGCCTTCTCGAACTCCTGCGCCTCGATCGCCGCTTCCTTCTCCTTGCGGACCGTCTCGATCTCGTCCTCAAGCTCCCGGTATGACGGCGGGGAGGTCATCGTCCGAATGCGCATCCGGCTGCCGGCCTCGTCGATGAGGTCGATGGCCTTATCGGGCAGGAACCGCTCGGAGATGTACCGGTCCGCCAAGTTCGCCGCGGCCTCGAGGGCCTCGTCGGTGATCGTGCACCGGTGGTGCGACTCGTAGCGGTCGCGGAGGCCGCGCAGGATCTGCACGGTCTCCTCCTGGGAGGGCTCCTCCACGCGAATCTGCTGGAAACGCCGCTCCAGCGCGGAGTCGCGCTCGAGGTACTTGCGGTACTCGTCGAGGGTGGTCGCACCGACGGTCTGGAGCTCGCCACGTGCCAGCGCCGGCTTGAGGATGCTGGCCGCGTCGATGGCGCCCTCGGCCGCACCTGCGCCCACCAGGTTGTGGAGCTCGTCGATGAACAGGATGATGTCGCCCCGCTGGGTGATCTCCTTCATCACCTTCTTGAGGCGCTCCTCGAACTCGCCGCGGTACTTGGAGCCGGCGACCAGGGCCGCCAGGT
>JADGPG010000102.1 GCA_017882545.1 Thermoleophilia bacterium
AATCCCCAGCTGCCATTCGTCCCCGTCCGCACGTTCGTCATCTGGGATGTCCCGGGTGAGCAACACCGCGCCGGCCATACGGTGACCTGCGATGAGCTGCTGGTGCTCGTCCGGGGCGCGCTCACCATCGTCACCCACGACGGTGACGTCCACACCATCGAATCCTTGAACCACCCCGGAGACGCGGTCCTGATCACCAAGGGAAGTTGGCTCACGTTGCGTGACTTCGCGCGCGACGCGGTACTGCTGGTGCTGGCGGCGGGGCCGTATGTCCGGCGCACCGGCGACACGATGCCGGAAGGCACCCGGTGAGCGAGACGAGGATCCCGGCCGGCGACCCGGCGCTGCACTTCGCCGAACACACGGCCGCCATCCAGGCGGCGCTGCACGCGGTGCTCGCCAGCGGCCCGTTCATCCTCGGCCCCGTGGTCGAGTCGTTCGAGCAGGAGTTCGCCGACTTCCTCGGCGCCCGACACTGCGTGGGGGTCGCCAACGGCACCGACGCCATCACCCTCGCGCTGATGGGCCTCGGGATCGGCGCCGCCGACGAAGTCATCTGCCCCGCCATGACCGCGCATGGAACGGCGGTGGGCATCATGCGCGCCGGTGCCATACCGGTGTTCGCCGACGTCGACCGGCGCACCCGCTGCCTCGATCCCGCGTCTGCGGCCGACCGGGTGACCGCCCGCACCGCGGCCATTGTCGGGGTGCATCTGCACGGCGCCCCCGCCCCGATGGAGGAATTGCGGCGGGTGGCCTCCCGACGTCACCTGGCGCTAGTCGAGGATGCCGCGCAGGCGCATGGCGCGCGCTCCCCGCTTGGCAACGTGGGCACCATCGGCGATGCCGCGACATTCAGTTTCTACCCCACCAAGAACCTCGGATGTCTCGGCGACGGCGGCGCGGTGACCACGGCACGGGCCGACGTGGCGGAGAAGATCCGTCGCCTGCGCGCGTACGGATGGAATGCGGCGCGCGTCAGCGTGGAGGCCGGACTCAACTCGCGACTCGATCCGCTCCAGGCCGCGGTCCTGCGCGTCCTGCTCCCCTCACTCGACCGGGACAACGCGCGACGGCGACATCTCGCCACCCGGTACCACGCCGCCCTCGCGGAAACCCCTTTGATCCTGCCCGATCTCGGAACGGGATCTGTGTTCCATCAGTTTGCGGTCCTCGCCGAGGACCGCGACTCGGTCCGCGCCTGGCTGCGGGCCGCCGGGATCGGCACCGAAGTGCACTACCCGGTGGGTCTGCATCGGATGCCCGCCTTCCCCGCAGCCGAGTTGCCGGTCACGGATCACCTCGCGGAACGATTGATCAGCCTTCCCATTCAGCCCGAGATCGCCGAGCCGCATTTCGAACGCATCGCGGCGCGCCTCCGGGAATACGCGTGGGCCTGATGCCGACGATCATCGAGGGAGTCCGATCATGACGGTCGTCCTGTTCGCGGTGGGATCGCCGCTCGTGGTCGATGCCGAGGAAGCGTGCGAACGCGCCGGCATCCGGGTCGTGGCCGCGATCCGCAATCGGAGCGGCCCGGCGTACGTGTCGGACGCCACACGGGTGGTGCCCGTCGAGGAACTTGACGACACGCTCCGCCGTTGTCCGGTGGTGGTGGCGTTGTTCACCCCCGGCCATCGGAAGGTGGCGTTCGAGGAGGCACTGGCCCTGGGGTTTCCCGGGGCCGCGACGGTGATTCACCCGAGTTCGCCCGTCGCGAGAACGGCGACGCTTGGCACGGGCGTCTTCATCAATGCCGGGGCGGTCATCAGCGGCGCCTGTGAGATTGGCGACATGGTGCTCATCAACCGGAGCGCCAGCGTCGGCCACCACACCAGGATCGACGCCTACGCCTCGTTGGGGCCGGGGGCGTTGCTCTGCGGCTACGTGGTGGTGGGACGCGGCGCGGTGATCGGCGCTGGCGCGGTAATCGGCCCCGAAGTGGTGATCGGCGCCAACGCGGTGGTCGGCTCGGGCTCGCTCATTCGCGAATCCGTCCCCGCCGGGGCCCTCGCCGTGGGCAACCCCTGCCGCATCCTGACGCCTGCCCAGCCGGGGTTTCACCGGCTTGTCGTCTGAGTCACTGACCGTGGAACGCAACCCTCGTCCGCCCGTGACGGTCGCGATGATCGTCTACAATCAGGAGCGGTACGTCGCCGAGGCGGTCGAGAGCATGCTGCTTCAGTCCTTTCCGGACTTCGAACTCGTCGTGGTGGATGACGGCTCCACCGATCGCACAGGCGAGATCGTGCGCGGCTTTCATGATGCGCGGGTGCGCTACATGCGACAGTCCAATCAGGGACCGAGCGCCGCACGCAACACCGCCTTGCGTGAGGCCCGCGGAGAAATCATCGCCCAGATGTCAGGAGACGACGTGTCCGAGCGGGACCGACTGGCGCGTCAGCTGGAACACCTGGCCGGCCGGAAGGACTGCGTGGTCTTCACCCGGACGGTGGTCATCGACGACAATGGCCAGCCGCAACCGGACGATGTCTTCGGGCCCGTGCGCGGGATGGAGGATCGACCGCGTGAGGAGATCCTCCATCATCTGTTCACGATGGGCAATTGCCTGGTGGCGCCCACCGCGATGGGCGCCCGAGCGCTGTTCGAGGCCGGGGGCGGCTACGACCTCCTGCTGCTCCAGACACAGGACATGGAGATGTGGACCCGCCTCTTACTGCGGGGGGTCTCGCTGGAGACCGTGACCGATCCCCTCTTTCGCTACCGGGTCCGCGCCGCGCACGGCAACCTCAGCGCACCCAGCGGCGCAACGCGTGTGCGGACCTTCTTCGAACGGAAACGACTGCTGCACGCCTACCGCGCCTTGGCCACGGTGTCCGCGCTCAGCGCCGTCTTTCCCGAGATCGCGACGCTGGGTTATCCGCTCGATGAATCGCTGACGCCGTTCTATCTCGCGCTCGTGGCCATTCACAACACCGGCACCAATCGCGTCACACCGTTCTTCGGCGGCGATCTCATGTACGACCTGATGGCGGACGAGCCATTTCGCGTTCGACTCCAGAATCGCGTGGGATTCGGGCTCCCCGAGT
>JADGPG010000103.1 GCA_017882545.1 Thermoleophilia bacterium
AGCCACCAGCAGAAGATGATCAACGGCAGCTTTGCAATGACGACAAAGACAACCAGCCACGCGAGCTTGAGCCCCGGGTCACCGGCGAACAGCGCGATAAACAGCATGAATCCGGTGCCGAACATCGCAAAGAAGATCAGGGTCGCCATCGTGATGGCCATGCGGCGAAACCGGACGCGCCCGTTCGGCTGGAAATAGAAGTTGTTCAGCGCCTGTCCCATGCCCATTTACACTCCACGCTCCGCACCGCGCTGCGCCGATCTTGCCACAGTTTGCGCGCCCGGCGACCCCGATCGGGATCTGGGTCCGAAAGCCGGTCCGCGCGTTACGACAAACCGGCCAGAACCGCGGCAAGCGGGCCCGGCGCCTCGAGGGGCACCAGGTGGCCGGCGTCGGGCACCTCGGTCACCGGGAACCCGGTCCAGTCGCTCCCGAGCGTCCGGTCGTCCTCCCCCACAACCACCATCTGCAACGTCCCGCCGGCCCCTTGCGTCGGGAGTCCCGCGAGCACGGCCGTCAGCGCGCCCCAGCCCTCAGGGTCCAGGCGGGCGTACCGGTCCCGCGCATACCGGGCGCCCCAGGCGTCGGTCGCAAGTGTCACCGGACGGAGCTCCCCGGCAAGTTGCGCGGTCCCCGGCGCGGTGCCCGAGAGCGCGGCGCGCGGACCTACGAGCGTAACCGCGATCACGCGCTCCGGGACCGCCGCCGCGAGCGCCAGCGCGAGTGGCGCCGTCGCCCCCTGCGAGACAACCGCGGCGCGAGCGAGCCCCGTGGCGTCCATGACCGAGCACATGTCCGCCACGAGTACGCCGGCATCACCGGGCGCTGGGGCGCCGACGGCCGCGCCGGCGCCGCGCAGATCCGGAGCGACCGCGCGGCGTCCGTCAGGCAGCGCCCGCATGAGGTCGCGCCACATCCGACGGTCAAGTTCCGGCGCGTGCAGCAGCAGCAGGCCCTCGGCCCCGTCGCCAACCTCGGCGGCGAGCGTCTGATGGTCCGCCAGGGCCACCTCGACGACCGGTAACGGCAGCGGCAGTCCCCGCTCCTCGAGGACAGCCCGCACCGCCCGGAGGGCGTTGAGGGCCCGCGGAAAGCCGGCGTAGGGCGCGATCTGCTCGCACAGCTGGATCAGTTCCTCCGCGTCCGCACCGCATTCGAGTGCGGCGGGGACGTGGACGCCGAGTTGGTTGTCGGCGCCGCCGATTGTCGCCAACACGGCCACTGTCAGCAGTTCGCGCTCGCGCGCGGGCAGACCGGAACGGGAAAAGACGTCCGCGAAAATGAACTCCTCGACGCCCGCCGCCAGCACTGGCGACGCCTCCCGCACGCGCCCGGTCGCGACCGGACCCTTTCCGGAAGTTGCCCGCCCGAACTCACGACGACCGATCTCTGCGCGATTCACGCCCGCTCCTTGTCGTGGATCTGCGACGCCGCCGAAGGCGGCGCCAGGTCGCCGGCTAGGCAAGCACCCGCACGTGCTGCCACCGGATGAACGCCTCAAGCCCCGGGCGACCGAGTTCGCAGCCGACGCCCGACCCCCGCCAGCCGGCGTATGGCGCGTACGGCACCACGACCCGCCAGCCATTGATGACCACGGTGCCGCATTCGATCGCGTGCGCGACGTCCTGGGCCCGGCGCAGATCCTGCCCGCACACGTATCCCACCAGACCGTAGTCGGGCCGATTCGACTCGGCGATCGCCCCATCGAGCTCGTCGTAGGGCATGACCGCGACGATGGGCGTAAACGGCTCCTCGTCGATGAGCCGCACGCCAGGCGCGGCGCCGGTCACGAGCGCCGGCGCGAGGCGATTGCCACCGAGGTCCTCGCCGCCCTCGACACGGGCGCCGTGGGCGCGGGCGTCCTCAAGGAGCATGTGGTGCCGTGTGAACCCGCGGTCGGTCGCCATCGGCCCGAGCACAACGTCGGCCATGCGGACCCGGAACCGCTCGAGAAACCCGACCTCGAGTGACCGGGGGATGAGGACGCGGTTGACCGAGTAGCAGGCCTGCCCGGCGTTCGCGTAGCCCTGCGAGATCGCGACGTCCACGGCGACGTCCAGGTCGGCGTCGTCCAGAACGACCAGCGGCCCGTGGCCCCCGAGCTCAAGACTCAGCGCCTTCAGGCGGGGCGATGCCCAGCCGGCGATGATCTCCGCCACACGCCGCGACCCGGTGAATGCAACCTTGTCGACGCCGGGGTGGGTCGCCAGGGCCTCGCCGACCGACGGGCCGTCGCCGGTCACCACGGACACGACGCCGGGCGGGAGACCCGCGCGGTTGGCCACTTCGCAGACGGCACGGGCCGCCAACGGCGCCTCTTGCGCGGGCTTGACGACAACGCAGCAGCCGGCCGCGAGCGCAGGAGCGAGCTTCCAGATCACCAGCGCGACGGGGAAGTTCCACGGTGTGATCGCAGCCACCACGCCGATGCCGTCGGGACGGATCTCACTGCCGCGCCCGCCGGCTCCCGCCGGCACCATCTCGCTCCACAGGCGCTCGGCCTCGCCTGCAAAGTGGTGGACGACCTCGCAGGCGCGGGCGACTTCGGCTTGGGCCTCGCCCCGCGGCTTCCCCTCTTCGCGATGGATGAGCTCGGCGATGCGCTCGGCGTCGTCATCGAGGGCCCGCGCGAAGCGGGCGATCGCCTGCCCTCGCTCGAGCGGCGGGGTGCGCCGCCAGCCCGCCAGCGCCGCATGGGCCGCCGTCACGGCGGCGTCGACGTCGGCTGTCGAGGCGGCGGTGACCTGGGCGATCGCCACACCAGTCGCGGGGTCGGTGACGTCCATCCACGCATCCGTCGTGGTCTCCTCGCCACCGACAATGAGCCCGTGGCGCGGCACGGTGGCGCTCATACGACCGCTCCTTCCATCCCGCGGTCGTAGGTACCCGGAGTGATGCCTTCCTGGCGGAGTTCGACCTTGCGCACCCGCTCGGTCGCCGTCTTCGGCAGGTGCTCCATGAATCGGATATAGCGCGGAATCGCAAACGCGGGCATCTTCGGCTCGAGGAAGTTGGCGAGCTCGCGCGGCGTGAGCTGGCCGGACCGGGTCACCACGCAGATCAGGATTTCGTCTTCCGCGGAGGCACCCTCGTGGGCATGGACGCCGACGGCGGCAACTTCGAGCACGTCGGGGTGCGACATGACCGTGCGCTCGACCTCGACGGAGCTGATGTTCTCGCCGCGTCGGCGGATGTAGTCCTTGAGCCGATCCTTGAAGTAGAGGTAGCCGTCCTCGTCCATCTCGCCGAGGTCGCCCGTGTGCAGCTTGAGGTTCCGGAAGTCCTCGGCGGTCTTCTCGGGCATCCCGATGTATGCCCGCATTACGATGTTGGGGACCTTCATGTCGACCACGATCTCACCTTGCCGTCCGGGCGGCAGCGGCAGGTCCGTCCCCGGCTCGACGACACTGACCTCGAATCCGGGAGTCGACACGCCGCAGCTGCCGGGTCTCGCCGGCGCGCCCGGCGGGTGGTAGGTCACCATTCCGGTCTCGGTGAGGCCGTACCCCTCGACAAAGCGGATTCCGAAGCGCTCTTCGAACTCGTGGTAGATGTCCTTCGGCGCCGGCATCGCCATAATCCGGGTGACTTGGTGGGCGCGATCAAGGCCCGTCGGCTCGGTGTTCCAGATGAAGTAGTTGATCGCCGACACGGTGTTCAGGATCGTCGCGCCGCACTCGACGACATTCGTCCAGAAGCGGGTCGACGAATAGCGGGCGTCGAACTGGACCCGACCGCCGGCAAGCAGCGCCGGGTACGCGTTGAGCACCTGGGCGTTCGAGTGGAACAGCGGCAGACAGCAGTAGAACACGTCGTCTTCGCTGACCTCGCACACCTCGTTGTAGGTGCGGCCCGAGAAGTAGTCCGACGCGTGCTGCTTGATCACACCCTTGCTGCGCCCCGTCGTACCCGATGTGAACATGATGCGCGCATCGCCGGTCCAGGTCAGCTCGATCCCCGGGTCCCCGTCACCGGCCTCGCCGATGAACTCCTCGAAGGACTCCCACGGACGACGCGGGGCGGGCCCGTGAGCTGCTCCGGTCGGGACGACGACCACCCGCTCCAAGGATGCTAACTCGTCCGACACCGCCTCGAGCTCGGCCAGATACGTGTCGGCGATGATGAGCATCCGGGCCTGCGGGAGGTTGATCGCCCACGACAGGAAGTCGCCGCGATAGGCCGTGTTGATCGGGCACTGCGCGGCGCCTGACGACAAGATTCCGAACCAGATCTCCAGGTGCGGCTCCATGTTCGGCAGCTGGGTGGCCACCACATCGCCGGGGCCGATCCCGTGTCGGGCCAGCGCGTTCGCGACGCGGTTCGACCGCGAGAGCATCTGCGCGTAGGTGAACCACTCGCCGTGCTGGAACCGGTAGTACGGCCGATCGGGATACGCCTCTGCCCGCGCCCGCAGAATGCGTGGTAGCACCCACTGCTCGGGGTCTTCCCGTCGGTACCAGTCGCTCCACTCCGCCCGACTCGCGTGCTCGCTCACTCGGCCTCCCCGACCGTCTGGAGGATGCGGGCGCGCCGTTGGGGGGCTGCGGCCCGGACCATGTCGACTTCGTGGCATACGGTACAGAGTCCGACCCGCCCGCCGCCACCGGGGGGGCGCCCCGCGGTGCAGGATCGGCCAAGGCTCCGGCGAACGAACATCAAGACCCGCGGCGCCGCGCGTTGTGGCGCCCACCCCCCGCTGCCGCGAACCCGCCATGAGCGTCGACGTCTCCATCCTCGAATCCGCACAACCGCCGGCGCTTGGCACCGGACGGTCGCCTGCGGCCCTCATGTGGCTCCGGTTCCGCGTCAACCGAGCGGCCTACGTCTCGCTGATCTTCCTGGTGGTGCTGACGGTCGCCGCGATCGCCGCGCCCCTGATCGCACACCTGGCCGGACACGGTCCGAACGACCTCTACCGGACCTCGATGCTCGACTCCTTCGGCAACCCGAAGGGGCCCACCCTGCATTTCTGGTTCGGCGCGGACGCATCGGGGAGGGACGTCTTTGTCCGGGTGATCTACGGTGCCCGCGTCTCCCTGATCGTCGGCGTCGTGGCGACGGGGATCGCCGCCACCATCGGCGTCGTGTTCGGCCTGATCGCCGGGTTCCGTGGGGGCGGGCTCGACACCCTGCTCTCGCGCACGTCGGATGTGGTCCTGGCCCTGCCGGTGTTGCTGTTCGCGATCGGGCTCTCGAGCGCCTGCTCGAACACAGCCCAAGGCTGCGTCGGCGGCGCCGTCACGCCCGGGCTCAACCTGGTGATCGTCATCATCGTCATCTTCGCGTGGCCGGCCATGTTCCGCATCGTGCGGGCGGCCACCCTGTCGTTGCGCGAATCCACCTTCGTCGAGGCCGGGCGGGCCGTCGGCATGACTGGCCGAAGCATCATGTTTCGCGAAGTGCTGCCGAATCTCATATCACCGGTCGTGGTGTATGCCGCGCTGATGATCCCGGAGAGCATCCTGTTCGAGGCCTATCTGTCGTTCCTCGGTCTCGGTGTCCCCGGCACCACCCCGTCGTGGGGAGGGATGCTCGAGCAGGCGAGCCAGTACTACACGACCGCATGGTGGTTGATGGTGTTCCCCGGCGTGTTCCTCCTCGCAACGATTCTCGCGTTTAACCTCGTCGCCGACGGTGTCCGCGATGCGTTTGACCCCAAAGCAACGAAATGAGCCACCCATGTCAGTAGTCACGCGACCCCCACGGCGCGCCCGCGCCTCGGTGATCGGGTTGGCGATCTGCCTCGGCGCCGCCGCCGCCGTCCTTGCCGCCTGCGGGGGTTCATCGGGATCCGCCGCGTCGGGCAGCGGGAGCCGGGGCGGCACGTACCGCGTCGAGGCGACCGATTTCGGATTCTCCAACAACTTCGATCCGACCGGCGAGTACACGACCAACGCATGGGGCATCTACCGGGGCCTGCTCATTCGCACGCTCGTCGGGTACAAGATGATCGCCGGCGTCCCGGGCAACCAGCTGGTGCCGGACCTGGCCACCGCACTGCCGACGCCGACCGGCAACAACACGGTCTGGACGTTCACCATAAAGACGGGTGTCCGCTTCGCACCGCCGGTCAATCGCGTGATCACCTCCCAGGACGTCGCCTACGCGTTCCAGCGAATCGCAACCCCGGCGCTCGCGGCCCAATACGGGTTCTACTACTCGACCATCGCCGGCATCGACGCATTCGCGTCCGGGAAATCGAAGACGATCTCGGGCATCACCACGCCGAACACGCGCACCATCGTGTTCCACCTGAGCCAGCCGACCCCCGACTTCCTGTACCGGCTCAGCCTTCCCGCCGCCGGTCCGATCCCGCGCGAGGTCGCTAAGTGCTTCACCGCTCCGGGCGGGTACGGACGTGACCTGGTCTCCAGCGGCCCGTACATGATCCAGGGCAGCCCGACCGTCAACGTCTCCGCATGTGGTGCGATCACGCCGATGTCCGGATTCGACCCGTCGAGCAAACTGGTCCTCGTCCGGAACCCGAACTACAACCCCGCGACCGATTCGACGGCGATGCGCACCGCGCTGCCGAACGGGTTCACGTTCACGATCAACACCAACCAGCGTGACATCTTCGACCGAATCCAGGCCGGGCTCACCGACGACTCCCTCAATGCACCGCCGGCCAGCATCGTGGCCCAGGTCGCCGGCAACGCGAGCCAGCGCCACCTGATCCACTCGGGTCTGAGCGACAGCACCAAGTACATCTCGATGAACCTCGCGCAGGCACCGTTCGACGACATCCACGTTCGCAAGGCAGTCAACCTGATCATGGACAAGGCCGGCCTTCAGCAGGCCAACGGCGGTCCGCTGTTCGGGGAGCTTGCGACCCACATCGTCCCCAACACGATGTACAACGACGCGTCCTCGATCACCGGATACGACCCCTACGCCACCCCCGGATCATCCGGCAGCGTGAGTGCCGCCCAGGCCGAGATGCACCAATCCAAGTACGACCCCAAACATGACGGCCTCTGCGACGCATCGGCGTGCAAGGACGTATTCACCATCGCCGTCAACACCAGCCAGGACACCAACGAGATCCCTGTGGTCCAGAGCGCCCTCGGCAGGATCGGCATCACGCTCAACATTCGCGCGCTCCCGCCGTCGTCTGCGGGCGCCACCGTCAGCACCGTCGCCAACAACGTCCCGCTCGCGCTCAGCCAGGGATTCTCCAAGGATTATGCGGACCCGTCGACGTTCTTCACGCCGTTGTTCGAGTCCTCGAGCATCGCGCCGACCGGCAACCTCAACGAATCCCTGGTCGGCCTGACGCCGGCTCTCGCGCACCAGCTCGGGGTCAAGATCCCCGCCGGCGTCACTATCCCGAGCGTCGACGCAAAGATCGCCGCCTGCGACGCGATTCCGACCGGTAGCGACCGTCAGTCGTGCTGGATCGCCCTCGACAAATACGTCATGGAGAGTGTCGTCCCGTGGGCCCCGTACCTGACCCAGCACGATATCCACCTGCTCGGGTCCGACGTCACCGCCTGGGACTACGACCAGTCCAGCAATACGACCGCCTACTCGCACGTGGCGGTCGCCGCCAACAAGCAGGGTTGAGCCCAAACTTCGACGGCGCCCGCGGGCCGGAATCGGACCGTGGGCGGCGAATGCATCTGTGTCATGGGCCGATACATCCTCCGCCGACTGCTGTGGACGCTCGTCGTCATCCTGATCGTCACCCTGGTGACGTTCGTGATCTTCTACGTGCTGCCCTCGGGCGACCCGGCGGTGCGGTTCGCCGGAAAGGAGCCGACCCAACAGGTCGTCGCGCAAGTCCGTCGTGATCTCGGGCTGAACCACAACGTCGCGGTCCAGTACCTGCTGTATCTCAAACGCCTGGTCGTCGGCGACAAGTACGGATGGCCCGGTCTGGGCTTCTCGTACACCACCGGTGGGGCGATCGCGCCTCAGCTGTGGCAGCGGGCGCAGATCACCCTCCAGTTGGTGCTCGGCGCAGCAGTGATCTGGATGCTGATCGGGATCCCCGTTGGCGTGTACGCAGCACTCAAACCGCGCAGCGCGTTCGACCGCTCGAGCCTCCTGGTCGGGCTCGTCTTCATCTCCACCCCGGTGTTCTGGCTCGGCATGCTGTTGCTGTGGCTGTTCTGGGCAACGCTCGGATGGCTCCCGGGCACCGGCTACGTGACGTTCACCACCGATCCGGTCGCGTGGGCCGGCCACATGTTGATGCCCTGGCTGACGCTCTCACTCGCCTTTGCTGCGATCTATGCACGCATCATCCGCGGCAAGATGCTCGACACCCTCGGGGAGGACTACATCCGCACCGCGCGCGCGAAGGGACTCCCCGAGCGCCGCGTCGTCACCCACCACGCGTTGCGCGCGAGCCTCGTCCCGATCGTCACGCTGCTTGCCGTCGACATCGCGACCCTGATCGGCGGCACCGTCGTCGTGGAGGACGTGTTCAACCTGCAGGGACTCGGCAGCTGGGTGCTCTATGGCGCCCAGAACCAGGATCTGCCCATCACGCTGGCGGTAACACTGGTAGCGACGATCGCCGTGAGCCTGCTGAGTCTGATGGCCGACGTGATCTACGCCTACCTCGACCCGCGGGTACGGCCCAGATGAGCGACGTCCTGCTTGAGATCGAGAACCTCCACGTCACCTTCGCATCGCCGCATGGACCGATCAGGGCCGTCGACGGACTGTCCTTGCGGGCGGAGCGCGGCGCCACGCTCGGCGTCGTCGGGGAATCCGGGTCGGGCAAGAGCGTGACGTTCCTGGCCGCCATGCGCCTCCTCGATCCGGCGACGGCCACCGTCTCCGGTCGCATCCGGCTCGATGGGGTCGACCTGCTCACCCTCCCGTCGCGGGAGATGCAGACCGTCCGCGGTCCGCGCATCGGGATGATCTTCCAGGACCCGCTCGCCGCACTTCATCCCCTGCTGAGAGTCGGCGATCAGATCTCCGAAACCCTGCGCGCCCACGGCGATATCAGCCGGCGCGACGCCTCAGACCGCGCCGTCGCCGCCCTGCGGCGTGTCGGGATCCCAAGCCCGGACGAACGCGCCCGCCAATATCCGCACGAGCTCTCGGGCGGGATGCGACAGCGCGTGATGATCGCCATGGCGCTGGTGCTCGAGCCAGAACTGCTGATCGCCGACGAGCCGACCACCGCGCTCGATACCACGGTCGAAGCCCAAATCCTGGCGCTGATCGACGACCTGCGGACCCGCATCGGGCTCGGCGTCGTACTCATCAGCCACAGCCTGGCGACCGTATCCCAGGTCGCCGACACCGTCGCGGTGATGTATGCCGGGCGGGCGATCGAGCGCGGGCCCTGCAGCGACGTGTTCGGACAACCGCAACACCCCTACACCTGGGGGCTGCTCGACTCGCTCCCGGCCGTGGACGGCGGGCACGAATCGCTCACCCCGATCCCGGGCGCGCCGCCGTCGCTGGCCGACCTGCCCCCGGGCTGCCGCTTCGGGCCGCGATGCGGATACAGGATGCCCGCCTGCGGCGAGCGGGTCCCGGACCTCGTCGAACGGCACGCCGGCCACGCCGACGCCTGCATCCTCCCGATGGACGGTCGCGAGGGCCTGCGGCGTGCGCCGATCGCCCACCCCGCCAACTCGGAGCCGGCCCCGTGACCGACCCGGCACCGCTGATCGCCACCGAGGGGTTGACCAAACGCTTCCCCGTGACCCGTGGCATCCTGTTTGCCCACACGGTCGGCGCCGTCCACGCCGTCGAAGACGTCCATCTCGCCGTGCGTCGGGGCCGCACGCTCGGGATCGTCGGCGAATCCGGGTCCGGCAAGTCAACGACCGGCCGCATGATCGCGCGGCTGATCGACCCGACGGCGGGCACCGTCCTGCTCGAAGGGACCGACATCACCCGTGTCGGCGGCGCCGAGCTCCGCGTGCTGCGCCGTCGCATCCAGATGGTCTTCCAGGATCCGACCGGTGCCCTCAACCCGCGCCACACGGCCAACCAGATCGTGGGCGCGCCGCTGCGCGTCCATCACGTCGCCGGCAACCGAGCCGTCCGGGTCGCCGCGCTGCTGGAGCAAGTCGGACTCAGCCCGGATCTGGGCGACCGGTATCCGCATGAGTTCTCCGGCGGACAGCGCCAGCGCATCGGCATCGCCCGGGCCCTCGCCCTCGAACCCGACCTCATCGTGCTCGACGAGCCGGTGTCCGCGCTGGACGTCTCCGTGCAAGCCCATATCCTGAATCTGCTGACAGACCTCCAACGCGCCCATGGGATGACCTACATCGTCATCTCCCACGATCTCGGCGTGATCCGACATCTGGCCGACGAGGTGGCGGTGATGTATCTGGGGCGCATCGTCGAGCGCGCGCCCGCGGCGTCGATCGCCGCACCGTTCCATCCATATACCGCCGCGTTGCTGACCGCGGCGCCCGGGCGTCCGGGCGCCGCGCACCGGCGCCGGATCCTGCTGCCCGGCGACCCGCCGTCGCCCATCACCCCGCCGAGCGGCTGTGCGTTCCATCCCCGCTGCCCGAAGGCGCGCGTGATCTCGGGCGACCCGAACGTCGTGCCGGAGCGCTGCCGGACCGACGCGCCTCCGCTCGACAACCTCGGGCGCGGGCGCAGTGTGGCCTGCTGGTCCCCGGTCGCCACGACCGACGATCTGGTCGGTGCGGCCGAGGCGATGTCCGCCGCGCCGGACATCGCCCGCGCCACGTCCGACTGAGCCAAACCCTTGTCGGGGTGACGTCGACCTCCGCCACCGCGTCGGCGAGCGCGGCACCGATCGCTGCGGTGGCGTCCGCCCGATCGCCGCCAACTGCACCGGGTCCCTCCCGGCGACAGCAATCGTCGCGCCCTGTTCGCGCAGCGCCCGGACGATGGCCCACCGCGACCGCCGCCAGCGCCGCCGACCAATGCCCGTGTGTGTGCCCTGTCCGTGGACCGCACGGGACCGCCCGCGGGGGCCGTCATTCCGGCGATCGAAACGAACGCTGGGGGCACGGACTCGTAACCCGGACTACTCTTGGGAGTCGATGACCGCACCCCTGATTCACATCGATCTCTATGGCGATCCGGCGTGCCCGTGGGACTTCTCGGCCGAGGGCGCACGCCTGCGCCTGCGCTGGCGCTACGGCGACGCACTCGCCTGGCAACACCGGATGGTCGGGCTCTCCTCGACGCCGGATGAGTACGCGCGACGCGGGGTGAGCCTCAGCGACCTTGCACGGGGACGGGCCGCCATTCGCGACCGCTTCGGCATGCCCATCGACACCACGCCGGCAACGCGCTTTGCGGTGACCGTGGTGGCCTGCCGCGCTGTCGTGGGCGTGCGGCGGCGGGCGCCTAGAGCCGTGGACGCGTTCCTGCGGGCATTACGGGTCGCAGCGATGTCGACCCCGGCCGAGGTGGACGACCCGGAGACCATCGCGGGCGCGGCGGCGACTGCCGGACTCGATCCCGGCACGGTCGTCGCATGGGCGGCGGAGCCGGGAACCGACCAGGAACTCGCCCGCGACATGGCCGATACGCGGACGCCGAGCCCGGCGGCCCTCGCGCTTCGGGAGCGCCTGGCGACGACGCTCGACGGGACCTGGCGCTACACATGCCCGAGCTACCGCATCGCCCGCGGACCGACCGTGCTGGACGCCCCTGGGTTTCAGCCGGCGCGCGTCTACGAGGTGCTCATCGCCAACCTGGCGCCCGGCCTCATCTTGCGCCCCAATCCCCGGGATGCCGCCGAGGTGCTCGCGTGGGCGCCGTACCCCCTCGCCACCGCGGAGATCGCAGCGATCATGGAGTCCGATATGGACGCCGTCCGCAGGCAGCTGGTGACCGCGGGAGCCCACGCCCAGCCGATGGCCAACGACGCCTATTGGTCACCGGGTCCGGCCGGCGTCCCCCAGCCGGGCGGCTCGCCGAGCACCGCCGCCGCGTAGCTGTACATGGCGATGCCCGACGCGGTGCCGACGTTGATGCTCCGCGTCGATCCGTACTGCGGGATGTAGACGACCTCGTCTGCGACCGCCAAGGCCTGGGGCGAGACGCCGATCTGCTCCTGGCCGAACACCAGCACAGTCTTGGGATCCCAGCGGAATCCCATCATGCTGACCGCGCCCGGCAGATTATCGACGGCGACCACGCGCATCCCGTCCGCCTTGAGCCGCGCCAGGAGTGCCGCTTCGTCGGTCGTGTGGTGGACATGCTGGTAACGATGGGTACCCATGGCCCCACGGCGGTCGAAGCGGCGACGGCCCACGATCCAGACCTCGCGCGCCAGGAACGCGTTAGCGTTCCGGATCGCGGTCGCGATGTTGAAGTCGTACGCGAAGTTCTCGAGCACGACCACGAACTCGTGCCTGCGCGCGTCGAGCGCGGCGACGATGGCATCGTGCTGCCAGTACTTGAAGTGGTCGATGAGATTGCGCGGGTCTGCCAGCGCATCGTCTGACGGGAAGTTCGGATTCTCGCGGCCGGTCATCGCGCGCCGACAATAGCGCGGGTCCGGCTCTGGCCGTACCGCTGCCCGGATTCTGGGAAAGTGTCCCAACCGATGACCGGCGGCCCCGACAGACCGACCACGCGCGACGTCGACCAGCTCGAACGGCTGGTCCACTTCGTCGCGCCCTCGCGCGGGGCCGTGATCAAGCGAATCGCGGTGCTCACGCTTCTGGCCGTCTGTCTGTACGTCCTGGGGCCGAGTGTCCTGGCTACGTTCGACGCGTGGCCGCAGGTCACCAAGATCTCCTGGGTGTGGCTCGTGGTGATGCTTGCCGCCCAAGTGCTGGCCAACGCCAGCCTGATTTGGCTCCAGTCGCTGGCGATGCGGACCCGGGACTGGTTCGCCGTGGTCACCGCCGAACTGGCCGGCGGCGCGATCAGCCGGGCGCTGCCCGGCGGCGGGGCGGCAGCGGCCGGGCTCCAGTACTCGATGCTCGTGCGCGCGGGCATCCCGGCCGCGTCGGTCGCCTCCGGGCTGACCGCCGCCTCGCTGCTGACGCTGGCCACGGTCTTCGTGCTCCCGGTGGTGAGCATTCCGGTCCTGATCGCCGGCGGCACGATCCCAAACGGTCTCGCAGATGCGGCCTGGCTCGGGTTGGCGATCTTCGCAGGGATGGTCGCGGTCGG
The DNA here is from genome assembly GCA_017882545.1 of Thermoleophilia bacterium. Lineage (GTDB taxonomy): Bacteria > Actinomycetota > Thermoleophilia > Miltoncostaeales > Miltoncostaeaceae > CAITWD01. Next base: position 13,093 of record JADGPG010000103.1, read on the forward strand.
GTGGTGGGTGCTCGCCAGCGATCGCCCCCTCGTCGCCGCCGGGCGTGCGGTCGAGCGCGTGATGGCGAAGATCCGTCCCAAACGCCCACTTCGCACCGGGCTCCCCGGACGCCTCGTCACCGAGCGTGACGCGTTGCTGCACGCGCTCGGCAGCCAGGCGCACTGGGCGATCATTGCCTCGCTTGGCCGCTGGCTGTTCGACTACCTCACGCTGCTCGCGGCGCTGACGGCAGTCGGCGCCAACCCGAATCCGGTACTCGTCCTGTTGGCGTACGCGATCTCTCAGATGCTGGCCGCAGTGCCGATCACCCCCGGCGGGCTCGGCATCGTCGAGGCGGGCCTCGTCGCGACGCTGGCACTCGCCGGCATTGGCGCGGCCGACGCCCTGGTTGCGACCTTTGCCTATCGGCTCTTTTCGTACTGGCTGCCGATGCCGATCGGCCTGGGTGCCTGGATCATGTTTCACCGTCGCTACGGCGCGAACGGCAATGGCCATCAGGCTGCGGCACCGTAACGGCCCGGCCCGGGCAATCCCGCGGTCGTCGATAGCGACACCAGGTGCGCCGACATAACGGTAATGCGATGTTGTCACGCCTCCCAACTCTGAAGTTGCGTCGTCGACCACTGCCACGACCGCCGGCGCGTACTGAGCGCGCCGGCGACGCGGATGTCGACTGCCCACCCGGGCTCCCACGGCACCGCGGTGTCGCCCGTGTCCGCCGCGGCGGACCATCGTCAGGCGGGTCGGACCTCTGCGAGCTCTCGCAGGTACTGGTGCACGAATGCGATCGCCATGCTGCCCTCACCGACGGCCGCCGCGACACGTTTCACGGGACCGAACCGCACGTCTCCGGCGGCAAAGATGCCGGGGACGCTCGTCTCGAGCAGGTACGGATCGCGTTCCAGCTCCCAGCGTCCCACCGCCCGAATGTCACCGCCGGTCAGGATGTAGCCGCGAGCGTCGGTGGCGATCTCCGGGGGCAACCACGCGGTCTCGGCATCGGCTCCGATGAAGATGAACAGGCCGCCGGAGGCCTCGACGGCCCCCGCACCCGTCGCGAGGTCGGAGATCTCCAGCGCCTCAAGCGAGGTCGTCCCGGCCACTCCCGTGACCTCGGCGCCGAACCGGACGGTGACGTTGGCGCGTCCCCCGATCTGGTCGATCAGGTACCGCGACATGCTCTTTGCGAGGTCGTCGCCGCGACTGATGATCGTGACCGATCGCGCGTGGGTCGAGAAGAACAGGGCCGCCTGGCCGGCGGAGTTGCCGGCCCCGATGATATGGACGTCCAGCCCATGGGTATTGGGCGCCTCGCTGCGGGAAGCGCCGTATGAGACGCCTTTGCCGACCAGATCATCGAGACCCGCGATCGGCAGCCGGCGCCACGACACCCCGCACGCCAGGATGGTCGTCCGTGCCCGCAGCATGTCGCCGCCGTCCAGGTGGACGTGGCCGGTCGCCGCGTCGATGCGCGTAATGGCACGAGTGACGAGGATCTCCGCGCCCAGACGACGGGCCTGTTGGAGTGCGCGGCTCGCCAACTCGTCCCCGGAGACGCCGGACGGAAAGCCGAGGTAGTTCTCGATCCGAGATGACGTACCGGCTTGTCCGCCGGGCGCCTCACGCTCGATGACGAGTGTGGACAACCCCTCCGAGGCGCCATACACGGCCGCGGCGAGGCCGGCGGGTCCGGCGCCCACGACCACCGTGTCGTACTCGGGCAGCTGCGGCTCGGTTGCCAAGCCGAGCAGCTCGGCCAGCCGTCGCAGGGTGGGACGAACCACGGTCCGGCCGCCGACGAGGCGGATGACCGGACAGTCGTCGGGACTCGGAAGCGGGCCGCCCCAACGGCCGGTGGGGTCCGACGTCTCTTCGTTGATCCACTCGAACGACACCTGGTTGCGATCAAGAAACCGGCGCACCTCGGCGCACCGCGGTTCCCATCGCTGTCCCACAATCAGCGCTCGTGGCTCCGGTCGGTCGGCCGCGATACCCTGGAGCCCGCCGATCCGGCGCCCGGCCAGCACGCCGAGTCTGAGCCCCAGCTCGGGCACCATGGCCACGACCGTAAAGAAGTCGTCGACCTCGATGCGCATAAGCCGCGTCGGCTCAGACGCGCGAAACGCCAGCGGAAACGCCGTCGCCAGAGTGAGCGGGACTTCGCCCACCACCTCCCCCGTGCCCCGGCCGCCGACCACCTGCTCAATCCCGTCCACCAGCCGGACCGTGTCCAAGTGCCCTTCGACAACGCCCAGCAGCGCCGCCGGATCGCCGGCGTGCACAGCCCACTCCCCGGTGGCGAGCCGGATGTCGGCCGCGGCCCGCGCGATCGCCGCCACGGCAGGTGGTTCGAGATCGACGAACAGGTCGATCACGGATAGCTCGTCGGGGGTCAGCACGGGCGGCGCTCCGATGGACTCGGGGCGTCACCGCGACCGGTGTCGGCGGCGGGTGCGGCGCCCCTGTACACGCACCGTGACCGTACCCAATTCCCCACTCCGGAACCACATCCCGCCCGACTATTCGACCTGGGCGTGCGCGATCGGCGTCGTGGTCGGCTGAGGGGACCCACCGGCGGGTTCGGCCGTGACGGCGATGACATCGCCGGGACCCACCGCACCGCTGACCGGCACGTTCCCGGCGCCGTGTGCGAACAGGCCCGCTGGTCGTGCCCCACCCGCGTGAATGACCCAGACCTCATACGTGCGTCCGGCCGCAAGCGGCCGGAAACTGGCCGCGTCGAGAACGGCGCGATGATTGGTGACGACGACGGCGCCGTGGACACCGACCAGTGGCACCGAGCGAGTAGACGAGCTGTCCTGCGGAAGCGCCAGGATCGCCACGATGAGCACGACCGCAAGCCCACCGGCGATCGCGATGCGCGGCGCCCAGCCCGACAGCGATCCCCAGGTCCGGCGGCGGCGACGGGCGGTGGCCGGATCCGGGTCGGATGCGGCCACCGCAAGTGGTTCCTTCGAGGCCGCTTCCAGGATTGCGGATCGCAGGTCCGGCGGCGGCACCCGTCCAGGCGCCGCAAACGCCATCGTCCCGAGCGTGTCGAGTAGCCCGACGTACTCCCGTCGACAGGTCTCGCAGGTCTCGAGGTGCGCGTCGATTGCCCGGGAGCGCGACGCGTCGGACTCGCCGAGCGCGTAGGCGATCAGGTCCTCGTCGTGCAGGTGATCGGACAGGGGATTCATCGCTCGGCCTCCAACAGCGTTCGCAAGCGCGCGAGTCCCGTGAAGGTCCGGCGTTTGACGGTGCCAACCGGCAGACCAAGACGGTCCGCAAGCTCGGACTGGGTGTATCCGTCGAAGTAGGCGAGCTCGATCAGCTCGCGCTCTCCATCGGGAATCTGGCGCAGTGCGCGCACGAGCCGCTCACGCTCGAAGACCACCCAGGCTTCGTCTTCCGCCGACGCGGCGAACTCGCGCATCTCGCGCTCGGTTCCCTCGTCAAACGGCTCGTTTCCGACGACTCGGCGCTGTTCGAAGCGGACGCGATCAACCGCTCGGCGGTGCGCGATCGTCAGCAACCAGGTCCGAGCCGAACCGCGCGAGGCGCGGTAGTCGCCTGCTGTCCTCCACACCGCGAGAAACGCCTCCTGGGTTGCCTCCTCGGCCAGCTGCGTATCGCGCACGACCCGCAGCGCCAGGCTGTAGACGACCCGGCCGAAGCGGTCGTAGAACGCACCGAGCGCGCCATCGTCGCCACGTGCGATCTGTGCGATCAGCGCCTCGTCAGACAGGTGCATTGCGTTTGCGCTCGATGTCGTGCCGCGGCTGGCCGTGGTCTGGGTCATGCCACTCATTCGCCGGACTCGGCCGATCGGTTCGCCAACGGACTGTTCCGGAATCAGGTGCGAACCGATTGGCGCTCACCACCGAATAGGCGACATAACTGTCACGACCTGGAGGGTAAATCCCATGACCAGTACGAACCGCGCCGAGTTCATCTCGCGCAGCGCCAAGGGCGGCCTTGCGCTCGTGGCCGGTGGCTCGGTGCTTGCCGAAGTGTCATCGCTTGCCGTCGCGTCGGGGGTGACCGATGTCGAGATCGCAAAGCTGGCGGCGACCGCGGAACTGCTCGCGATCAACTTCTACACGCACGCGATCGGCTCCCGCAAGTTTACCGATCACGACGAACTGCGGTACCTGCACGAAGCCCGCTCCGCGGAGATCGCCCACTATGACGCGCTGCGCGGAATCCTCGGGAAAGCAACGCCCCGTGGCCTGCGATTCCATTATCCCGTCGGCGCATTCCGGAGCCGCCTGGCGATCGCCAAGCTCGGCGTCGGACTCGAGACCGCGTTTGTCGGGGCGTACCTCGGCGCGGTCACGACCCTGCGTTCGGACAAGCTCAAGGGCGTCGCGGCTTCCATCGCCGCGGCGGAGTCGCAGCACTTGAGCGTGTTTAGCGACATCGCTCTGAACAACCCCATCGGCCCGGCGTTCCCGAAGTCGTTCTCGGCCGCCAAGGCCACCGCCGCCGTCTCCGGCTTCATCGCCTGAGCCCCGCGTACACGGGCACGCCGCCGCCGGTGACGCCGGCGGCGGCGGGCCTCCTCGACCCAAGGAGTCATCGTGTTTGATCTGTCGCCGATTCACCTCATCCTCGCCCTCGGTATCTGTTTGGTGATTGCCGGGCCGAAGCGCCTTCCCGAGCTCGGCAAGAGCCTGGGCCGGAGCATGCGTGAGTTCCGTTCGAGCCTCGGCGGGCTCGACACCTCCCAGCTTCCGCCGACCGCCGCCGCAGTCGAGACGGTGGATGAGACCCCGACCACGGAGGCGTGACATGCCGCGCCGGTTCGCTCGTCGGGTGCTCCCGATCGCACCCGACGAGGCGCTCTCCACCGAAGAGCACCTCACAGAGCTCCGGGACCGCGTCGTGGTGTGTGCGGCGGTCCTCGCAGTCGCATTTGGCGCGATCTACCTCATGCGCAACCGCCTGATCGCGCTGCTCACCGCCCCGCTGCCGCATGACCATCGCGTCTTGTCGACATTTTCGCCGACCGAGCCGTTTACGACCACCATGGGCGCAGTGTTCTGGGCAAGCATTGTCGTGAGCCTGCCGGTGCTCATCTACCACGCCTACGCTTTCGCCGCGCCGGCACTGTCCACGCCCTCACGTCGACGGATGATTGCAACCGCCTGCGCCCTGTCGGCCCTGTTTGTTGGTGGGGTGGCGTTCACATACGTGGTCGTGCTGCCGACCGCGCTCTCATTCCTGCTCGGTTTCGGGGGTCCCGCCTTCGCCGTGCAGCTGCGCGCCAACGAATACCTGTCGTTCGTGACGACCCTGCTGATTGCGGGAGGGATCGTGTTCGAGCTGCCGGTGGTGATGTTCACCCTGGCGCGACTCGGCATCGCCGACGCCCGTGCGTTCACCCGTCACCGCCGGATGGCGCTCATCGTGATGACCGTGGTCGCCGCGATCCTGCCCGGCGGTGATGCCGTGAGCATGCTGATGCTGCTTGGCGCGGAGATCGTCCTGTACGAAGTCGGAATCCTGGCTGCCCGGGTTGCGGGACGTGCACCCATCGGCCTGGCGATCGGCGAGGCCGCCTAACGGCGTGCCCACACGTCAGATGCGGCCGGCCCACGGCCTGTGGTGCGTGGGCCGGCCGCAGCGGTATGACCGGCGATTCGGCCCGGTTCATTGGGGATTCGCATTCCCGTGCCGATGTAAGTCGCGCCACGCAACCAAGGAATCCCCATGTCATCGGTCTTTTCATTCCTGCCCCTCGCGCTCGCCGTGCTGGCGATCGCCGGCTACTGGATGATCTTCCAGAAGGCTGACCGCCCCGGATGGGCTGCAATCATCCCCATCTACAACTTCTACGTGATGTGCAAGATCGCCGGTCGTCCCGGCTGGTGGTGGGTTCTGCTGTTCATCCCGATCGTGAACATCGTGATCGCCATCATCGTGGCGATCGATCTTGCCAAGTCCTTCTCTCGCGGCGTCGGATTCGGCTGGGGCCTCGCCCTGCTGTCGTTCATCTTCGCCCCGATGCTCGGCTTTGGCGAAGATCAGTACGCCGGCCCCGCTGCGGCGTAGGCTCGACACACCACAGCGCGCTCCAGGCCGAACTCGCATCCTGGAGCGCACGCTGGACGAGCCGGCCGGCGCGAGGCCGCGTCCGGCCACATGACGACGAGGTGACCCGTGACGCCCCCACCTGCCATCGACGTCGAGCGCGTCGACTTCATCTCGGTGCCCGTCACCGATCTGACACGCGCGACGGCCTTCTACGAGAGCGTTCTCGGACTCAAGCGCGTTCCGGGCCGGGATACCTGGCCGGAGTTCACCATCGGGAATGTCAGCCTGTACCTCGTCGATCCGACCCAGATGGGACGCCGCTTCGAGGGCCCGCACAGCGCCTCCATCGCGCTTCACGTAGCGAACGTCGCAGCCGCCCGCGCCGACCTCGAGGAACGCGGCGTGGCGTTCGACGGGGACATCTTCGACACCGGCGTCTGCCACATGGGCTTCTTCCGCGACCCCGACGGCAACGCGCTCATGCTTCACCACCGATACGCACCGCCCGCGGCCGGAGCCCACGTCACCTAGCCCCCCGCCGGTCGAAGACCCACGGATCGTCGCAATCCGCGCGTCGTTGCGGCCCTGTGCGAACGGCGGTGCCTTGGACCGCCGGACGTCAACGCCGTGGTACGGCCGGGGGCCACTGCCACGATGCCCGCCGCCATGACGGACGCGCCGAGCCCGGCGGGCTGACCGGCGCACACCCACGCCCGGTGCGTGCCACCCCCCGGCCTTCGACGCAAAGTGACATCGCCACGCGTTGACCCCGTGGCCCCGTCGGGGTAGCGTTCGGCCATCGTCATATTCAAGAATCTCGATATGAGCACGTCCAGGGCCGGGCCGGTCGCCGCGAGCTGTTGTTCCCCGAGCGCCGGGCTCCGTACCGACCTCGATGCAGACGCCGTTGCGGCCGTGGCGGCCGCCCTTGCGTCGCCGCTCCGGGTGCAGATACTCGACGTCCTGATCCGGAGTGACGCCGAGGTCTGCCAGTGCGAACTGCTCGCGCTGTTCGATATTGCGCAACCGTCGCTGTCCCACCACATCGGACGCCTTGTCGCGGCCGGGCTCGTCCGGGTCGAGCGGCGGCACAGGTGGGCCTGGTATTCCGCCGACTCGACGGCCCTCGCAGGTCTGACCGCATGGAGCGGGTAGTGCCCGACACCCCCGCCCGTCCGGTGCTGTGGCGGCGCGCGGTCGGCGAGGCAATCGGCACCGGGATGCTCGTATTCGGCGGGTGCGGGGCCATCGTGACCAATACCGTCCACGCCGGCACCCTCGGCACCGTCGGCATCGCCCTGGCGTTCTTCCTTGTGCTCCTCGCGGCGATTTCGGCCCTGAGCCATATCTCCGGTGCACACTTCAATCCCGGCGTCAGCCTCGCGTTCCTCGTCGCACGCCATCTCCCCGCCCGCGACTGCCTCGCCTACATCGTCGCGCAGCTGGCGGGAGCGACCGGCGCCGCGCTCCTGCTGCATGCCGTCTGGCCGACGAATCCCGCACATCTCGGAGCGACGATCCCCACCGTCGCCGACATGCGCGCAGTGGTCGTCGAGTTGGTCCTGACCGCGATCCTGATGTTTGTGATCATGAGCGTCGCAACCGACACCCGTGCAGTTGGCGCTCCGGCAGCACTGGCGATCGCCGCGGTGGTGGGCGCCGCCGCTCTCGCGTTCGGGCCGGTCACCGGCGCCTCGCTGAACACCGCACGGTCGTTTGGGCCTGCGCTGGTCAGCGGCGACTGGCAGTCCTTCTGGATCTACATCGTCGGACCGATGGTCGGCGCGCCGGTCGGAGCGCTGCTGTACCAGCTCATCCGAGGGGAGCATCCCTCTCATCGGCACCTCGACACGACGGAGGTTGACGATGGCGACCGTCCTGTTCGTCTGCCGGCATAACGCGGGGCGCTCGCAGATGTCGGCCGCGCTGTTTGCGCATGCGGCCGGAGATCGCCATCGCGCCATGTCGGCAGGGACAACACCCGCCGACCGGGTGCATCCCGAGGTCGTGGCGGTCATGCGCGAGCCGGGGTTTGAGATCGACCTCGCCGACCGGGTGCCTCAGCTGCTAACCGACTCCCTGGCGAAGGACGCCGACGTCGTCGTGACGATGGGGTGCGGCGACGCCTGCCCGTACATCCCCGGGAAGCGATACATCGACTGGGAGCTGCCCGACCCCAAAGGACAGCCGATCGCCGACGTCCGTCGCATCCGCGACGACATCGCACGGCGGGTGGATGACCTCGTCCACCAGCTCGACAGTGGCGACAGCGGCTAGCGACGCCCATCCGGCCGTGAACTCCGCACGCCAGCGGACGCGGTCGATCGCTGGGGGGCCGCCCGGCCCCGGGTCAGCGGGCGGTATCGAAGCGCTGGCCGAGTCTGTCGCACACCCCGCCGCGCAACGCGGCCCGGCTGGGCTCAGGCCGGGTCGCTCCACGTGACGACGCCGCGACGCCCCGTCGCTTTGTCCCGCAGCATGAACACCACAATGGCGCCGATCACGAAACTCAGCAGCACCGAAATCAGGAAGCCGACTCCGAGGCTGTACCCCTTCCTCTGGCCCCACCCGCCAACGAGGAGCGCCAGTATGAAGTACGCGACGAACGCAATCGAGAGAGACGTCATGCGGGTGACTGTACAGGGATGCTGGCCCGCGCCGCGCCGTGGGAGATGCGGTTCGACTCCCAGGCAGCGCGGCCATCGCGCGGGTTCTGAGACGGGTACCGCCGCCGCCCGGATCGGACCAGAGTCGAGGTCCAAACCGTCGTCGTTGGCGGGGTCGACAGGGCCACGCCCGTTCGCAGCGGCGCCTGTCGGCGGCGTCACCACGGCGCCGTCAAATCGCGGGCGGAATGGCTCAGGACCGTGACCGGTCACGCCGATCGCGGATGCGGGTGGGCATTGACAGGTCCGGGCCCCGCGTCGGACTGAGATGAGCCGTGATCTGCCGTCCATGTCGCCACCACACCTCGTCTACTGGCCCCGGTCGAGGAGCTCTCCGCCCCACGCCTCGGGATGCACGTCGTCGAGCGTCTCGGAGAACGTCCAGCGGTGCCCGGCCGGGTCCTCGGCCTCGTACTGCCGTTCGCCGTAGGGAAAGTCCGTTGGCTCCGTGAGGATCCGGGCACCGTGGCGTCGGGCTCGTTCGCAATGGGCGGCCGCGTCACCGACCCTCACCATCACCGAGTGCGTGACCTCGCCCGGTCGCGGGGCGCGTCGTTGGTCGCGCACGTCACCAATGATGACCGCCCCGTTACCGACCCGCATTTGGGAACGATGGTCCTCGCCGATGCGGACCCGCTCGGAGAATCCGAAGGCATCGGTCAACCACGACACAGCGGCGCGCACGTCCGGGTAGATCAGGACCGGTACAACGGGCGCCGACGGGATCGAACGGTTCCGTCTCATCGGATCTACCGTACGCGAGGAACGGCATCGCCGGCACCCCAAGCCCTCTCCCGGTTACAGCGGTACCTGACCCATGGACCCAGCCGTCGACACTGGCGTGCGGACCGGTCCACGCTTGGCGCAGCGAACCGACGACGCGTGCCAACGGTCCGAACGCGCGTCCGCTCGGCCTATCGCCGTGGGCGTGGTCGACGACCCTCCGATCGCGCAGGCCTCACGGACCGCCGGCGGCGCGCGTGGCCACGGACGCATCCGGTACCGGCGAGGGCGGGCGGCCGCTGACGGCGGGGGTCGTCTCGCGGGTCCGAGCACGCCGGGGCCGGGAGCGGACACCGGATCTCTCCGGACGTCGGGACCCGCTCAATTGTGCTGGTCCTGAGGGTGGGACGCTCAGGTGGACGCCGTGCGCCAGGCCTCAAGCGCAGCCTGCTCTCCCGCAAAGCGCGCCGCCGCGCCGGTCCAGGAACGGAGCACGTCGATGGGGACCGACCCATCCGCTGTCTCGACATGCAGAAACTCCAACCACGACGTCCCCATGGGGTGGGCGGTACGGAACCGGGTGATGTCCTCGCGCGCAAAGCGGCGGGTGCGAAAGTTGTTGCGGACGATCAACTCGTCGTCCCGGGTCTCGACCGAGACCATCAGCAGCCGCACAAGCATGAACACCCCGGCGATGCACGCCGCGACCGGGACCCATGAGAGTGGCGCCGGGAATATCTCGATGGACGCGGCCCCCATGATGACGGTCCATATCAAGAGGAGTGCAGCGCCGATGAGCCGCCCGGCGAGTGGCGGCCTGATGTCGATCTCATCTGTCATGCGGCGATCCTTGTCGGCAACCGATGCGACGTGCCCGTCGGCTTTCTCATGATGTCGGCACGGGCCGGCCTCGCCTGGAGCCAAGGCATCCCGATGAGCGAAGCATCACCGCACGGGGCCTTGACCGCCGACTGCAGAGAGTCACGCTCGGAGGCCACTTGACCCGGCTACGCGACCACTGCGGAGCGCCCACGCAATGCGTGACGCCTGGGCGGCAGTCGTCTACGTGCCGAGCACAGGCGACTGCGGGGGCGAGGACCGCTTACACGTTGTCGGGTTCCCCACTGAGACCGCCCAATCGCGCTGGTTCGAGATCTTCGGTCCGCGGATTGCCGCGGCGGGAGAGATTCAGTCTGTAGAGCTCGCAGGCGGCACCGTCTATCTGGATCCGCTCACGTTCACACCCACGCGCTGAGCGAACGAACCAAGGTGGCGGACGACCCTGATGCCGCGCGGTGTTCCGGAGCCTTACCGTGCCGTGCGGATGATTTCGTAAGTCGAGGAGGCCACGAGGGCGCACAAGCCGGTCACTGCCACGACGACCGTCACGGCGAGCGCCCACTGACTGGCAGGAGCGCCGTCTCGACGGGCGGCGAATATCCACTGATTCGCAAGGGCGGCCGGCACGACGACTCCGACCCCGACGACCACGAATGCCGCACGCAGGTCGCCGCCGACGGCGAGAACTCCGACGAACGCCACGACCATCGCGAGTGGCACGCAAACCATCGCCCAGGACAGGCCCGGGCGGACCCATTCGTCCCGGTGCGCCGAGGCCTGATCGGCAGGAGCCATGCCTGAGCCTCTTCTCGCGGCACCTCCACGATACCCGGGATCCGCGGGCGCCCCGCGGCGAAGTCGCGGTTATGAACTGCGTCGAGGCAACTGCTGCCCCCTCGGACCGCGCGCGTCGGAGTGGACGCCCGGACGGCCGGCAGTGGACGCACTCAAGCTTGGGCGATCAGGTCTGGTACCCGCCACGCGATGCCGCGGGCGCCAACGACCCCGACGTCCGGGACGGTCGCCGGTCCGTGTTCGAGCGATCTACGTTCCATCTGCTCCGCCATTCCGCGGCGTCCCTCATGGGCCGCGGAGCGCCTCAGGGAGTTCGTCCAATCAGAATTCGACAAGAAACGGACAAAGGATCCCCGCGGATCGCCGATCCGGCTTCATTAAGAGGATCCTTCGGATGGGCGCTACTGGACTCGAACGAGTGACCCCCCGGCCTGCCGAGGTGTTTCCAACGATTGCACTGAACGCCTGCGCGGCGGCGTTTTGGACCCTCTAGCGGGAGGTTTACTGACTTGCGGTGCGCGTCGGTCACCGTCCGACACCTTTCTCTCCGGTAACCATGCGGCCAAAATGTGGCCAGGAATTGGCGGCTCGTCGCCAAGTCCCCAGCCGCACCCGCGAGTCGCTACGCAGGTGCCGCTTTCGTCATGTGATGCGTATCCCTAACGAGGAGATACACAACGGCGACGATGAGAACGGCGTTGACCGCATGCAACCCGCCCAGCACGGGGGCTGAGCCCGCGCCGGCTACCCCGAGCACGAATTGGAGGATCATCAGGACAAGGAGAGCGCCGCTCAGCCTCGTCACAAGTGGAGACCATCGTCCAATCGCAGCGAGCAGCGCAATCACCAGAGCAACGATGACGAGCACCGTCCCGAGGACTCCGTGGGGTCCGAAGTTGTTGTCGCTGAATTTCTTGTTGTGCACCGTCGTGAAGGCACCAAGGCCAGCCAAGAAGAACTGGACGATCAGCAGGACGGCGAACAGATCGACAACCCATCTGTGTGCAACCCTCATGGTAGCCACAGACTGCTCCTTCGCGGAGGCGAGGTGATTACGACGATCCCACAGTCGCCGGATCGTGTCTAGGTCAGTAACTGACGAAGGCAGTCGGACTTCCGATCCGCCGGGTCCTTGCCCGATGGATTGAAAGACAAGTAGGCGAGTCCTCAATTGCAGTCGCCGGCGATCGCGAGCGGGTTGAAGCGGCCGTTGGTACCGTCCGCCTCGTTCCACTCCGACCTACCCCCCCACGCACCGGGGGGGCGAATCGTGACTCGCTCCGACCTCCACGACATCGTGCGCCTGCGCGCTGGGCGATCCAACCGACGAGAAACTCCCCATTTGGGGACCCCCGAACGCGAGGCACGCCAACACGACGCACAGAAGCACGAAGGCGATGGCGGCGACTGCCCCAATCGCCCACTGGCTAGCTGGAGCTCCCTCGGGCCGGGCCACGGCCACCCACCACGTCGCCAAGGCTGCGTAGGCGAGCACTCCGAGGCCCACCAGCGCATACGCCCAGCCGACGGAGCCGCCGCCCAACCCCACCGCGACCCAGGTCGCGACCAATCCGCCCGGAACGACGACGATAGTGCCGACGAATAGGCGGAGGCGGCACCACCGAGTCGGCCGACCAATCGCCACGCCCAAAGCAGGATATCCGGGGGCCTCGCCCGTACAGCCAGGACGTTGCCGCACACCCAATGCTGTGTCGGTTCGAACTCGCACTCGCCGTGATCGGCACAGAGGAGCAGACCCCACCCTCGGACCGCGCGCGTCGGACCAGACGGACGGACTCGGTGGCCACCGCTGGTAGCCCCGAGGTCGATCGGCCGAACGACTCGCCCGGCGCCAACGTTGCCACGCTTGAGTTTCACTCCTTGCGCCACACGGCCGGGTCGTCAGTGGCCCGAGCGGACATTGACCCGACGTCTGCCTCTGAGCGCATGGAACACGGAGACGATTGCCCCTGGTCCTCAAGACCCACCGGCACCTCTACGACGACGAGCGGATCCTCCACGCCAATCGCTTTGGCGCCGTCGTTCAATCGGAATTGGACAAGAAACGGACAGAGGATCCCCATGGGGCCGAAAAACGGCGCAACCATGAGGATCCTGAGAGTGGGCGCTACTGGGCTCGAAGCACTAAGGATGGTGAGTCACTAGGCGTCACTGAAGACGATTTTGTACTCCTTTTGCAGGCGCTTGTCGGGTCCACTACGGGCATCGCTGAGGGGCCGCATTCGACCCTATTTGACTCTGCCAGTGGACAAGAACGGGACACGGCGGGTCGAGATGCCCCCGATGCCCGAACGCTCGCGCAGGTCCTCCGGCTGATCGCAGACGCTCTGGACCGCGGAGCGCAACCGTGACCTACGGTGCGCCCCCGTCTACGGCTCGAAGACTGTGGGGGACGCGGGCAGGCCCCGCCTGCCCGCGTCCCCCACCCCCGACGGTTCCGCGTGCGGCTGTCACCCGAAGGGCGAAGAGGCCCCGCTAGGGGCCTTGACCGCCGCGGGCGGAGAGTCACAGACCGCGACCACCCGACGGCCGAGGCCGAACGGGATCGGGGCGCCACGAATTCAAGACGAAAACAACCGCACGCCGGGCTCGTGGACCTGCCCGATGACGCCCTGCTGGCGAGGCGACCTACGAGACAGCCACCAACAGCACATCCAAGTAGTACGGGTCCGTCGCCGTCCCCGCGCTATTGAACACGTGCACGTCCCAGACC
>JADGPG010000104.1 GCA_017882545.1 Thermoleophilia bacterium
ACTGCCCACTGCGAGGACCCTCATGGTGAGGCCGATCTCGGCCGCCGCGAGGATGCTTTGTCGATTCCGTGTCCAATCTTGTGTCGGCCACGCCGTCGAAGCGCCCCGCCTGAGCGCGCTCCTCGGGGTGCTGCCGACGTCGGTAGGTGTTGAAATCGATGCAGTTGACGTCCGCGACGGTCTTGGCCTCACGACGCGTCGCGAAGGCCTTGACGCCCAGCAGATCATCGAGCTTCATGATGCGCGGGGCGCGCCGCCGTTCGTCCTACTGGATCGCAGCGACCAGGCAGAAATCCCGGCGCGGCAGGCGCCTGTAGAGGTGTCACCCGGCGGCGCGCTCATCCTCATCAGCGAGCATCGATGCAACGAGAGGGTCTGTCGACGACCGACTCTCGCGCTCATTCACCTTCCCAACGGTCCATACGGGAGCGCCTTCCGGCTGGCCCTGCCGCGCGCGACCCGAAATTGATGTCCGGCTGCAGAGCTGATCCAGGGTCGGTCCTCATCGTCTCGCTGATCGGGGCGACCATGTGCTCCCCTACCCGCCGGTTTCCGCCGGTGATCAGGATCGACGCGTGGGTGACGACGGGCAGTCGGGCACGCGTTCCAGGAGCGTAGAGTCGGTGCCGTTACCAGCTCGCCGGAGGCCGAATGCCCGTCAAGCTCCATCGCTGCAAGCTCGAATGGCTGAAGACCGGAGCGTGTTGGAAGGTCGAGAAGGCGCTGAAGGACATGAACATCGAGTACGAACTCGTCCCCGGACCTTCCCGGCCGAGCAGGCGCGAGGAGATCATCGCTCACACGGGTCAGAAGCTCTATCCGGCCATCGAGTTCGAGAGCGGAACTTGGTACCGCGAGGAGTCCAGGGACATGGCGAAGACGATCCGCGCCGGAACGCTGATGGAGCGTGCGACACCCGCTGCGTAGCGACCCGACGTGATCCATGCTCTCCGTCCTCGGTTTGGGTCTGGTTGGTCGACGGGCGGATGGAGGCAGAACTCGCCTGCGCCGGGATTCGGGGCTCGCCCGACGGACACCTCGCTCTCGACGGAACGGACGCCCGCGAGGATCGGCAACGGCCTGGACCTTCCGATCTGGAGCCGGAGGCTGAGCGACCCATCCCAGAGGATCTCCGGAACGGTAACGCGCACATTGATCGCGCAGGTGTGGTGACAGGCGCCGGCCAACGCGGCGATCGCCATCGCGAAGGCCATCGAGCCGCCGATGACTCTCAGCAGGGCTCGGCGCAATGGCACGAGGCTGGACCTCGCCATCAAGCAACCTCCTGCGGCCCGGTCCCCAGTCCCGCGCAGACGGCCGGCCCAACGAGGAACGTCCATCTGTGGAACGCGACGAGGACGATGGCGCTTGGGGATACCGGAGATGACGAGGATGATCTCGAACAACGCGCTGGCGGCGGCGTCCGTGCGGATCGCTTCCGCGGGCCGGGAGCACCCGTCCGACCCATCGCGACGGGATGTGATCCGTCGTCGGCGCCGCACGCCCCGAGGTGTCGTCGTCGATGGACGTCACAGAACAGCGATCTTCACGCGATCTTAGTAACCCGTCCTCGGCCGCTCCCCGCCCGGGCCACCTCGAGCCTCGGCATCTCGCTGCGGACAACCTGCGAGATCACCCGCGAGGCGGTGCATCTCGCAGGTTGTCCGCACGCGCACCGATGCGTGTGCGGCGTCGATCGCCGCACAACAGCCGGACCGCGCGCGCTGCCGATGAGCGCCGCGGCACGCTTGACCCTCCGGTGTTCCTTGCTACGGTCGTGCGCGTTGGTCGTTTCGGCGGCCCGGTCCAGGCCCCCATCAAGGAGCCGCGTAGATCCGATCCGATCGCGCCCGCATCACCCGGCGACACGCCGCACTGGTTGGCATTGCAAGTCTTGGCATCGGGTTGATGGTTCCCGTGGCGACCCTCGGCCAGCCGTCGTCGCTGACGGGCGAGCGGGCCCAGATCGCCCAGCTGCAGAACCAACTCAACAGCATCAACACGCAAGCCGAGGCCGCCACCAACAACTACGACGGCGCCATGTGGCGCCTCCAGAACGCCAAGCAGCAAATCGCGGCCAACACCGCCGCCATCTCGTCGAACACCACCCGGCTGGCCGCGTCAAAGGCGATGCTCGCCGCGCGCCTGCGCCAGGTCTACGCCAGCCCTCAGCCGGATGCGATCCAGGTCCTGCTGTCCACGGGCAACATCACATCGGTGACCGACACCATGGACATGCTCCAGCACGTCGGCAAGCAGGACGCAGCCGCTGTCAGTGGCGTCCGCAGTAGCCTCACGCACCTCACCCAGGCCCGCGCCGGGCTGCTGACCGCTGAGACGTCGGCCAAGACCCAAGTCGCCGCCGCCCGCGTTCAGCGCGCGACGGTGGTCGCCCTGCTGGGTACGCAGCAACAGGTGCTCAGTCACGCCCAAGCCGGGCTCCGGTCCGCCATCGCCTCCCAGGCGGCGGCCGAGGCCCGGACCGCTGCGCTCCAGCGCCGACAGGTCGTCACTTCCCAGGATGCGCAGCCTGTGGCAGGGGTCTCCGTGAGCGCGTCGTCGGGGAGTTCGGGTTCGCACTCCTCGGGCGGCGGGACCTCAGGCGGATCGGGATCTGGAACGACCATTCCGTCCGGTGCGGGCAATGCCGCCGCCGTTGGTGTTGCCGAGCGGTATCTCGGCGTCCCGTACGCGTGGGGCGGCGCCTCACCGTCCGGCTTCGACTGCTCGGGGCTCATGTACTACGCCTACAAGCAGATCGGCAAGTACGTCCCGCACTACACCGTGGCAGAGTGGAATGCGTTTCCGCACGTCCCGCTGAATCAACTGCAGCCCGGCGACCTCGTGTTCTTCGGCGGGGAGAGCCACGTCGGAATGTACATCGGCGGCGGCCGCATGATCCACGCGCCGCACACCGGAACGGTGGTTCAGATCACCGCCCTGTCGGCGATGGGCGCTGCTCCCGACGGAGCCGTCAGGCCGTAGCCCCGCTCGACGTCCTGACCGATGTCTCGGATCTGCCGTTCGACCCACGCGGTGTTCCCACCTGAGTGCATGTCCGCATCCAGCGGCCGAACTGCGCACGCACGCTCACGTGCCGAGCCCGCCAATGGCATCGCCGATCAGCACGGTGCCGAACACCACGCACAGGACGGTCATGATCGCGGCGTTGTGGCGGATCATCCACGACTTGATCTCCTCCAGGACCGTGCGCGCGCCGGTCCCCAGCACGACGTAGATGACGACCGGCCCGGCGATCCCGATGCTGGCGATCCCGACGTAGATCCCAAGCGCGAGGGCGGCCTGTCCGGCCCCGACGCCGGACTCGGCGATCAGCGACGCCGCCCCGACGGTCAGCAGCAGGTTCTTGGGCTTGACCCCAGAGAACACTGCCCCGAGCGCGAGCGCCCGTCCTGCAGTGAATGCATCGACCGCATCCATCCATTTCGGTGTGTCCGGCTCGTCGTCGCCACGGGGCCGCGCTCGCCACTGCTGGACGGCGACCGCGAGCAACGCAAGCCCCACGACGAGCTGGAGGGTGCCCACCCAGGTCGCCGGGCCGTCCGCCGACGACGCGCCCGCCGGCTCCACGACGAGGAGCACGACCGTAGCGACCGCCGCCAGCCCAAGCAGCCAGCCGACCAGAAATGCCGGCCCGGTGACCCCGCCGCGCGGCGTGACCAGCAGCAGGATCACCGTGATGACCGCCAACGGACTGATCGCCACGCCAACCGCAAGCGGCAGCGTACCTCCGATTGCGATGCCCATGAGACCTGCTTCCCGATCGGTTGCCCCGCGATCCGCCGGGAGAGTACTGCAGCGGCACGGCGGCCGGACGTCAGCCGCCGATCATGCTCATCGGACGGCCCTCGTACGTCCATCCCGGGGTCCCGATCCCATGCCCGGGACCCTTGGCGGCAACGTTCGCGAGGATGAGTTCAATGAGTTCGTCGTCGCCCGCACCGCCCCGCAGCGGTCCGAGCAGATCGGTCTCCTCGGTGGCGAACAGGCAGGAGCGCAGGCGACCGTCGGCCGTCAGCCGGAGCCGGTCGCACATCGCACAGAATGGCTCGGTGACCGAGCTGACGAACTCGATCTCTCCGGCCCCGTCCACGAATCGCCAGCGGCGCCCCGGTGCGGACGGCCGCGAGCGCGAAAGCTCGCGCAGTGGCCACACGGCGGAGATCATCCGGCGCAGCTCGTCACCCGGGATCACCTGATCGGCGTTCCACTCCCGTCCGGCGTCGAGCGGCATCGCTTCAATGAACCGGACAACGTACGGGCGTGCGCGGGCAAGACCTGCCAGCGGAAGTACGTCATCCTCGCCGACCCCCCGCAGCACCACAGCGTTGACCTTCACGGGCCCGAGGGTGGGATGGCGTTCGCATGCCGCCAGGCCCTCGAGAGCCCGCGCGAGGTCGTCCCTCCGTGTGATCGCCGCGAACCGTACGGGGTCGAGGCTGTCGATGCTGACGTTGAGCCGGTCGAGCCCGGCATCGACCAGCGCATCGATGTGCCGGGCCAGCAAGACGCCATTGGTCGTCATGCTGATCTCGCGGATCCCTGTAACTCCCCGCAGGCGCTCGAGGATCACCGCAATGTCGGGGCGCACAAGCGGCTCGCCTCCCGTGACCCGGATGTCCTGCACGCCGAGACGGGCGAGCACCGCGACGAGCCGAATCATCTCGTCGGCGGTGGCAATCGCGAGGCCCGGCAGCCACCGCATGCCCTCGGCCGGCATGCAGTACCGGCATCGGAGGTTGCAGCGGTCGGTGACCGACAGGCGCAGCGAGCGGTGGATGCGGCCGAACCGGTCGGCCAGGGCGGGGGTGCTCACACACGTAGGTTTGCGCAGCCGGGTCGGGAGGGCAACGGGCTCCGGTCGATGTTCGGCAACTGACGACTCCGCATGCGATTCTCCGGGGAGATCGATCGGACCCTCGATGGCCCCCGCAGCGAGGCGATTCACGGACGATCGCCGCACATATCCCTGGCCCGGAGGACCGATGCTGCCGATCACCGTCGACGACGTCCGCCTGTTCGCCCACGTTCTGGGCGCGACGATCTGGGTCGGAGGTCAATTGATCTTCTCGACGCTCGTCCCAACCTTGCGCCGTCTCGGGCCGGACGTGTTGCGCCCGGTCGCGCGCCAGCTGACGCGGCTGCTGTGGATCGGCTTCGCCGTGCTGATCGTCACGGGACTTTGGAATGTGGTCGCCGTCGACCTGGCGCGCCAGTCCTCGGCGTACCGCGCCACCCTGATGGTCAAGCTCGCGGTCGTCGCGCTCTCGGGGGGTGCGGCGTTCATCCATACGCGGGTCGCCGAGCCCCGCGCGAAGGCCGTGTGGGGCGCGACGTCGGGGATGACCGCGCTTCTGGCGTTGTTGCTGGGGGTGGTGTTGGCCGGATAGGGGACCACTGTTCGGCCCCTGGAGGAGTCTCGACGCCATCCGTACGCCGTTGGTGCGTGCGTTGCGCGGTGCGCTATGTGGCGATGGGGATGGGAACCGGATCCTGGGTGCTCGTCCAGCCGGCCCGCGGTTACTATCCCGGCGGCACGTGGCCGGTCCCGCACGTCCAGATCCTGCTCGTCGGCTTTCTGCTGCTAGTGATCATCGTGGGCGTGGCCCACTCCCACTGGATGTTTCCCCGCCCCCAGGACGCGCGCCCCGGCACGGTGGGTCGTGGGTCGTGTGCGGCTCCGTCAACGCCGGCCTCGTGCTGAGCGGTCTCGCTCAACCGCTCCGTTGACAACGGCCGGGACAAGCCCTGGACCCTGCCGTTGGAGATCGCAGCCGTGGTCCCAACGCTCGGGGTGGCCGTGCATGGCGGCAGCGTCCTGCCACGGGTGTCGGCCGCGACCAACACGGAACGCGCCGGGCAATTGCGCGATCGGGCGGCGGGGCCCGGCGCCTAGCCCTCGGCCAGCAGCCGCCCGAACACCTGCGCCAGGGTCGCAGTCTCATTGGGGGAGAGCCGGTCGGCGAATGCGCCGGACACCACCTCGAACAGGGCGTGCTGGGCGGATGTCGTGCGCGAGATCCCTGCGTCGGTCAGGGTGACGTTCGAAGCCCGCCCGTCACTCGGGCACTGGGTCCGTTGCACGACCCCGCGCTCCTCGAGGAGATCGATCACCCGGGAAACTCGGCTCACGCTCAACCCCATGGCCTCGGCGAGGGCCGACTGCCTCAGCGTGCGGCGGTCGGCGCAGCGGAGTCGACCCATCATGCCGAGCATGCTGACGCTGAGGTCGTAGTCCTGCATGAGCATGTCCTCGGCGCGACGCCGCAATCTGCGTCCAAGCTCGAGCATGCCCTCCCACGCCAACGCCTGATCCGCATCCCACGACACGGCCGCGTCGTCGCCCATCATGTGCAGGGCGCGGGCGCGGATCCGCTCGCTCTCGGTCTGGGTCGGCGGCGGCGGGGTGCTCGTGTCGCTCACAACGCCGACGCTAGCACCGGCGCGCGCACGATGATGGGATTGCCCGCGGGGTCCGCGAATCGAAGGCCCTCGGGGGCGAGGTCATACTGCACCCCGGCCGCGATCAGGCGGGCGGTCAGTGCCTTGAACTCCGGCATGTCCGCGACCGTGAGCTCAACGTGCCGCATGCCCGCCGTTCCGGTCGCCGCTTGCCGCGCCTGCGGCCCATGCCAGTCATTGAGGGCGATCCGGTGCGGGAACGGCCCGCCGGCGCTCAGGTCGGCCATACCGTACGGCCGCATCACGGCATGCTCGGTGAACCCAACCACGTCGCGGTAGAAGGCCACCGCGTCGTCGAGGTCCTGCACGTGCAGGTGAACGTGCCCGACGAAGGTGCCCGACGGCATTGCGACCATCGGATCACCGTCCCCGAGCGGCACGAGCGCTGCCTCGACATCGAGCGCCTCGGTCGCCTGGCGTCGGTGTCCGTCGGCGTCGTACATCACGACCCCGACCGGCGAGATTTCGATCGACCGGAACCGCTCGGGCGTCTCGAGCGTGAGCTCGAGCATGATCCCGTCGGGGTCGTGTAGGTAGGTCGCCTTCGAGAAGATGTGATCGGTCGGCGACTGCGGCATCCGGGCGACGATCAGTCGCGCCAGCACCGTTGCGAAGGCTGCAGCGTCCGGCAGGTGGACCGCGACGTGGTAGAGCCCGGCATGCCCGCGCCCCGCCGTCCGGACCGCCCCCTCGTGAAGGACGATCAACGGACGGCCGTCCACGCCGAGGCCGACCCCATCACCGGTGATCTGGGCGGCCCGTAGCCCAATCAGATCGCGCCAGAACGCGATGGATCGGTCGAGATCCGTGACGTCGAGGTGAACGGCGCCGTACCCGATGGAATCACCGGGACGGGTCGTGTCGTGCGTTGTGCTCAGCGGCTGTGGCGTGGTGGTCACGGTATCCTCGTCGGCCTGCGGTCGGCGCCGGCATCGTCTACGTGGGGGTCTTGGTGCAAAATCATTGCTAGCGCAATTAAATCACCTGGTAGTTGTGCGCGCAACTAACTGACCGCGGGGTGGGACGGCATCGCGAACAGCCGCACCGTCTCGGGGTCCGCCGCGATGCCGACCTCATCCCCGGGCATCGCCGGCACCCCTGCACCACCCGCGGGGACCTCGACGACGAACCGCGTCGTCCGGACCGCGAGCGCACCGCCCTCGTCGCGGACCTCCACGACCCGGTCGACCAGCGACGCCCCGTCCGTCGCGACCACCCGCAGCTCCCACGGGTAGATGGCGACCTGGACCGGACCGCTCCGGCGCGCGCTGCTCCGCAGGCGGCCGCCGCCGGCGATCTCCACCGCCGCGCCCTCGCCCTCCGGGACGGCATGCCCCGACACAAGGCGGGCACCGGCCAACTCGGCCACTGCGGCGCTCGCGGGATTGCGCCGGACCTCGGCGGGCGGAGCGAGCTGCACGACTTGGCCCCCATCGAGCACGACGCAGCGCTCCGCCAGCGCATTTGCGTCATCGAACGCGTGCGTCACGAAGAGCACCGGCAGGCGCAGGTCGGTGAGCAGATCGCCGAGCTCCGTCCGGACCCGTCGTCGGGTCGTGACATCAAGCGCCCCGAACGGCTCGTCGAGCAGGAGCACCCGGGGCTCGCGTGCCAGGGCACGGGCAATCGCGACGCGCTGGCGCTCACCGCCCGAGAGCTCGCCCGGAAACGCCTCCGCGAGCGCAGTAATCCCCATCGCCTCGAGCAGGTCCGGCCGCGGCCGGCGCGCGGCAAAGCGCACGTTGCCAGCCACGTTCAGGTGGGGGAACAGCGCATAGTCCTGCGGGACGTATCCGACCCGACGATCCTCCGGCCGCACCCGGATGCCCCGCGTCGCGTCGAACCACACCTCATCGCCGAGCGAGATCCGGCCGGCGTCGGGGCGGGCCAGCCCCGCGACCAAACGCAGCAGCGACGTCTTGCCCGACCCCGACACGCCCACGACGGCCAGGGTCTCGGCACCGACGCTCAGCGCGGTGCGGAGATCGAAGGCGCGGCGCGCGTAGGTGACGTCGATGTCCAGGCGGTCCATGAGTGGAGGATCAGCTTCGAGGCGAACAGAATGCCGGCACTGATCACGACCAGCAGCACGCCGATCGCCACCGCCTGGTCCAGATTCGCGTCGAACAACGAGTAGACCGCCAGCGGCAGCGTCTGTGTAACCCCCTGGAAGCTCCCGGCGAACAGGATCGTAGCGCCGAACTCGCCCATGCCCCGGGCAAAGCTGACACCGGCGGCCGCTCCGAGGCCGCCGCGGGCGAGCGGCAGCGCGACCGCGGTCATCCGGCGTACCGGGCCGGCGCCGAGGGTGCCGGCGACCTCCAGAACGTCGGCGTCGATCGCCTCGAAGGCCGCGATCGCCCCCCGCAGGTAGAACGGGCCCGCCACGAACAGGATCGCGATCACGACGG
This sequence comes from Thermoleophilia bacterium, assembly GCA_017882545.1. Classification (GTDB taxonomy): domain Bacteria; phylum Actinomycetota; class Thermoleophilia; order Miltoncostaeales; family Miltoncostaeaceae; genus CAITWD01. The sequence goes on from JADGPG010000104.1 coordinate 8,895, forward strand.
CCGCCTGGGTGAACGCCAGGTCGATCCCCGTCGCCCGCAAGCCGCTCCCGAGGAGGCCAAGCCGGCCGAACGCGGCGAGCAACCCGAGCCCGGCGACGGCCGGCGGCATTACCAGGGGCAGTTCGACAGCGGTGATCACCGCGCTGCGGCCGGGGAATTGGTCGCGGGCCAGGATGTACGCAAACGGCGTCCCCGCCACGAGGGTGATCGCGAACGCGATCGCGTTCACCTTCAGCGACACGGCGATCGCGTCGAGCGCGACCTGCGACCCGAGCCCGTCGACAAGATCACCAAGTGGCTGGTACGTGATGAGGGCCACGATCGGCAGCAGCAGGAAGGTGAGGACGACTGCGACCAAGAGCACCGCGGCGGCGACTACGACGGCTCGACCGGCGGCGCGGCGGCGACCGGGCGGTGCGGCCGCGGTCACGGGGCGCCGAAGCCGGCGGCCCGCAGGATCGCCTGGCCGCGGACGGACATCACCTCAGCGACGAAGATCCGTGCCGACGACCGGTGGGCGCCCGAGGTCACGATCGCGATGTAGTCCGAGGCCGCCGGTTTCGCCGCGACAGGCAGCGCGATTGCCTGGACCTTGCTCCCCGCCGCCTTGGCGTCGGTGACGTAGACGATGCCGGCATCCGCTTGGCCGAGTGCGACCTGACCGACGGCCTGGGTGACGTCGGTCGTGTTGGAGACGACGTTCGCCATCGCGGCGGCGGTGATCCCGAGATTCTTGAACACGGTCCGCGCATAGTCGCCGCACGGAACCGACGCGGCGCAGATCACGAGCTTGACCCCCGGACGGGTGATGTTGCCAATCGAGGTGATGTGGGCCGGATTGCCGGCGGGAACGACCAGCACGAGACGGTTGGTCGCGAACTTGACCGGCGGGTCGATCAGTCCCTTTGCCAACAGCGCGGCCGGCTGCTTCGCGCTCGCGGCGGCGAAGACGTCCGCGGGTGCCCCCTGCTCGATCTGCACCGCAAGCGCGCCGGAGCCGCCGAACGAGTAGTCCGGTGCGGGATCGATCTTCGGAAAGACCTTCGACAGCGACGCCGCCGCCAGCACGGTGGGAGCCGCCTGCGTCGTTCCGGAGCCGCTCGTCCCCGAACTGGACCCGCAGGCGGTCAGCGCGACCGCCGGCACCGCAATGACCGCCACGCCCACGATCCGGCCGATTGTCGTTCGTGCGCGCACGCGTCCTCCGGGGGTCCTGGCCGTCACACCGACGGGGCCGGCCGCTCGTGCGGCGCGCGGGCGCGACATGGCGATGTGTCGCCACGATACTAGAGCGATGCCAGTATCATGTCTCCCATGACCGGCTCGCGTCTTCGCTCCCGCCGCCTCGCCCTCGGGCTGACTCAAGCCGACCTCGCCGCTCGTGCCGACGTGAGTCGCCAACTCGTCGCCGCGGTCGAGGCCGGCCGCAACACGCCGGCCGTCGATGCCGCCATCCGGATCGCGCATGGGCTCGACACCACGGCAGACGCCCTGTTTGCGCCGGAGCCGGACGTTGCGGTCGTGCCCGCGCTCGGCGCCGCGATCCCCGAAGGCGCGCTCGTCCGAGTCGGCCGGGTGGGCGAGTTGCTCGTTGCGGCCGAGCTTGCCGAGCACGGAACGGCTGGCGCGGGATGGGCGCGGCCCGACGGGACCGTGGTCGACGGACGCGTGCGGCTCCTGGCCGGAGCACGCCCTGCCGATACCGTCGTGGCCGGATGCGATCCCGCCCTCGGTCTCGCTGCGGCGCTCCTCGACGATGCCGGGCCGCGAAGTCTGCTGGCGATCGACGCGCCGACGGGCCACGCCGTCGCGGCGCTCGCCCATGGCACCGTCCACGGCATCACCGTGCACGAGCGCCCCGAGGCGATGCCTGCCGCTCCCGTCCCGGTCGTGCGTCGCCATCTCGCGCGCTGGGAGGTCGGCCTCGCCGTTCCGGTCACCGCCGGCCTCGCCACCATCGGTGACGTCGTGGCTGCCGGAATCCCGGTCGTACAACGCGGGCCCGCGGCCTCAAGCCAACAGGCGTTTCTGCGCGCGCTGGCGGAGGCCGGGCATGCCGACGCGCCACCGGGACCGCTCGCCAGCGGTCACCTCGAGGCCGCCCGGTGTGCCGCGATCATCGGCGCCGGGGCCGTCACGACCGCGCCCGCCGCCAGCGCCTTCGGGCTCGCGTTCATCCCGCTCGAGGTCCACTCGGTCGAGATTTGGATCGACGAGCGCTGGGCGACGCTGCCGGGAGTCCTGGCGTTGAACGACGTCCTCGACGGTGATCCGCTGGCCGACCGCCTCCGCGCGGTCGGCGGCTATGACCTCACGGCCACCGGGCGCGGCGCCTGAGACACGGGAACCGTCGGGCTATTCGTCGGTGCCGGGGAGCGACGCAACCTGCGGGCGTGTCGCCGAGCTCGGCCACGCGTTGACCGGGCCGCGAACACTGATCCGCACCGCGGCACCGGCGGAAAGGGCGAGCGCACCCAGCACCCGGGAGGTAATCGGGTCCGGCAGCCCCACGGAGTCGACGGTAATCCCGATGATCGAATCGTGCCCGTGAAAGCCGGTGTGGACCACGGTGCCGGCGACGCCCGGACCATCCTCATACGGGAAGACCCACACCTGTTCCGGGCGCACGAGCACCGTCATCTCCTGCCCATCCGCAGCGGCGACCCCACCGCGGACCTCAAGTGACCCGAGCGGCGTGTCGACCCGGTCGCCGTGCACGACACCGGTCATGACGTTGGCCTCGCCGATAAAGCCCCCAAGATCCACGTCGACCGGTGACGCGTACAGCAGCTGCGGCGCGTCAACCTGCGCGATCCGCCCCTCGCGCATCACGGCGACGAGATCGGCGACCGAGAGCGCCTCGTCCTGGTCGTGGGTCACCAGAATCGCGGTCGTGCCCGCGGCCTGGAGAATCGCCTGGACGTCTTCACGGACGCTCGCGCGGAGGGTGGCATCGAGCGCGGCGAAGGGCTCGTCGAGCAGGATCAGGCGGGGTCGCACCGACAGGGCCCGCGCCAGCGCGACGCGTTGCTGCTGGCCGCCGGAGAGCTGGTGCGGATAGCGGCCGCCGAGTCCCTGCAGACCGACCATCTCCAGCAGTTCACCCACGCGGGGGCCTCGACGCTCACGTCGCGCCAAACCGAACCCGACGTTGGCGTCGACGGTCAGGTGCGGGAACAGACTCCCCTCCTGCGACACGTACCCGATCCACCGCTGCTCGGCCCGGAGGTGGACGCGCCCGTCGTCAAGCGTCTCACCGCCGATCGCGACCGAGCCGCGGTCCGGGCGCTCGAATCCCGCCAGGATCCGCAGCAGGGTTGTCTTGCCGCTGCCGGACTGCCCCACGACCGCCGCAAACGTGCCACCGGGCACCACTAGATCGACACCCCGGAGCACGGGGTGGTCACCGAAGGACTTGTGCAGGTCGGAAATGACCAGGTCTGCGGGCGGGTTTGTCACTTGGACCTCGTGGCGCGGGCGGGCAGTCGATCAAAATAGCGCGCAATCACGTAGCTGGGGATCGCAGCCACTGCGATGATCACCAGAGCGAACGGCGCGGCCTGGCCGTAGGACAGGTTCTTCTCGTATGCCCAAAACTGCGTGGAGAGCGTCTGCGCGCCGGTCGGGATCAGCAGGAGCGTTGCCGTGAGCTCGGTCAGGGCGGCCAGGAAGACCAGGCAGAACGCCGCCGCCAGCCCTGGTCCCACCAGCGGCAGCGTGACGCGCCGGAACACGGCCAGCCGCCCGGAGCCGAGTGACCGGGCAGCCTCTTCGAGCCCGACCGGCGCATAGGTCACCGACGCGCGTACGCCCACCAAGGCAAGCGGAAAGAACAGGATCGCGTAGGCGACCACCAGCAGCGCGGCGCTCTGGTATCCAAACCCGCCCGCGTATCGTTCGGTGAAGTAGCTCAGGGCGAGGGCGATCACGACCCCCGGGACGGCGAGCACCAAGAAGGTGCCGCGCTCGAGAATTCGGGCCGTGCGGCCGCCGTAGCGCACCGCGTACAGCGCGACGGGCAGCGCCATCGCCGTTGCGAACAGCGCAGCCGAACCGCTGTAGACGGCCGTGTTAGCACCCGCGCTGGCCAGGGACGCGCCGGCGATGCCGACCCCCTGACGGGCGAACATCCAGTAGATGCTCGATCCGACCGGCACGCCGAGCGCGAGGACCACCAGCGCGGCAAAGGCCGCAAGCACCGGGAGCCTCCACGCCCCGAGCGCGTGACGGCGCGTGGCCCGCTGGGCAAACGCCCCGGTCCGGACCACCCGGCCGCGGCCTTGCACGACCACGTCGCCGAGCAGCACGATCACGCCGAGTGCCACCAGTACCAGTGACAGCCCGGCGGCCCCCGCAACCGAGAACGACTGCTGCAGCTCGATGAAGATCTGCGTCGTAAACGTCCGGAAGCCCAGGATCTCGAAGGCGCCGTATTCGGCCAGGATCAGCAACGTCACGACAAGCGAACCGCCCAGAATTGCCGCGCGTGCCTGTCGCAACGTCACTCGCACAAACGTTTGGAGACGTCCGAGCCCGAGGCTGCGTGCGGCCTCCTCCTGGCCCGGGTCGGCGGCACGCAGGCTCGCCGCGACGGGCAGGTACACCAGCGGGTAGACCGCCAGCGTCATCACCAACACGGCGCCCTGGAATCCTTGGACCCGCGTCGACAGCGACGCCCAGCCGAATGCGATCACGAAATCGGGGATCGCGAAGGGGATCACGACGAGCACCGCCCAGACGCGCCGGAACGGCAGGTCGGTGCACTCAACACACCAGGCCGCCAACGTTCCGATGATCGCGCAGAGGATCGTCACCACGACGGTCAGGCGAATGGTGTTCCACAACAGCATCCATGTCAGCGGGCGCCAGATCAGGTGCCAGACCGTCGTCCAGTTGGCGTCGCGGACCTCGATCAGCAGGAAGATCAGCGGGGCCGCGAGCACGACGACGACCATCAGGCTGAGGATCAGCAGGATCCACGACGGAGCGCGGCGGCGCGCGGCGACGGCGACGTCGTGCGGGGCCTGCGCTCGTTCGCCCGCTACGGGCGCCATGAGCAGCGGCCCATCACAGCAGGCCCGCCTGGCGAAGGAGGTTCACCGCCGTCTGTCCGTCGCCGAGATCGGCAACGGACACCGCGTTCGGCTGCAGCGCGGCCAGCGGCACCTGGCCGCCACGCGCCGCGACCCCGGGCAGCAGCGGGTACTCATAGCTCGCCGAGGTCGCGATGATCTTCTGGGCCTCGGGCGACACCAGGAACGCGAGGAACTTCTGGGCATCGGCCTGGTGGCCGCTCGATTTGAGGATGCCGGCGCCGGACACGTCGGTCACGTAGCCGGGATCGTGCGGCGCGAAGAACACGATCTTGGCGTGCATGTTCGTGGCACCGATCTCATCTCGGATGCGGTACCAGTAGTACTGGTCGATGACGCCGAGCGCCGCGCTGCCGCGGTTGACCTCGTTGACGACGGTCTCGTTGTCGGGATAGTCGCGACCGCTGGCGTTGGACGCCACCCCCTTGAGCCATGCGACGGTCGCCTTCTGCCCGTCGGCGCGGTCAACCGCGGCCACGACGGGCTGGAAGTCCGTCTCCGACGGCGCGATCGCAAGCTTCCCCTGGTAGGCGGGATCGGCAAGCTGGGTGACACCGGTCGGCAGCTGGGGGGCCGAGATCTTGCTGGGGTTGTAGATGATGACGCTCACGCGAGCCGAGACGCCAACCCACCTGCCCTGCGGCGAGCTGTACTTGGCCGGAACCTTGGCGAGCGTGCCCGGCGCGACCGGGCTCAGCAAATTCTTCGCCTGGAGATACTCCAAGGCGGGGGAGTTCTCGGTGTAGAAGACGTCGGCGGGAGAGTTTCCGCCCTCCGTGCTGATCTGCGTGGCAAGGGTGTCCTCGTCGGCGCTGCGCACGTTCACGGCGATGCCGGTGGACGTCTCGAAGGCGTGCACCAGGGCCGCGGTCGTCTGCACGTGCTGGCCGCTGTAGAGGGTGATCGCGTGCGAGGATCCGGATGATCCACACGCCGACAGCAGCGTGGCCGTGCCGGCGACCGCCAGCGTACCCAGCGCGATGCGTACCCCCCTCATCTCGCGGCGTTCGCGTGGCGGGCCGGGCGGCGGAGCGCCGGCGCGCGACGGGCGGGCGATGTCGGCAAGATGTGGGCGTAATTCATTTCGGTAACCAATATTACCCAAATGGACAGGGATCCGGCGGACGACCCTCTGGGTCCGGTGTACGCCGTGGTCCTGCCCGTCCGTTAAGGTTGCCGGTGACTCCGTCATGGCCAAACCACCACCCACCACGCCAGTGCCCCCGTCGAGCTCGACGAGCCGCGTGCGCATCGTCCTGACTGGCGTGATCCTCGGCGCCCTGTGGGGTGGGATCATGTTCGGGATCAACGCTGCGATCCACGGGTCGGCAAATGGGGCGGTGTTCGCCTATCTGGTCATCACGATGGCCATGCTCGGCGGCGGCGTGGCGGCATTCTTCGGTGCCCGCAACGTACGCCGCAGCGGCGAGAGCATCGGCCCCGGCTTCCGCAAGCGCAAGTAACCCCGAGCCCGTCAGGTCGAGGCGTGCCGCTCCCAAAAACGGTTGAGCGCACCTTGCACCTTGACGAACCAGACCACCGTCCCGACGACCGGGATCAGGTTCCACAACCCGGTCCACCCTGTGACCGGTGACCGGTCACCCTCGGCCTCGTACATCTGTTTGGCCTCGTACGGCACCAGGAACAGGGTCACGAAGGGAATCACGAGGTTGATCACCAGCCCGAGCCAGCCGCCAACGCCGGTGTTGGCGCGACGCCGGATCTCGCGGTGGACGCACCACACCCAGTAGAGGGAGTAGAGCGTGACCGTCACCACCACCAGCAGGAGGCAGATCCAGATGTTGCGCTGCTTGCCGGCCGGTCCGGGCGGCCGGGGTGCCGTCTGTACGGGTCGCAGGGGAAGGTCGATGGCCATCGATCGTGCTCCGGTAGCGACGGGGTCCGGCACGGGCTCGCCTCCACGGGGGGCGTCACCCGGTCAGATCATCGGCACCGGACACATCCAGCTGTAGGTCCCCAAACCATCCTGCACACGCCCCCCGGCGGTCGTGTGCAGGACCGGCTCAGGCCGCCGGGGCGGGCGCCGCCGGCACCTGGCCGTCCCAGAACCGGTTGAGCGCGCCCTGAACCTTCACGAACCAGACGATCTGCCCCACGATCGGCAGCAGGTTCCAGAGCCCCACCCAAGCCGTAAACGGTGGCTGCAGATCCTCGCGCTCGTGCATACGCTTGATCTCGACCGGAATCAGGAAGACCGTAACGATCCCGATGACCAGATAGATCACCAGGCCGAGCCAACCTCCGACCCCATCGCCGCTGCGTCGTTTGACGTCCTCCTGGGTATGCCACACCCAGAAGCATCCGTAGATCCCGATCGTGACGATCTCGAGGAGGATGCACACGAGAATGTTGCGCTGCTTGCCGGTGTAGCCGGGCGTGGGCCCAGCAAGCATGCCCGGTGCCGGGGGGCCGGGAACGGCAGGTTGGTCGGTGCCCATGTGGGTCGCTCCGGAGATTCGGGGCCCGGCATCGACCGGGATTGCGGCCAGCCTACCCGCCGCCGCCGACGCCCCGGGACGGTCACCGGGCAACCAACTCCGACGAAGCCCTCGCGGACGGTCCGGGGGTCCTCTATCCTCACCAGGTGACCGTGCTAGGCGGGGAGCTAGCGGTGCCCTGTACCCGAAATCCGCTTCAGCGGGGCACAATTCCCGCCCGAGGGGCAGGTCCGGAAGGGTCGGATCCGTGCAATGCGACGTTGATGGTGAGGTCCCATTCGGTGGGCGACCGCGAACCAGGTCAGGTCCGGAAGGAAGCAGCCTTAAGCGGAACCGCTCACGCGCAGTGGGGTTACCTTGCTGGAGTTGGCGGCACGGATACCGCTTTCGCGGCGTGTTTCGACGGTGGGTGCACGGTCACCTCGGCTCCGGCGGTCCCTGCCCTGCAGGGTCGCCGACGCTGAGGGTGCGACGGGAAAGGGTTGCGTGAGCGCGGAGACCGGCGGAAGCCTCTATAACCGCTACCGGCCGACCACGTTCGAGGACATGGTCGGGCAGGAGCATGTTGCCCGGGCCCTCGCCAACGCCCTGGCATCGGGACGCCCTGCGCGCGGGTATCTGTTCTCCGGACCACGCGGCACCGGCAAGACGACCACCGCACGCATCCTCGCGCGCTGCCTGAATTGCCAGGCATTTCCCGGGCCGACCGCGACGCCGTGCATGAAGTGCGACTCGTGCCTGCGCACCGGCCACGACGACTGGCTGGACGTGGTCGAGGTCGACGCCGCCTCGAGCGCCCGGCGCATCGACGAGATGCGCGACTGGCTCGAGACCGTCCGCTACGCGCCAGTGGTGGCCCGCTATCGGGTCACGATCATGGACGAGGCCCACCAGATCCAGGAGGGTGCCGCCAGCGCCCTGCTGAAGACCCTCGAGGAGCCTCCGCCCCATCTGGTGGTGATCCTTTGCACCACCCACCCCTGGGACATCCTCCCGACAATCCGCTCCCGCGTGCAGCATTACGTGCTGCGCAGGCCGGGGATCCCCGCGCTCGTGCGCGTGCTCGATCGCGTCGCCCGGTCCGAGGGGATCGATACCAGCGAGACCGCACTCGACACGTTGGCGCGGGCCGCCGACGGGTCCTATCGGGATGCGCTGGGACTGCTCGAGCAGATCACCGCCTACGCGGGCGGCTCCGTCGAGCTTCCGGACGTGCTCGAGCTGCTCGGAGCCGTCGCGCGCGAGACGCTCTTCGAACTGGTCGATCTGCTCGCCAGCGGCGATGTGGCCGACGCGTTCACGCTGCTCGAGGACGTGCTTGACTCCGGCAGCGACCCCGAGCAGCTCATGCGGGGCCTGATGACCCAGCTGCGCTGCGTCTGCCTGCTGCAGCAGGGTGCCGGCACCCGGGACGAGTGGGCATTTGCCCCCGACGAGCTGACGCGCCTGGCGGCCCAGGCCAACCAGCTGGCCCCGTCGCAGGTGGTCCGGGCACTCGATCTGCTCGCCGACGCGCAGGTGCGGATCCGCAACGGCGGTGCCGATCCCCGTCTCCAACTCGAGCTCGTGGCCGCCAAGCTGGCGCGGCCGGCCCTCGACCAGGATGCGGCGTCGCTGGTACCACGCCTCGAGGCACTTGAGCGCGGCGGGCGTACACCGGCCGCCCCCGTCGTGATCCCCGCACCGACGCCGCCTGCCGTCGCGCCACCATCGGCCCCCGTCACGGTCGCGGCGCCGGCTGCGTCCGGACCCACGACACCCGCACCAGCCGAGCCCGCCGACGCGGCCGCGCCGGTCGTCGTCGAGGGTCTGGCACCGGCATCCGGCGCACCCACGCCCGCACCGGCAGAGGAGCCGCCAACCGCGGCACCCGCCGCGGTCTTCGACTTGGATCACGTCCAGCGCATGTGGCCGCAGGTGCTGCGCGAACTCCAGACCGCCCATCCCCCGCTCTACACGTTCATCGAAGACGGTCGGCCGACAGGGGCCTCGGACGGCGTCCTCGAGATGACGCTGCCCAGCTCGGTCGGGGCGACGATGCTGTCCAAACCGGACCAGCGCATCGAGTTCGAGATGGTGCTGCTCGGGGTGTTCGGGCAGCGGGTGCGTGTTGAGGTGACCGTCGACGGCACCGCGACGGCCGCGCCTGCCGCGGCCGATCCCGCCGCGCCGGCGACGCTCGACTCGCTGCGCCAAGAGCTGATTGCCACCTTCGACGCGACCGAAGAATCCCACTGACCCCGCCCGTACCGACCGCAATCAAGGAGCCGCCTCGGTGTCCTCAGGCATGAACCCCCAAAAGATGCTCAAGCAGATGCAGAAGATGCAGGCCGAGATGGAGCGCGTCCAGCTCGAGCTCCAAAACGAGTACGTCAGCGCGTCGGCGGGCGGTGGGGCCGTCACCGCGACGGTGAGCGGCGGGCTCGAGGTCATGTCGATCATCATCAAGCCGGAGATCGTCGATCCGGAGGACGTCGACCTCATGGCCGATACGATCGTCGCTGCCGTCAACGAAGCGATGCGCCAGGCCCAGGAACACGCCCAGCAACGCATCGGAGCGATCACTGGCGGGCTGTCGGGGCTCGGCCTGCCCGGCATGTAGACGGCGGCGCCGCAATCCTCACCCCATCGCTCGAACGGCTGATCGCCGAACTGTCGCGGCTACCGGGCATCGGCCCCCGCAGCGCGCAGCGCCTGGCGTTCCACCTGCTCAAGGCGCCGCCGGAGCGGACGCTGGCGCTCGCGGGAGCGCTGACCGACATGGCCCAGCGGATCCGGCCGTGCTCGCGCTGCTACTCATTTGCCGAGGGCGATCTGTGCCCGATCTGCCAGGACAACCGGCGCGACCGGGGCCTGCTCTGTGTCGTCGAGGAACCCTCGGCGATCCTGCCGATCGAGCGGACGCACGAGTTTCGTGGGTACTACCACGTGCTCGGCGGCGCGCTGTCGCCCATCGACGGGGTTGATCCGGGCGATCTGCGCATCGACGAGCTCGTCCGACGCGTTCATGAGGATGGGGTCCAGGAGGTCGTGGTTGCGACAAATCCGACCATGACCGGCGAGGCGACGGCGCTCTACCTGGCCGATCTGCTGCGCGGGCAGGTCCAGCTGACGCGCCTGGCCAGCGGCCTGCCCGTCGGCGCGGACCTCGAACACGCCGATGAGCTCACGCTCGGGCGGGCGCTGCTCGGGCGCCGCGTCCTGGATTAGCCCGGCGCACCGGGCCCGAACATCGATGATCGCTACAATCGCGCGTCGTTGATCACGCACGAATCGCAAGGAGTCCTCCGATCGGTCTGAGGGTGATGAAATTCGGCGGTAGCTCGGTCGCCGATGCCGACAAGATCCGCAACGTGGCCGGCCGAATCGCGTCCGCCGCCGAGTCCGGCGATCGCGTCGTCGCGGTCGTGTCGGCCCGCGGCAAGACGACCGACGGCCTCGTCCAGCTCGCCAACGAGATCTCGGAGCGCCCGAACCCGCGGGAGATGGACATGCTGCTGTCGACCGGGGAGCGCATCTCGTGCGCGCTGATGGCGATGGCACTGCACGATCTCGGGCACCAGGCCGTGTCGTTCACGGGTTCGCAGGCCGGCATCTTCACCGACAGCGCACACACCAAGGCGCGCATCGTCGAGATCCGGGCCGACCGGATCAAGGACGCGCTCGCGGGCGGCAACATCGCGCTGGTCGCGGGGTTCCAGGGGATGTCCCTCGACGACAAGAACGTCACGACCCTCGGGCGCGGCGGCAGCGACACCACCGCGGTCGCGTTGGCCGCGGCGATCGGCGCCGATGTCTGTGAGATCTACACCGACGTGACCGGAGTGTTCACCGCGGACCCGCGGATCGTGACCGACGCCGTACTGCTCCCACGGATCAGCCACGAAGAGATGCTCGAGATGGCCGCCATGGGTTCCAGGATTCTGGCGCTACGATCAGTCGAGTTCGCACGCAACTACGACGTCCCTCTGCACGTGCGCTCGTCGTTTGTCACCGACGAGGGGACCTGGATCACCAAGGAGACACCCGACATGGAGCAGGCGATCGTGTCCGGCATCGCGCACAAGAGCGACGAGGCCAAGATCACGATCACCGGGGTCCAGGACCAACCCGGTGTCGCGGCCGCGATCTTCACCGCGCTTGCCGATGCACTCATCAACGTCGACACGATCATCCAGAACATGGGATCCGACGGTCGCGCCGATCTCTCGTTCACGTTGCCGCTCGATGAGCTCGGCCGCGCGCTGGAGACCCTCGAGGCGGTCAAGGATGCGCTCGGGTTTGCCTCGCTGACGGCAGACGACCAGATCGGCAAGGTCACCCTGGTCGGCGCCGGGATGAAGTCCAACCCGGGTATCGCGGCCAAGATGTTCCGCGTCCTCGCCGAGAAGGACATCAACATCCTGATGATCGACACCTCGACCATCCGGATCACCGTGGTGATCAACCGGCGCGACGTCGAGCGCGCGGTCCGCTCGCTGCACGACGCGTTCGACCTCGAATCCGAGGCGGCCCGGAGGGCGCATGTTTAACGTCGCCGTCGTCGGCGCCACCGGCGCCGTCGGCTCGATGATGTTGCGCGTCCTGGAGGAGCGCGGCTTTCCGGTGTCCGAGCTCCGCCCACTTGCCAGCGCGCGTAGCGATGGCCGCACGATCGAGTATCTCGGCAAGCCGTTCACGGTCCGCGAACTCGCGGAGGACAGCTTCGACGGGGTCGACATCGCGCTGTTCTCGGCCGGCGGCCAACGCTCGCGCGACTTCGCCCCGGCGGCCGTCGAGGCCGGCGCCGTCGTGATCGACAACTCGTCCGCGTTCCGGATGGCGCCGAACGTCCCGCTCGTGGTCCCCGAGGTCAACGAAGCGGCCATCCAGGGCCACCAGGGGATCATCGCCAACCCGAACTGCGTGGCGGCGCCGCTGGTCGTGGTGCTGAAGCCGCTCGCCGACGCCGTCGGGCTCGAGCGGGTGATCATCTCCAGCTACCAGGCAGTCTCGGGCACGGGCGCGGGCGGCATCGCCGAGCTGCGGCGCGAGACTGAGGGCTACCTCGCGGGCGACGAGCCGGACCCCGAGGTGTATCCGCATCCGATCGCCTTCAACGTGCTCCCGCACATCGACGCCTTCGACGAGACGGGCTACACGGGCGAAGAACGCAAGGTCATCGCCGAGACCCAGAAGATGCTCGGGCTGCCCAGCCTCGCCGTCAGCGCGACGTGCGTCCGCGTGCCGGTCTTCAACGGGCACTCGGTCTCGATCCAGATCGAGACGACCGAGCCCCTCACCGCCGATGCGGCCCGCGGACTGCTGATGGCCGCACCCGGGCTGATCCTCACCGATGAGCCCGAGCAGGGGATATATCCGCTGCCGCGGCTCGCCACCGGGCGCGACGAGGTCATGGTCGGGCGCATTCGCAAGGATCTGTCCCACCCGCGCGGACTGGCGCTGTGGCTCTCCAGCGACAACCTGCGAAAGGGTGCGGCCACCAATGCGGTCCAGATCGCCGAATCGCTCGTGACGCGGGGCTGGCTCTAGCCCGCACGCCGCCGGCGCCCCGGCACGACCGTCGAGATCGGCGCAGCCGCCTTTGGCCACCGGGCCATGGCCCACTCCGCAGGCCGCGATTACGGTCGGGACATGCGCGATCAGCAGCCCGATGATGCCGCAGTCAGCGCGATACCCCCGCTCGCGCCGCAGGTGGTCGTCCTCTTCGGGGCCACCGGTGACCTCGCGCGCCGCAAACTCCTGCCGGGGCTCCTGCATCTGACCCGGTCAGGGCTGCTGCCTGACGTCCGGATCGTCGGCACCTCGCTCGAGCCCATGGACACCGACGCATTCCGGACCTTTGCACGGTCCGCGTGCTCCCAGTTCAGCCGCATACCGGTCACCGCGGGCGCCTGGCACGACTTCGCCGGCCGCCTGCACTACACCGACCAGTCGGCGGGCGCACCGACACTTGCCGAGGCGGTCGCGGTCGCCGAACAGGATCTCGGCGGCACCCCACGGCGGCTCCACTATCTCAGCGTGCCCCCGGTGGCGGCACCCGCGGTGATCCACGCCCTGCGCGACGAGAGGCTGGTCGCCCGCTCTCGCGTGATCATGGAGAAACCCTTCGGCACCGATCTCCAGAGTGCACGTCGCCTGAACGGCATCGTCCACGAGGTCTTCGGCGAGGAGCAGGTGTTCCGGATCGACCACTTTCTCGGCAAGGAGGCCGCTCAGAACATCCTCGCCCTGCGCTTTGCCAACGGCCTGTTCGAGCCGATCTGGAACCGCCACTTCATCGACCACATCCAGATCGATGTGGCCGAGACGCTGTCGGTCAACGGCCGCGCGGCCTTCTACGAGGCCACGGGCGCCTACCGCGACATGGTCGTGACCCATCTGCTGCAGGTCTTGGCGTTCGTGGCAATGGAGCCGCCGACCGCGCTCGAGCCGAATGCGATCAGCGAGGAGAAGAACAAGGTCTTCCGCTCGCTGTTGCCGATCTCGCCCGAGCACCTCATCCGCGGGCAGTACGCCGGCTATCGCGACGAGCCCGGCGTGTCCCTGGACTCGTCGACGGAGACCTTCGTCGCCCTCAAGTGCGAGATCGACAATTGGCGCTGGGCCGGCGTGCCGTTCTACTTGCGCACAGGCAAGAGGATGGCCGAAGGGGCCCGCATCATCTCGATCGCGTTCAAGGAGCCGCCGAAGACGATGTTCCCGAACGGATCGGGCGTCGGGGAATTCGGAACGGACCATCTCACCTTCGATCTGGCTGAAGCGTCCCGGCTGTCACTGTCGTTCTACGGAAAGCGGCCCGGACCCGGGATGCGGCTGGCCAAGCAGAGCCTGCAGTTCTCGCTCTACGAAGACCAGGCTCACGGAGAGCTGCTGGAGGCCTACGAACGCCTGATTTACGACGCGATGATCGGCGACCGCAGCCTGTTCGCCAACGCCCAGGGCATCGAGCGGCTCTGGGAGGTCTCGGAGGACATCCTCGACACGCCACCCGACGTGCATCCCTATCCGGAGGAGTCCTGGGGGCCGGACGCCATCCACGAGCTCATCGCTCCGCGCACGTGGCGCCTTCCCTTCGCGCGCAAGTGGCGCGGCCCCCACTAGCGCCGGCGACCCGATCGGGCGCGATGTGCCTCAGGCGACCGGGATCCCCACCGGGGTCGTGATGCCGTATGGCACCGGCGCCTCCAGAAACGAAAGGGGCACGCCGCCGGACTCGACCCGTCGCGGGACGAGCTCCTGTCCGGAGCGCAGACGGCCGGTACAGGCCGCGCACAACGACCCGTCGGCGGACGGGTTCGCGACGGCCCCGTGCGCCGGGTCGACGGCGCACAGGCCGGCGAACGGCGTGGCATGCGGGAATGGTCGGCCCACGATCTCGCCCGCCCGCTCGGCGTCGCCGAACCCGCTGCGCAACGAGTGGGCGCCTTCGGCGAGCTCCGGCTCGGTGGTCGCGTGGATGATGAGCGCATCGGCGGCGGCGTGGTATGCCTCGACCGCCTCGACGAGCCCGTGCGCCTCCGGATCGTCCGTGCGTACGGCCGACAGCAGTCGCGCCCGGGCCCCGAGGGCATCGGCGTAGACCTTCAGCAGCCCCCGCGACTCCATCGTGCGCTCGTGATTGCGGCGCTGTTCGCGGCGCAGCCCCCACCCGATCGCGAGCGCCCCGCCGGCCAGTGCGACGCCGACCAGGACGATGAGGTCGCGGACACCGCTCCCCGAATCGGTGGGAGGCGGCGTCGATACCTCCGCCGCCGCGAGCAGCCGCGCCGCGGGATCGACCACCTGATCGGCACCGATCGCCGTAAGGGCGACGGTGATCGAGATTGGGTCCCGCGGGCCCGCTGCCGCGACGTTACCGTGGGGGGTCGTCACCACGAGCGTTCCGCCGTAGTGCAGCTGAGTGCGCAGCGCGGTCGCATACGCGGTCAG
Source organism: Thermoleophilia bacterium (assembly GCA_017882545.1). Lineage (GTDB taxonomy): Bacteria > Actinomycetota > Thermoleophilia > Miltoncostaeales > Miltoncostaeaceae > CAITWD01. Next base: position 24,379 of record JADGPG010000104.1, read on the forward strand.
GTCGCGACCGGGTACGAACGGCACTGCGGCGAGCTTCACATCCTCGCCGCGTCGACGCAGTTCGGCGGCATCGGCGCGAATCTGGCGGGCAACGGACGCCTGGTAGAACACGGGGTCTGCGTAGCTGTCGCCGTGCCGGAGGGCGAGCAGGACCTCCGGTTGGATCCGCGGCGCGGCGGCGGCGATTGCACCTGCCACAAGCAGTGCCGCGAACGCGACCACAAACAGCGCGAGGATCCGGCGGGATCCGCCGCCGCTGCCCGACCGGCCGATCACGCGCCCGACGTCGCCCGCGACGGCAGGAACCGGCGCAGCCGCGCGCGCGCACGGTCGCGTCGCGATGGTGGCTCCCGTGCGGCCTCATCGAATGCCACCCGCATCAGCGATACCTGCCCGGCACTGCGGACCGGGGCAAAGCCCAGGTGCTCGAGAAAGTCGCGATCGAACATGGTGTGGTGGGCGTCGAATCGCTCGTCGTCGGGGATGTCGTCGGGGTAGTTGATCGCGAAGGCCTCGACGGCGGGCAGGCCGCGCGCCTGAAGGTCGGCGAGCGCCTCGAGGAACAGCCGCTCGCAGGTGCCGGCACGATCGGCCGCCGACAGGTAGACACAGGTGACAACAGCCGCATCCGCGGACGCTGGTCCGGCCGGCATGATGCGCGTCCGCGGGAACAGCGTCCGCGGCCCATATTGGATGACCCCTCGGAAGGCACCCTGCTCGGTGAGCATGCGTCCCCAAGGACCGAACCGCCCCTCGGCCCGGCGTGCCCACCGGCGCTTGGCCGCCGGGTGCGAGACCACGCCCGTGCGCTGCCAAAACACGCAGTCGCCGCAGCAGTCGGGAAGCTGCGTGGCGACGGCATCGGTTACTGCAAGAATCCGCGTCACAGCGCGATCATGCCAGGTCCGGACACCACGTCGAGCCCACCGGTTGCCACCCGTTCAAGCAAACGCGACGTGAGGCCCGCCATCCGGCGGGCCTCACGGGAAGCACACAGCTCCACGGACCGGGCGGGCCGCCCGTCGCGGAGGCGCACTAGGCGCCGACGACCTCCAGCACCTGGTCCACCGGGACCATGTGGCGCTTGAAGTCCATCACGCTGTTGTCGAGGCCCAGTGCCAGGCCGAGCAGCTGCGGAAGATGCAGCACCGGCATGTTGTAGGTCTCGCCGTTGACCTTCTCGGCCTTGCGCTGGTACGCGTCCATCGCCAGGTGACACAGCGGGCACGGGGTCACCATGCAGTCCGCGCCGGCGTCACGGGCCTGCGAGAGCGCGACGTGCGACTCCTTGAGCGCGGTGGTCTCGCGGGCGAGCAGGATCGGGAAGCCGCAGCACTTGGACTTGGCCTCGTAGTCGGCGACCTCGCCGCCGAGTGCCACGATCAGGCGCTCCAGCGACTGGGGCTGGTCCGGATCCTCGAAGCCCATCACCGACGACGGACGGAGTAGCTGGCAGCCATAGTACGGCGCCACGCGCAGGCCGTTGAGCCCCTTGGGGCCCTGGCGCTCGAGGAGCGACAGGCCTTCTTCGGTGGCGATGTACCAGAGCAGGTGGGTGACCTCGCGCGTGCCCTCGTACGGACGGGCGCCGGCCTTGACGAGCTCCTCGTTGACGGCCTCGAGCAGCCGGGGGTCTTCCTTGACCAGCTTGTTTGCCCGACGCAGGTTCAGCGTGCAGACGTTGCAGATGGTCATGATGTCCACGCCCATCTCCTCCGCCTGGGAGAGGATGCGCACGTTGAGCGTCAGGTAGAGATTCGGCTTGGCCTCGGCGACGTCACCCGCACCGCAGCATGTGGCCGCGGGCATCGGCAGAAGATCGATGTCAAGCAGTGGTGCAAGTGCCTTGGTGGTCGAGTTGAGCTCCTTGGAGCTGAACTCCGCCACGCATCCGGGGTAATACGCAAACTTGCGCGCCACCTAGATCGTCTCCTTCACGCTCTTCATGAGCTTCTTGACTTCGTCCAGCCTGCGGATCTTGTGGGGCAGCGGCGATGGCGCCTTGCCCTTCTGAATCATCTTCAGGGCGAACGGCAGGTCAAACGGCGCCTTGAGCGGTTGGGTCAGCGGGACCAGCAGCGTCTCGTTGAGTTTGCCGCCGGTGCGCAGGGACACCAGGAACGCCTTGGCGTGACGGCCGCCGGCGTCACGCATGCCGAGACCCTCCTGGAAGGCGATGCCGCCGAGCTTCTCGATCGCATCGCGGGGATCGACACCCTTCGGGCAGCGCTCGTTGCAGTACATGCAACGGGTGCAGTCCCAGATGCCGTGCTCACCGGAGTAGAGCTTGGCGCGCTGGCTGCGCTGACCGTCGCGCTCGTCAGCGGCGAAGCGGAAGCCCCAGGCGAACGCCGCCGGGCCCACGAACTCGGCATCGGCAGCCAGCGAGTTGCACTCCGAGTAGCAGGCGGCGCACAGGATGCACTTGCTCTCGTTGTAGATCTTCTGCATCGCTTCCTTGGAGACGATGCGCTCCTTCTCCGGCGGGTCCGAGTCCGGAATCAGGTACGGCTTGACCGACTTGAACTTGGTCCAGAACGGCTCCATGTCGACGACGAGGTCCTTGATCGGCTTGAAGTTGCCGATCGGGTCGACGCGCACGGCCTGGTCGCCGTTCTGCGCTTTGAGGTCCTCGACCTGCGTCATGCATGCCAACACCGTCTTGCCGTCGGCCTTGCAGGCGCACGACCCGCAGATCGCCGAGCGGCATGAGTACCGGACCGCCAGGGTGCCGTCCTGCTCATTCTGAAGACGCAGGATCGCGTCGAGCAGGGTCATGTCTTCACCGTGCTCCAGCTCGTACTTCTGGCGGTACGCCTCGTCGCTGGTGTCCGGCTGATAGCGGAAGACATCAAACGTGGTCTGGGGCACTAGTAGCTCCTCACCTGCGGCTCGAACTTCGTGAAGGTGACCTCGCTGTAGTCGAGACGCACGCTGTCGTCGTCGAGGTAGGCGAGCGTGTGCTTGAGCCAGTTCTCATCATCGCGCTCGGTGAAGTCGGTGCGCGAGTGGGCGCCCCGGCTCTCGGTGCGGGCGATCGCGCCGACCACCATCGTGTCAGCGAGATCGAGCAGAAAGCCGGTCTCGATGACATGGATGAGCGACTGGTTGAAGGTCTTGCCCTTGTCGTCGACCACGACGCCCTTGAACTGCTCGCGCAGGCGGTCGATCGTGACCTTGGCCTCTTCGAGCTCGGGTCCGGTCCGGAAGACGCCGACCTTCTCCTGCATGGTGTCGGCGAGCTCATCGCGGATGACCCACTGCTTCGGGCCGTCCGGGCGATCGAGCAGTTCGCGCAATTTGGCCTCGTACTCGATCGCGTCCTGCGGGCTTGCCTGGATGCCGCGCCCGTTGAAGTCCTGGGCGAAGCCGGCCGCGGCGGAGCCGGTGCGGGCACCGAAGACGACGGCCTCCAGCAGCGAGTTGCCGCCGAGTCGGTTCGCGCCGTGAACAGAGACGCAGGCGCATTCGCCAGCAGCGAACAGGCCCGGCATGTGCGGGGCAGCGCCCCAGGAGTCCACGTGCACGCCACCCATGTGGTAATGCGCGCCGGGACGGATCGGGATGGGCGCATCGATCGGGTCCACGCCGGCGAAGGCCATCGCCAGTTCGCGGATCTGCGGGAGGCGCTCCATGATCTTGTCGCGGCCGAGGTGGCGGAGGTCCAGCAGGACCGATCCGTCGACTCCACGGCCTTCCATGATCTCGGTGGCCTCGGCACGCGACACGACGTCACGCGAGGCGAGCTCGAGCTTGTTCGGAGCGTACTTGCTCATGAACCGCTCGCCATCCTTGTTGAGCAGAATGCCACCTTCACCGCGGGCACCCTCGGTCACCAGCACACCGCTCGGGTTGAGCGTCGTCGGGTGGAACTGCATGAACTCCATGTCCTTGAGCGGGACGCCGGCACGGAGCGCGAGGCTCATGCCGTCACCCGTGGAGCTGTGCGAGTTCGTGGACGGGGCGTATACCCGACCCGCGCCGCCGGTGGCGAGCACCACCGCCTTGGCGCCGATGGTCTCCACCGTGCCGTGGACCATGTCGTACGCGATGACCCCGGCGCACCCGCCGTGGTCGTCGGTGATCAGCTCGGTGACGAAGTACTCCTCGTAACACGGGATGTCGTACTTCACGCACACGGTGTAGAGCGTGTGCAGAATCACCAGGCCGGTGAGGTCGGCCGCGTAACAGGTCCGGGGGAACCCGGCGCCGCCGAATGGACGCTGGGCGATCTTGCCCGTCGTCTCGTGGCGCGAGAAGACCGCACCCCAGTGCTCGAGCTGGATGATCTCGCCCGGAGCATCCCCGCAGAGAATCTCGATCGCGTCCTGGTCGCCCAGGTAGTCCGAGCCCTTCACGGTGTCGAAGGTGTGGTTGTCGGTCGAGTCGTCGGTCGCGTTGCCGAGCGCGGCGTTGATGCCGCCCTGAGCGGCCCCGGAGTGGCTCCGGACCGGGTGAACCTTCGTCACTAGCGCGACATCGACTCCGGCCTCGTGCGCGGCAATCGCGGCGCGCATTCCTGCAAGGCCGGCACCGACGACGACAACGTCATGGGTGTGCAAACTTCCGCCCCCCCTCGGGTGCTCTCGTGGTGGACAGCGTGATCGTGATTCCGACCGTGGAATCTACCGGAATCGCGGCGATGTTCACTTGTGACATCCGACCTTCCCCATCGGCCGAACTTCCCAGCCTCGACAGACGGAATTCGGGGAAGTACCACGCATGCGACCCGGTGCCCACCAAACCCGCCTCCGTGCTCGGAACACAAGCGTATACTCCCGCTGTTTTGCGCGGCGATTCCGGCCCCTGCGGAAGCTCGGCAGTAGGGTTGGACCGATCGCCCCCCACAAACCGCCACACAAGGAGCAGGTTTCAGTGGCATACCGCGTCACGTTCATTCCCGGCGACGGTACGGGTCCGGAAATCGCCGACGCCACCAAGCGTGTCTTGGATGCGACCGGCGTCGATTTCGACTGGGACGTGCAGGAAGCTGGCGTCGACATCATGGCGGAGGCTGGAACTCCCCTTCCCCAGGCCACCATCGATTCGATCCTCACCAACAAGATCGGTATCAAGGGTCCGATCACCACGCCCGTCGGAACCGGGTTCCGGAGCGTCAACGTGGCGCTTCGCAAGATCTGCGACCTGTATGCCTGCGTACGCCCCTGCAAGTACTACGAGGGCGTCCGCACCAGGTACAGGGACGTGGACCTGGTTCTCATCCGCGAGAACACCGAGGACCTGTACGCCGGCATCGAGTTCGAGGCCGACACGCCGGACAACCTCAAGCTGCTCGAGTTCCTGAAGGAGGCCAACCCCGACGCCCACTTCGGCGCGCACACGGGCATCTCGATCAAGCCGATCTCCGTCGAGGCCACCGAGCGCATCGTCCGCTACGCCTTCGAATACGCCCGGGACAACGGCCGCACGCAGGTCACGGCCGTCCACAAGGCCAACATCATGAAGTTCACCGATGGCCTGTTCCTCGCGACCGCAACCGAGGTCGCCAAGGACTATCCGGACATCGCGTTTGAAGAGCGCATCGTGGACAACATGTGCATGCAGCTCGTCCAGAAGCCTGAGCTCTACGACGTCATCGTGCTGCCGAACCTGTACGGCGACGTCCTCAGCGATCTCTGCGCCGGCCTCGTCGGCGGCCTCGGTGTCGCACCCGGTGCCAACATCGGCACCAACGCCGCGCTGTTCGAGCCGACCCACGGATCAGCTCCGAAGTACGCCGGCCTGAACAAGGTCAACCCGATGGCGATGATGCTCTCCGGGGTCATGATGCTGAAGTACCTCAAGGAGGACGAGGCAGCTGCCCTGATGGAGTCGTCGATCGCCGACATCATCCGCGAAGGAAAGTCTGTGACCTACGATATGAAGCCGGACCGTAATGATCCGACCGCGATTGGCACCGCCGAGGTAGCCACCGCCATCATCGAGCGCATGAAAGAGAAGGGCGCTTGATGGCGGTCCTCAAAGTTGCCGTCACCGGCGCAGCCGGCCAGATCGGATATTCGCTGCTGCCGCGCATCGCCGCCGGCGAAATGTTCGGCAAGGATCAAGAACTGGATCTGCGCCTGTTGGAGATCCCCGTCGAGGCCGTGCAGAAAGCCCTCAAGGGCGTTGTCATGGAGCTCGACGACTGTGCGTTCCCGCTGCTGACCAGCGTCACCGCGACCGACGACCCGCGGGTCGCATTCGCTGACGCGGACTGGGTCCTGCTCGTCGGCTCCAAGCCGCGGGGACCGGGCATGGAGCGTGCCGACCTGCTCAAGGACAACGGCCGCATCTTCATCGCCCAGGGCGACGCCCTCGACGAGGTGGCCTCCGCCGGGGTGACCGCCGTCGTGGTCGGAAACCCCTGTAACACCAACGCGATGATCGCCGCCAGCCGCTTCAAGCGGATCGCGCCGACGAGCATCACGGCGATGACCCGCCTGGACCAGAACCGGGCCTCGACCCAGCTGGCCCAGAAGGCCGGCGTGCAGGTCACCGAGGTCGAGAACATCATCATTTACGGGAACCACTCCCCGACGATGTTCGCCGACTTCTTCCACGCGACGATCGGCGGCACGCCTGCGACCGACGTGATCACGGACCACGCCTGGCTGCAGGAAGACTTCCTTCCGAAGGTCGGTAAGCGCGGCGCCGAGATCATCGCGGCGCGCGGTCTGTCGAGTGCGGCCTCTGCTGCCAACGCCTTAACCGACCACGTCAAGTCGCTCTACACCCCGAGCGACAAGGTGCACTCGATCGCCTGCCAGTCCGACGGCTCCTACGGTTTTGCCGACGGCGTCTGGGCATCCGTGCCGGTACGCACCGTCGCCAGCGGCAAGTACGAAATCGTCACGGGCGTCGCCCACGACGAGTTCGCACAGGCCAAGATCAACGCCTCGAACGACGAGCTCGTCGGCGAGCGCGAGACGGTCGCCGAACTGCTCTAGCGGTACCCGCACCGTCCGGGACGCGCCCACATGGCTGTCCCGGACGGTGCCGACGGCTACGGTTGCGGCACCGTGACCGGACGCCCGTCCCGGCCAACGGCGACCAGTGTGAAATGGCCGACGACGCACAACTCACGTGTGCCGTCCTCGATCCGCTCACGCCAGACGTCGAGCTTGACGCGCATCGAGGTGCGTCCGACGCTCTCGACCACGGCCTCGATCTCAACCAGGTCGCCCTTGACGATCGGCGTGCGAAAGCTGATTTCCTCCATCGCCGCGGTCACGACCGTACCGCGTGCCTGGCGCATCGCCGCATAGGCCGCACAGCGGTCCATCCAGCCGACGAGGGTGCCGGCGAACAGGCTGCCCTGCGAGTTCGTGTCCTGCGGGAACACGGACTGTAATGAGCTTGCGCGCATCTGCTCGGGACCTCCATCTGCGGGTCGGGACTGCAGACTAACCGCTGACCCGTCGGGGCGGACTCAGGCGGCGACGGCCGTGGCGCGCACGGTGTCGGCGTACCACCCGCCCGACACGACGAGCTCGGCGTGGGTGCCCCGCTCGCGGACATGTCCGTCGACGATCACCACGATCTCGTCGAAGCGCTCCATCCCGGCCAGCCGGTGGGTCACGATGCACAGGCCCGTGCGGTCGGTCACCGAAGCGCCGTGCGCATCGTCGAGGAAGGCGGCCTCCGAGGCGGCGTCAAGATGCGAGGTCGGCTCGTCGAGCACCAGCAGGCCGCCGGGCGCCAGCAGGCCGCGCGCCAGCGTCACGCGCTGCCGCTGCCCGCCGGACAACAGCCCGCCATCCTGTCCGACATGCGTCTCCAGACCGTCGGGAAGGCCGTCGACCCACTCGCCGAGCCCCGCCCGGGACAGCACATCCAACAGCTCGTCATCGCTCGCGTCCGGGCGGGCGATGCGCAGATTGCCCGCGATCGAGGTCGGGAAGAGGTAGGCGTCCTGGGGGACGAGCGTCACCGCACGCCGCACATCAAACTGCCGAAGCCGATCGAGCGGGATCCCGTCGAGCAGCGCCGCACCCGCTTCGATGGCGCGCAGGCGCGCAAGCACCTCGCACAGTGTGGTCTTGCCCGAGCCGCTGGGCCCGACGATGGCCACCGCCCGCCCCCAGCAGAGATCGAGGTCGATTCCCGACAGCACCGGCTCCTGTTCGGGTGCGAACCGGACCTGGGCTCCGCGCAGCGACAGCGACCTTCCGGGCCCCGGGACCTCAGGGACGTCGGGGTCGGTGATCGGAATCGGACGATCGACACATTCCTCGAGCCGGAGCGCCGCCTGCCCGCAGGCGGCCAGATTCTGCGCGGCAACCGGCAGCGGCACGAGTACCTCGAAGACCGCAAGCGCCATGAGCACCAAGGCGGCGAGCAGCACCCCGGACATGCGTCCATCACGGACCGCCGGCACCGCCACGATCAGCACGGCGAGCGCCGCCACCTGCGCGCCGAGGCCGCTCAGGCCCGCAGCCACCCCGCTGGCGTAGGCGTCCCGGCGCCCGAGCCGCATCACCGTGTCATTCGCGCGCTCAACCGCGCCGAGATGAGCGTCGCGGACACCCCACGCCACGATGTCGGGCGCGCCCTCGAGCACGTCGACCACCCGTGCGGCGAGGTCCGCCCGGGCGCGGGCTTGGCGGCGGCCGGCCGCGCGCGCGACCGCACCCGTGGCCACGGGGACCAGAACCGCGAAGGCGATCAGAACAACGGCCAGGACGACGCCGGCGGCGGGCAGCATGACTCCGGCGGCGACGCCGGCCATGCAGATGACCACCACCGCGGCGATCGGCGGCAACAGCCCCCGCAGAAAGAGCTCCTGCAGCTGATCGACATCGGAGGTGAACCGGCTCATCAGATCGGCGGCCCGGAGCCGCGGCAACCCCGCCGGTACGAGCGGGATGAGGCGCGCCACGAAGCTGCTGCGCAGACGGGCAAGCGCTCCGAGCGCGAGCTCGTGGGTGGTCAGGCGCTCCAGATAGCGCATGATCGCGCGGCCGACCGAGAATGCCCGCACCAGCACCATCGCGACGCCCAACGCGAGGATTGGGGGCTGCTGGGCGGCGCGACTGATCAGATAGCCCGAGGTCCCCAGCAGTGCCGCCCCGAGTACGACCGTACCGATTGTCGTCGCCAGGGCGGCAATCGGTAGCCAGACGCCGATGCGGGCCTGCCTGACGGCGGCGATCAGCGCCCGTGTCGCGGTCATGCCACGGCCTCCGCGACGAGGGCACCGGCGACCCGGCCGTCTTCCATGCGGATGACGCGATCGGCGGCGTGCACCAGTTCCTGACGGTGGGTCACGGCCAGCGTCGTCGCGCCCGCGGTCAAACGGCGGATGACTTGTGCGAGCTCAGCCGCGAGCACACCGTCAAGGTGCGCGGTGGGCTCATCGAGCACGAACAGGTCGGCGTCGCGCAGGAACGCACGTGCCAACGATATCCGCTGTGCCTCACCGGCCGACAGGCGCCGGCCCCCCTCGCCCAGCCGCGTCGCGAGCCCGTCGGGCATCTCCGCCACGAGCGTATCCGCGCCCGCCTGGCGCAGCGCCTCACGGACCTGTGCCTCGTCGGCCACCGGATTGGCGACGCGCACGTTCTCCGCAACGGTCGCCGCGAAGATTCGGGGACGCTGCGGCACCCACGCGATCCGCGACCGCCAGGCGTCGGCATCGATCTGCCGCAGGTCGATCCCGCCGACGCGCACCGCCCCCGACGTCGGATCGATTAGGCGCACCAGCAGGCTTGCGACGGTCGTCTTGCCGGCGCCGCTGGGCCCCACGAGCGCGACGAACTCCCCCGGCGCAAGCGCCAGGCTGATCCCGTCGAGCGCCGGGACGGAGCGCCCCGGATAGGCCACCCTGACATCGTCGAGCACGATGGCGTCCCGGGCCGGCGAGGGCGACGGGGCAGGCGACGCGGACGGCAGGTCGAGCACCGCAGGCGCGTCCAAGACCGCGAAGATTTCCTCGGCCGCAATCATCCCGTCAGCGCTCGCGTGGAACTGCGCGCCCAACTGACGGATCGGCTGGTACACCTCGGGCGCCAGAATCAAAACGGCCAGCGACGCCTGCAGTCCGATCCCACCGTCGACAAGTCGAATCCCGAGCGCGACAGCCACCATCGCCGTGCCGAGCGCCGCGGCGAGTTCCAGTACGAGCGCCGACAAGAACGCCAGGCGCAGGGTCGACATCGTCTCGCGGCGGTAGTCCTCGCCGACCTGCTCCAGCACCGCGACCTGCGCCTCGGCGCGCCCGTGGACACGCAACGTCGTCAGGCCGCGCACGACCTCAAAGAACCGCCCGCCGAGCATCTGCATCGCGGCCCACCGCGCCTTTGCGCGGCGATCTGCGCCGAGGCCGATCAGGATCATGAAGATGATGATCACGGGGATCGTGACGGCCAGAATCGCCGCCGAAACCCAGTCTGTTGGGATGATCCAGCCGATCGCCGCAATTGGCACCACGATCGCCAGCATCATCTGGGGAAAGTACCGGGCGAAGACGAGCTCGAGGCCGTCGACGCCCTGGACGGCCACCGTCGCCAGCTCCCCGGTGGAATCCGTCCCTTGCGTCAGCGGACGGGCTTCGAGGACGTGGGCCGCCAGCCGGAGCCGGAGCTCGGACATCACCTGCTGCGCGCCGACGCGTCCGGTGGATTCGAATCCCCAGGCGACCGCCGCGCGCCCGAGCGCCGCGCAGGCCGCGACGATGATGGCGGTGCGGACCTGCGTGAGGCCCGCGCCGTTCATCGCGACCGGGGCGATCGCAGCGGCGAGAGCAACCGCCCAGACCACCGTGAGCACGGCTTGGATGAGCGCCAGCAGGGCGGCCGCGCCAAGTGCGCGGCGCGCCACCCTGCTCTCGCGCATCAGGCGCCGCTGGGTGGGTTTCACACCCCGGCTTTCACCTCCGGAGGCGTGGGCTCTGCGGGCGAGCCGCCGAGACCGACACGCTGCCGGAACACGTAGTAGGTCCAGATTTGGTAGATCAGCACGATCGGCACCAGGATCAGAGCCGTGACCGTCATCACCACGAGGGTGTAGTGGTTCGACGCCGCGTTGAAGACGGTCAGGTTGTAGGCGTGGTCATTGCTGTCCACGGTCACATTCGGATACAGCGCAGTGAACCATGTTGCCACGGTCATTGCGATGCCCAAACCGCCGGCGACGAATGCCAGGCCGGACCGGCCCGTGGCGCCGAGCCCTGCCGCCGCGATCATGGCCACACAGGCCACGATCGAGGTGATCCACAAGCCGGGGCTGTGGTGCGAGGTCTCACCGAACGTCCAAGCGACGAAGCCGATCACCGCAAGCGCGGCGAGGGGCATCAGGATCCGCCCGAGCGCAGCGGCGCGCTCCTTGAGGGGAGCGACGGTCCGCAGCTGCAGGAAGCTTGCCCCGTGGGCAAGGCACAGCAGCAGGGTGACGACCCCGCCGAGGAGTGCGTACGGGTTCAACAGGTCCCAGAAGCTACCGGTGTAGTTGCCTTGGGGGTCGAGCGAAATACCGCGGATCAAGTTGGCGAACGCCACCCCGACCAATAGCGCCGGCAAGAAGCTGCCGACGGCCATCGCCCACTCCCAGACCGACCGCCACCGGGGATCTTCGACCTTGCCCCAGAACTCGAACGACACACCGCGGATGATCAGCCCGAACAGCACCAGGAACAGGGCCAGGTAGAAGCCGGAGAACATCGAGGCGTACCAGTTCGGGAAGGCGGCAAAGGTCGCACCGCCCGCCGTCAGGAGCCACACCTCGTTGCCGTCCCAGACGGGACCGATCGTGTGGATGACGGCCCGTCGTTCCTGGGGAGACTTGCCGACGATCATGAGCAGCATGCCCACGCCGAAGTCGAAGCCTTCCAGGAACATGAACCCGATCCACAGGACGCAGACGAGCACAAACCACAGCGTCTCAAGATTCCATAAACCGGACATCACGCCTCCTAGTACGCCACGTGCAGGTTGGGCTCAACGGCCGCTCCTGCATCGTCGACTTCGGGATCCGGACCCTTCTTGACGATCCGCACGGTCAGCCACACTGCGACTGCCCCGAGAATCCCGTAGATGAGGGTGAACAGAATGATCGACACCCAGACGTCGAACGTGGTGATGCTGGGAGAGACCGCGTTCTGGGTCAGCAGCAGGCCGTACACGACCCACGGCTGGCGGCCGAGCTCGGTAAACAACCACCCGGTGATGATCGCGATGGTCGGAAGCGCCATCGCGGGCACCGCAAATTTCAGGAACCACTTGGATGTCTCGAGCGTGCCGCGCCAGACTGCCCACAGACCCCAGAGCGCGAACAGCAGCATCAGCGTGCCGGCACCGACCATGATCCGGAAGGTCCAGTAGGTCACGCCGATGATCGGCTCGTAGTTGCCCGGCCCGTACGTGGCCACGTCCTTGGCCTGAAGCTCGTTGATGCCCTGGACGGTTCCGTTCGGGTCGTTGGTCGCGAGGATCGCGAGCACCTTCGGGATCGTGATGTCGGTCGTGGTCCGGGTCGGGTGCTGCTCGAACGGCGCAACCGCCCAGATCGACAGACCCGGACCCTTCTGCGTCGTGTAGAGCGCCTCCGCGGCCGCCATCTTCATTGGCTGCTCACGGGTCATCAGCTGGCCGTTGAAGTGGCCGATCGCCAAGGTGGCGAAGGTGGCGATCAGGGCCACCCACACGGTCGCCTTGGCGGACCGCTTGAACATGTCGACGTCGCGCTTGCGGATCAGATACCAGGCGGAGATGCCGAGCATGATGAAGGCCGCATTCGCAAACGCCCCGATTACGGTGTGCGGAAATGCGAAAAAGACGGTGGGGTTGGTCAGCATCTTCCAGAAGCTGGTCATCTCCGCGCGGCCGTTGACGATCTTGTAGCCGACCGGGTGCTGCATCCACGAGTTGGCGGCGAGGATGAAGTACGCCGACAGGGTGGACCCGAACGCGGCGAGCCAGATGGTCGCCAGATGCCAGCCCTCGGAGATCCGCTTGTAGCCGAAGATCCAGATCCCCAGGAAGGTGGACTCGATGAAGAAGGCGGCGAGGGCCTCGACCGCGAGCGGGGCACCAAAGACGGAGCCCACGTAGCGCGAGTACCCGGCCCAGTTCATGCCGAATTGGAACTCCTGCACGATGCCGGTGACAACACCGACGGCGAAGCTCAGGAGCATGATCTTCCCGAAAAAGCGGGTCAGGCGCATCCACTGGGGGTTGCGGGTGCGGTACCACGCGGTTTGGAAACCGGCGACGATGCCCGCCATGCCGATGCTGATCGGCACGAACAGGAAGTGATAGACGGTGGTGATGGCAAACTGCCATCGGGACAACTCGACAACGCTCACGGCGTCACCTCCCCCGGGCCGGCGTGCGCGGCACCCGGTCCGATCCGAAGAGACATGTCGCTTGGTCCGTCCATCCCGTACGCCGCTTCCGACGTCTCAACGGGCATTCACTTCCCTCCTTGCTCGACGAGGTCGTGCGCGGCCCGGAGACGTCCGCGACACCCGGTGGGGCGACTGATCCCACAACGGCGTGCGCGGGCCCCGGGGGTAACCGGGTACTGGTTGCACAGACAACGGATCGACGTGCCGCGGCGACCCACGCACACGGCGGAGACGGCACGCGGCTGCGCGTCATGCTGCCGACCGCCATCGGGCGGGGCATGGTGCGATTGCACCACGGGCAGCAGAATCTGAGAGCCAGCTGTGACACGCGACAATCTTCCCCAAGCACTACCCTGTGAGGCATGGGGGATTTCACGGACTCTGCGTGCAGGAAACCCACAGAATTGACGTGCCCCGAGCGTCGTCCGGCCGGGCCCCGGGCGAGGTAGGGGGCAATGCCGGTCGAATACCAGCTCGTCACGTTGACCGCGGCCGATGGGCACCACCACGACGCGCTCTTCGTGATCGATGAGCGTGCGGCGCGCCGGCGGATGCGCATGACCGGGCGTCGGACGGCCTGCATGCACGTGCACGGGATCATGGGCAACTTCCTCGTCGGGACGCTGCGGTTTCTGCCCGCCCCGCTCGCCCGCGAAGGGTTCCCCGTGCTGATCGTCGAGACCCGCATGGGCAACATCGGACAGCTGGTCGGCCCCGGCATCTTCGACCTGGCACGCCGGGACCTCACCGCCGGAGCCGACTGGCTGCGGGCCGAGGGCTGGGATCACCTGATCTCGATGGGGTATTCCAGCGGCGCGGCCCTGTCGACCCGCTGGGCGGCGACCGAGCATGTCCCGTGGCTGCGCGGGCTCGCCCTGCTTGGGGCGCCGTGGGGACTCCCCGAGGCGATGGAGGCGCGGGCGGCCCATTGGGGGGCACGCCCGACCTACGACGAGATCTACACCCGGGCCGAGCAGGTCGTCGGCGACCCGGCCGGCGCGGACGCCGACCGGCTCTTCGTGGTCGAACACAGCCGCGGCCCGAGCACCCAGCCGAAGGACTCCGAGGTGTACACGTACCGCACGTGGTGGCATTCGCGCGGTCCGACGGCGACGGCGGCCAAGACCCACCTGCAGATCGCCCAGGTACGGGCGCCCGTGCTGCTGATCCAGGGCACCGAGGACCAGGTCGTCGACCCGTCCGAGGTCGACCGACTCGCCGGGGTCGCGCGCGGCGGCGGCAACACGAAGGTCGACATCGAGATGATCGAGGGTGCCGACCACTTCTTCGCCGGCCGGGAGTTCAGCACGATCCAGGCCTTGGTGCGCTGGCTGCGGGAGCACGCGTGACAAGCAACCGTGACGCGTACCACCCCCGGTTGACCCGCCGGCCGCTGGCACGTCGCCCGCCGGCGTTCGGCCGGGACGACACCGATATCGAGACCGACCTGATCGTCATTCCGACCGAGGACCATCACAACTGGGACGGCATGATCTTTCGCCCCCGTCGCGGGGCGATCGACCCGCGCATGGCGGTGCTCGTGATCCATGGGTCCGTCGGCCACTACCTGACCGGCATGCCGCGCCGCCTGGCCTTCCACCTTGCCGAACGCGGGTACGCCGCGCTCACCGCGAACACCCGTATGGCCAACTACGGCGTGTTCTTTGGGACGGGGCTCCTCGACGAGGCCCAGTTCGACATCGCCGCCGCGGTCCGCGCGCTGCGCGAGCGCGGATTCCGGCGCATTGTCCTCCTGGGCTACAGCATGGGCTCGACGTTGGTGACCAAGTACCAGGCCGTCCATGACCCGCCTGAGGTCATCGGTGTGTGCACGATCGCCCATCCGCTCTCGCTGCCACTGTCGCTCCGTCGGCGTTGGGAGCGGTTCGGCAGCAACCCGTCCTACAACGAGATGTGTTCGATCGTTACCCGCGAGATGGCCGGCGGCGACGATCCGGCGCGTGATCGCATCATCATCGTGCAGCGGGCCACCGGCCCCACCGACCGGCCCGAGCACGCCGAGATCTGGACATATCGCACCTGGTGGCACTCCCGGGGGCCCGAAGCCCTCTCGGCCGAGTCCCGCCGGTGGGTCGGGCTGCTGCGTGTGCCGCTGGCCCTGATCCAGGCCGGCGCCGATCCGCTGATCCCGCGGTCCGAAGGCGACCTCTTGCGGCGCCTCGCCCGCGACGGCGGCTGCCCTGAGGTGCACCTGGAGTACATCGACGGTGCCAACCACACCTTCGACGGCCACGAACTCGACGGCGTCGAGGCGGCGGTGCGGTGGGTGACGCACCAGGCTGAGCGCACACACGACCCGGCGGCTGCGGCACCGCTGCACGCGCCGCTCCCGGTCGCCGGGCACGGCGCAGCGCGCGGAGTTACGTGAGTGCGCTCCGAAACACCGTGCCCAGGCGTGTCATGCCTTCGGCGATCTCCGCCGGGCTCACGCCGCTGTAGGCGAGCCGTAGCGTGCGCTCACCGCCGTCCAGGACGCAATCGCTGCCCTTGACGTAGGCGATCCCGGCGTCCGCGGCGGGCGCGAACAGCGCATCGGCCGACAATCCCTCGGGAAGCTCCAGCCACATGAAGAACCCGCCCTGGGGGGGCGTGCACACGGTGCCCTCCGGCATGTGCACAAGCCCGGCGGCCATCGCGTCGCGGCGCTCGCGCATGAGGTTCGTCACGTGGGCGATGTTGCCCTCGAGGTGGCCGCCCGTCACCAACTGCGCGATCGCGGCCTCCGCGAGCAGGGACGGGGAGATGTAGGTCCGCGACGCCGCCGCGGCGAGCGTTCCCACCACATCCGTCGGGGCCACGATGTACCCGACCCGCAGCCCGGGGGCAACGGTCTTGGAGAATGATGAGGTGAACATCACCTTGCCGCCCTCGTGGGCCGCAAACAGTCCCGTGATCGGGTCGCCCTCGAAGCGCAGCTTGCCGTACGGGTCGTCCTCCAGCAGCCAGAAGCCGTAACGGTCGACGAGTTCGAGCAGCGCCGTACGCTTGGCAGCCGACAGGGTCGCCCCCGACGGATTCTGGAAGTTGGGAATCGTGTACAGCAGCTTCGGCACGCGGCCGGCGGCACAGGCGTCAGCGAGCGCGTCGACGTCCAGGCCGTCCGGTTGGACCGGGATCGGCAGGACGTCCATGCCGTGCAGACGCAGCTGCAGTAGGGCGCGATCGTAGGTCGGCGCCTCGACGGCGACCAGATCACCGGGCGACAGGAGCGTCTCGAGCATGAAGACGTAGCCCTGCAGGGATCCGTTGGTCACGAAGACCTGGTCCGGGCGGACCCCGTGTTCCTGCGCGAGCACCTCGCGCAGGGGTGGGTACCCCTGGCCGGTCCCATATGACAGCACGCGCGTGGCATCGGCGGCGAGCGCCGCAGCGGTGCAGTTCGCAATCAGGTCGCCGGACAGGGCTTCGGGGCACGGTGCGCCCCGGGCGAATGAAATGGCAGTCGACACGACCCCGCACCTTAGCGACCGGCTCCGCACTGTGCGGGGGCTGTCGCGCTAGTGGGGATCGCCACGTACCGCCCCGCACCGCCGTCGGGACGGCCGATCTGGGTAGGATGGCCGCTGGCACTGCGTTCGCGTGGTGTCCACTGCTTGGTCACCACGTCACAGGGGCGTCGCTTGGACCTTTTCGAATATCAGGGCAAGCAACTGTTTGCACGCCACGGGATTCCGATCCCGAGCGGCGAAGTCGCCGATACTCCGCAGGCCGCGCGCGCGGCCGCCGAGCGAATCGGAGGCAAGGTTGTTGTCAAGGCGCAGGTGCAGATCGGCGGACGCGGCAAGGCTGGCGGTATCCAGCTGGCCGACACGCCCGAAGAAGCCGAGGAGCACGCGCGCAACATCCTCGGGATGGACATCCGCGGCCACATCGTCCACACCGTGTGGATCGAGTCGGCGTCGGAGATCGTCAAGGAGTACTACGCCTCCGTTACGTTCGACCGCAGCGAGAAGAAGCCGCTGGTCATGCTGTCGGCCGCCGGCGGCATGGACATCGAAGAGGTCGCCGCGACCGAGCCCGAAAAGCTCGCGACGCTGCACATCGACCCGCTGACCGGGTTTCATGCGCACCACGCCCGTTGGCTGGTCTATCACGCCGGCATCGACCAGGGCGCACAGGCGGGCGTCGTCAAGATCCTGCAGCAGCTGTACCGGGCGTTCACCGACCTCGACACGATGCTGGTCGAGATCAACCCCCTGATCTGGACCGCGTCCGGCGAGGTCGTCGCACTTGACGCGAAGGTCACCATCGACAACAACGCGCTCTACCGGCACCCCGATCTGCTCGAACTGCAGCAGTCGGTGACCGAGGATCCCCAGGAGCGTCTCGCCCAGGAGAAGGGCGTCACGTACGTCAAGCTCGACGGCGATGTCGGCATCCTCGGCAACGGCGCGGGGCTCGTGATGAGCACCCTCGACGTCGTCGCCCTGGCCGGCGGACGCCCGGCAAACTTCCTCGACGCCGGCGGCGGCTCCAAGGCCGACGAGGTCGTGGCCGCCCTCGAGGTCCTGCTTTCGGACCCGAAGGTCAAGGTGCTGCTGATCAACATCTTCGGCGGCATCACCCGGTGCGACGAGGTCGCCAAGGGTCTGCTCACCGCACTCGACAAGCTCGGCGCCACCCTGCCGATCGTCGTGCGCCTGGACGGCACCAACGAGGACGAGGGTCGCAAGATTATCGCCGAGCAGGCACCGTCCAACGTCGTCGTCGAAGCGACCATGCTCTCCGCCGCCGAGCGCGCCGTCGAGCTGGCCAAGGGGGTCTGACCGTGAGCATTCTGGTCGACAAGAACACCAAGCTGGTCGTGCAGGGCATCACGGGCCGCGAGGGCGCATTCCATGCGACCCGCAACAAGGCCTACGGCACCGACGTGGTCGCCGGCGTGACCCCGGGCAAGGCCGGACAGGATGTCGACGGCATCCCCGTCTTCAACACCGTCCGCGACGCCGTCGAGACGACCGGCGCGAACACCGCCATGGTCTTCGTGCCGCCGCGCTTCGCGACCGACGCCCTCTACGAGGCGATCGAAAGCGGCGTGGACCTGATCATTTGCATCACCGAGGGTATCCCGGCCCACGACATGCTCCAGGTGTACACGCACCTGCGCCGTGGCAACCAGACGCTCATCGGACCCAACTGCCCCGGCATCATCAGCCCGGGCCAGGCCTCGGTCGGCATCATGCCGACGCAGGTCTTCAACCCCGGCCGCGTGGGCCTGGTCTCGCGCTCCGGCACGCTGACCTACCAGATCTCCAAGGAGCTGGCGGTCCTCGGGATCGGCCAGAGCACGGTGGTCGGAATCGGCGGCGACGCCGTCGTTGGTTCGTCGTTTATCGACATCGTCGGTCGGTTCGATGAGGACCCCGAGACCGACCTGATCGTGATGGTCGGCGAGATCGGCGGCAACGAGGAGGAGAAGGCGGCAGACTTCATCGCCGAGCACGTCTCCACCCCGGTCGTCAGCTACATCGCCGGGTTTCAAGCGCCGCCCGGAAAGCAGATGGGCCACGCCGGTGCCATCATCACTGGCTCGTCCGGCACGGCCCAGGGCAAGAAGCAGGCCCTCGAGGCCAAGGGCGTGCGGGTGGGCACCAATCCGACCGAGGTGGCGCGGCTCGTCCAGGAGACGCTGGCCGCACGGTAGGCGCACGTCGCACCATCGCGGCCGGCATTCCCGGTCGCTGCACGATTCCCGACGGCCCCCTGCCCCGCGAGGCAGGGGGCCGTCGCCGTTCCGCACACCGGAACACGGGTCAATTCCGGCGGAAACACCCCGGATCAGGGATACTCCCGATACCACTACGTGGGGCATCACCGATGCCCCACAGGGCCGCGTGCGGGACCCTGTGGGTGACCTGTCATACGAAAGGAACGACATGGGACCTGGCTATCGGCATGTCGCGTGCTGCATCGAAGGATCGATGGCGCACAAGGCGGTGATCGCCGCCGGCGCCCGCATGCTCGATGACGCGGGCACCCTGACGCTCCTGCATGTGGTGACCCAGCCGATCGCGATGATGGCGACGCCAACACCCGACATCTCGGGGCTGTTCGACAGCGCCGAGTCCTGGCTCCGTGACGTCGTGACGGAGACGCAGAACCAGTTGCGCGCCGCGGGCTCACAGGCGCACGTCGACGGGGTCCTGTTGGAGGGGCACCCGGGCATCTGGGTGGTCAGCTGGTCCCGTGACTCCGACGTCGACCTGGTCGTCGCGGCGTCCCACCGCGGCCATTTCGACCGCGCGCTGCTCGGCTCGTTCGCCACCTACGTCGCCTACCACTCCCCCTGCGACGTGCACCTGGTGCGTCCGGAAGTGGTCGATGCTGAGGCCGCCGCGGGCTGATCCCGCCGCGCCACCCCGGCGCGGGGCGTCCGTACCCGCGATCCCGTTATCGCGCGGACCGCGGGTACGGGGACTCCCTGATGCCGAACCACCGTCGTGCCCGCAGACTTTCGTTTATGAGCACGATCGCCCTTCCCTTGGCGGGTGCCGAGATCGCATCGGCCCCAGCGTGGTCCGCGGCACCGCGGACCCGCCGGCGCAAGCTCCCCGACGCCCTGCGGCCGGCTCCGGCGCTCGCACCCGCACCGCCCGAGCCCGAGGTTCCCGACGGCGGCGCGACCTGGTCGGCCGACACCGAAGCACCGACCGTCGACGGGCTGCAGCTGTTCCTCGGCCAGATGCGCGCCATCCCGCTGCTGTCCGCGGGCCAGGAGATCGCATTGGCCAAGCGGATCGAGGCCGGCGACGACCGCGCCCGGGACCTCATGGTCCGGAGCAATCTGCGTCTGGTCGTGGCGATCGCCAAGCCGTATCAGGGACAGGGCCTCGGACTGCTTGATCTCATCCAAGAGGGCGTGGTCGGGCTGATCCGCGCTGTCGAGCGCTTCGACTGGCGACGCGGCCTGAAATTCTCGACCTACGCGACGTGGTGGATCCGCCAGGCCGTACAGCGCGGTCTGGCCGACTCGGGCCGGACCATCCGCCTGCCGATTCACGCGGTCGAGCGCGAGCGTGCGGTGACGCGCGTCGAGCGTGAGCTCGAGCAGCGACTCGGGTGCCGCCCGACCGACCAGCAGATCGCAGACGAGACCGGGATGCCGGCAAGCTGGGTCGCAGGGGTCCGCGACAACGCCCGCGTCGTCGCCAGCCTCGACCGCCCCGTGGGCGAGGAACGCGATGCGACCCTGGGGGACATCATCGAGGTCGCAGACAGCACCCCCGCCCCCTTCGACGACCTGGCCGGCTGCGAGCAGGCCGCCGCTCTGTCCCGCGCGATCCGGCGCCTGCCGGAACGGGATCGTCGTGTCATGCAGCTGCGGTATGGCATCGACGGCGAAGTGCCACACTCGGGCGCCGACACCGCGCGCACGATGGAGATCTCACCCGATGCGGTGCGTCGCACCGAAGCCCGTGCGCTGCGGGCCCTGGCTGGCGACCGGGAGCTGCTCGGCTTCCGCGACGCCGCCTAGTCGACGATCGCGATGACCTGGTCGGCGTCGACCGACTGACCCTCGGCGACCGAGAGGCTGCGCACCACACCCGCCCGGTGGGCGGCGACCTCGTTCTCCATCTTCATCGCCTCGACAATGCACAGGACGTCGCCCTCGACGACCTCTTGACCCTCGGCCACGAGCACGCGCAGGACCGTGCCCTGCATCGGGGTGGTCACGGCCTCGGTGGGCTGCCCCGGCTTGCCGCTGGCGGTACTGTGCCCGCCGCTGCGGGTCTTGCGCTTGGCGGGTGCGCCCGGCGCGGTACCGCCGGCCTGGCTGGCCGGGATGCGCAGCCGCACGCCGAAGCGGCGGCCGTCAACCTCGGCGATCACCTCACGGACGACCTCCGGCTCGGCTCCCTCGACCGCCGGGGCGCTGCCGCCCATCGGCGCAGACGGCGGGTCCGGCAGCGGCGTCGCCGTCTCGGCCAGACGTGCCAACTGGTCGTGGCAGGCGCCCCCGGCGATGAACTCCTCGAGCCTGAACAGCCACTTGTGGAACGGGATCAGCGTCGCGGGGCCCTCAACCACGTATTCGTCGAGCGCGCGCAGCATGCGTCGTCGCGCGGTCTCCCGATCGACGTCCCACACGATCAGTTTGGCGACCATCGGGTCGTAGATCTCGGCGATCTGCGTCCCGGCGCGCACACCGGAGTCGACGCGGATGCCCGGGCCGGTGGGCTCCCGGTACGCGGTGATCAGGGCTGGTGACGGAAGGAAGCGCTTGGTCGCGTCCTCGGCATTGATCCGGCACTCGAACGCGTGTCCGCGCGGTCGAACCTCGTCCTGGGTCAGCGACATCGGCTCGCCCGCCGCGATTCGCAGCTGCTCGCGGATCAGGTCGACACCGACCACCATCTCGGTGACGGTGTGCTCGACCTGGATGCGGGTGTTCATCTCCAGAAAAAAGAAGTCCTCTCCCGAGACCAGGTACTCGAGGGTTCCGGCCGAGACGTAGTCGACGGCACGGGCGGCGCGGACCGAGGCCGCCCCCATCCGCTGCCGCAGGTCCTCGGACACGACCGGGCTCGGGGTCTCCTCGACGAGCTTCTGATGCCGGCGCTGCACCGAACAGTCGCGCTCGCCCAGCCAGATGCAGTTGCCGGCGCCGTCGGCCAGGATCTGGATCTCGACGTGGCGCGGATGTGGCAGGTAGCGCTCGAGGTACACGACCGTGTCCGCGAAGAACTTCTCGGCCTCGCGCCGGGCCCCCTCGAAGGCGTCCTCCAGGTCCGCGGGGGTGAGCGCGACGCGGAAGCCCTTGCCGCCGCCCCCGGCCGCCGCTTTGACCGCGACCGGATAGCCGATGTCCTCGGCAATTGACCGGGCATCGTCGACGGTGTCGACCGGGTCGGTGACGCCGGGCACGATCGGAACGCCGGCGGCGTCCATCAGCGCCCGCGCCTCGATCTTGGATCCCATCGCGTCGATCGCCTCCGGTGACGGCCCGACGAAGACGATCCCCGCGTCCGCACAGGCCCGCGCAAAGGTCGCGTTCTCGGCCAGGAAACCGTATCCGGGGTGGATCGCCTGGGCGCCGGCCCGCCGCGCCGTCTCGATGATCACCTCGTATTTGAGGTAGCTCTCGGCCGCCGGTCCCGGCCCGATCAGGTAGGCCTCGTCGGCATAGCTGACGAACGGGGCGTCGCGGTCGACCTCGCTGTAGACGCCGACGGAACCGATCCCGAGTTCGCGGAGGGTACGAAACACGCGGATCGCGATCTCACCGCGGTTGGCTACGAGGACTTTGGAAAACACGCTGACGGGATCTCCGGGATTCGGTGGCTTTACGACGGCAGTGACGCGCTGCGCCAGGTGATGCCGACGGCGACCGCAGGCGCGGGCCGCACGTTGTCGCGGATGCCCGCCACGTGCCAGGCCGGTGGCGACTGGACTGCGCTCGCCGGTGACGCACGGAGCACGGACTCCACCGCGGCAATGATCGCGGCGGCGACCTCGGGCTCCGGCGCGCCGGTGAACTCGTACCTCACAGGGGGATGTTCCCGTGCTTTCGGGCGGGCCCCTGCTCTCGCTTGGTCAACGATGCCTGGAGCGCGCGAATCAGCCACGGACGGGTTTCCTCGGGCTCGATCACGTCGTCGACGAAGCCGCGCTCCGCGGCAACGTAGGGGTTCGCAAAGCGCTCTTTGTACTCCTCGATGAGCTCCGCCCGCCGGACGGCGGGATCGATTCCCGCCTGCTCTGCGGCCTCGAGCTCGCGCCGGAACACGATGTTGACCGCGCCATCGGGGCCCATCACGGCGATCTCGCCCGTCGGCCACGATGCATTGAAGTCCGCCCCGATGTGCTTGCTGGCCATGACGTCGTACGCGCCGCCATATGCCTTGCGGGTGATGACGGTGAGCTTCGGCACGGTCGCCTCAGCGTACGCGTACAGCAGCTTCGCGCCGTGGAGGATGATCCCCCCGTACTCCTGCGCGGTCCCCGGCAGGAACCCCGGGACGTCAACGAACGTGACCAGCGGGATATTGAACGCGTCGCAGAACCGGACAAAGCGGGCGCCCTTGATCGACGCGTCGATGTCCAACACACCAGCAAGCGCCTTCGGTTGGTTGCCCACGACCCCGATGACGTGCCCGTTGAGGCGAGCGAAGCCGATCACCAGGTTCTGTGCGTAGAGCGGGGCGACCTCGAAAAAGTCGTCGTCGTCGACGACCAGGTGGATGACCTGCTTCATGTCGTACGGCTTGCTCGGCAGGTCGGGAATGATCGTCGCCAGCTCCGGCGCCATCCGATCGGCCGGGTCGTCGGTCGGCACGTGCGGCGCCAGCTCGAGGTTGTTCAGCGGCAGGAACGACATGAGATCGCGCACCATCGCGATGCACTCCTCCTCCGAGTCGGAGGCGAAGTGGCAGACCCCGGAGCGGGTCGCGTGGCTCTGTGCGCCGCCCAACTCCTCCATCGTCACTTCCTCGCCGGTGACGGTCTTGATCACGTCGGGCCCAGTGATGAACATGTGGCTGGTCTCGCGCACCATGAAGATGAAGTCGGTGATCGCGGGGCTGTAGACGGCCCCGCCGGCGCAGGGCCCGAGCACGACCGAGATCTGCGGAACCACGCCGCTGGCGCGGACGTTGCGGAAGAAGATGTCCGCATACCCGGCGAGCGAGACGACGCCCTCCTGAATTCGCGCCCCGCCCGAGTCGTTGAGCCCGATCACCGGGCAGCCCATGCGGACGGCGAAGTCCATGACCTTGATGATCTTCTCGGCGAATACCTCCCCGAGGCTGCCGCCGAAGACGGTGAAGTCCTTGGCAAAGACGAAGACCAGGCGGCCGTTGACCGTGCCCCAGCCGGTGACCACGCCATCACCGGG
>JADGPG010000105.1 GCA_017882545.1 Thermoleophilia bacterium
CCGCCGCGGTCCTCGCGGGCCTGCGATTCCGCTTGACGAGGTGCTCGTCAAGGGTTCGACATATCACCGGGGTCACCTCAAGCGCCGTCTGTATGAACAGGGGCTCAAGTCCCGCCGCTGTGAGATGTGTGGTCAGGGGGACATCTGGCGTGGCGCGCCGATCGCACTCATCCTCGACCACGTCAACGGGGATGCGACCGACCATCGGTTGGCGAACCTGCGGATCCTCTGTCCAAACTGCAACGCGACGCTGGAGACGCCCTGCGGCCGGCGGGGTCGAATCGACCCCAACCCCCGGGCCTGCCTGCACTGCGGAAACGATTTCCTGCCGAAATATGCCAGGCAGAAGTACTGCTCGCAGGAGTGCGGAGTGCACAGCGGCGGTCCGCGCGCTCCCCAGCCGGAGCGGCGGAAGGTGCCCCGGCCGTCCCACGCGCAGCTTCTGAGCGACCTCACGACGCTGAGCATGCGTGCGGTCGGCCGCAAATACGGAGTTTCCGATAACGCGGTGCGCAAATGGCTGCGCTGGTATGACGCCGCCGAGCGCGAGGCGGCCTGAGGGCGCACCGATCGCCCCGTGGGCGCCCGGTGCGGACGCCTGATCTCGCGGTGCGTGGTCCGGCGGCTACGATCTCGCCCGTGACCGACTCGGTCGTCGTCATCCTCGCTGCGGGCCAGGGCACTCGCATGCGATCGTCGGTCTCCAAGCTTCTGCACCCCTTGTGCGGACGGCCGATCATCGCGTGGCCGGTGGCGGCTGCCCGCGCGGCCGGGGTGGGGCGGGTGGTCGTGGTTGATGCGCCGCAGCGGCGGCTGGCGGCGGCGCTCGACGATGATGTGGTGACGGTCGTGCAGGAGCGCCCGCTCGGCACCGCCGATGCCGTACGGGCGGCGACGGATGAGTTTGCGACCGCGGGCACCGTGCTCGTGCTCAACGGTGACGCCCCGCTGATCGAGGCCGAGACCCTGCGCGACCTGGTCGACGCCCACGAGTCCAGCGGCGCCGGCGCCACGATCGCCACGATGACACTCGAGGACCCCTCCGGATATGGGCGGGTGGTGCGCGGCCCGGACGGCAGCGTCGAGAAAGTCGTGGAGACCAAGGCCGACGGGGACGCGACCGAGTTCGAGCGCCACATCCGGGAGGTCAACACCGGCATGTTCGCCTTCGACGGCCCCGCCCTGGCCGCGGCGCTGGCCGAGGTGCGGGCCGACAACGCGCAGGGCGAGTACTACCTGCCCGACGTGATCCCGATCCTGCGCGCGAGCGAGCGGACCGTCCAGCCCTTCGAGCTCTCTGACCCCGTGCAGCTCAGTCAGATCAATGACCGCCGTCAGCTCGGGTCGGTCACGGCGATGGCGCAGGCGCGGATCCACGAGCGCCACCAGCTGGCGGGAGTCACGATCATCAATCCGGCCGCGACCGTGATCGATGTCAGGGTGCAGATCGGCATGGACACGGTGATCGCCCCGTTCACGAGCCTGCACGGTGCCACCGAGATCGGCGAGAACGCGCGCGTCGGCCCGAACAGCACCCTGATCGACGCCGTCGTGCAGGACGGCGCCCGGGTGCTGCACGCCTACATCGATGGCGCGACGGTCGGGCCGGGGGCCAGCGTTGGTCCGTTCGCCTACCTTCGGCCCGGCACGGTCCTGCGGGAGGGCGCGAAGGCCGGCACGTTCGTGGAGATCAAGAACTCCGACGTCGGCGCCGGCAGCAAGATTCCGCACCTCAGCTACATCGGCGACGCCGACATCGGCGAGGGCACGAACCTCGGGGCGAGCACGATCACCGCCAATTACGACGGGTACCGCAAGCACCGCACAACGATCGGCGATCGGGTCAAGACCAGTGTGGATACGACCCTGATCGCGCCCGTCACGGTCGGCGACGAGGCCTACACCGGCGCCGGCTCGGTGATCAGCAAGGACGTCCCGCCGGGGGCCCTTGGCATCGCCCGCGCACGCCAGCACAACCTCGATGGATACGCCGAGCAGCGGCGCGACCGGGAGCAGGGAGACAAGCCGGGATGACCGCCACCGAGTCGTCAGGAGCCGGGCGTACACTCGCCGACACCGTGGGAATCATTGACACGCGCACCGTCCCGAGCGAGATGCGGCTCGGAAACGAGAAGCGGCTGATGCTGTTTTCGGGCCGGGCCAACCGCGAGCTGGGGGCCCGGATCGCGTCCAAGCTCGGGGTCGAGCTCGGCGGGGTGGACCTCAAGACGTTCGCCAACGGTGAGGTCTACTGCCGCTATGAGGAATCGGTGCGCGGCGCGGACGTCTTCATCGTCCAGCCGACGTGTTCAAACGCGGCCGAGGGCATGAGCACCAACGACACGCTGATGGAGCTGATGGCGATGGTCGACGCGGCGGTCGGCGGCTCCGCGCACCGCGTGATCGCCGTCACCCCGTGGTACGGCTACTCCCGTCAGGACAAGAAGTCGGCCCCGCGCGAACCGATCAGCGCCCGGCTGGTGGCCCGCATGCTGGAGGCGGCCGGGATCGACCGGCTGCTCACGATGGACCTGCATTCCGGGCAGATCCAGGGTTTCTTCCAGAAGCCGTGTGACCACATGACGGCGCTGTTCATGCTCACCCAGTACTTCGATGATCTCGGCCTCGAGGACCTCGTCGTCGTCGCCCCTGATGCCGGCCGGGTGAAGCTCAACAAACAGTTCGCGGCCAAGATCGGCGCCGACCTGGCGATCCTCAACAAGGAGCG
>JADGPG010000015.1 GCA_017882545.1 Thermoleophilia bacterium
ATCAACGGCGGACCGTCGGCGGCGCGCAGCGATATCACGGGAACCGCCGGCACCGTCGTGTTTGCCGGACTGACCCCGAACCCGACCTCGACCGGCAGCCCGCAGTACAACTACACCGTCCAGGTCAACCAGTCCGGCTGGTCGACCGACCCGACGACCGCGACCACCGTCACGACGGCCCACATGAGCGCGTCACAGACCTGGCAGGTCACGATCAAGGTCTTCAAGCCCGCCACGCTGGGGGTGAGCCTGCTCGATTCGGTGACGGGGCTCCCGATCACCAACTACTCGACGGTGTCGGTCGCCGCCCCGTCCCCGCAATCGATCACCGACAGCCAGGCGGGCACGAGCGGCTCGTACACGTTCACGAGCCTGCAGGGCCAGCCGATCGAGCCCAGCCAATCGGCGTTCGGCATCACCGCCAGCGCGGACTGTTACGCGACCCAGGCCATGAACGTCGCGGTGCCCGCCGGGTACCCGAACCTGACCTCGCAGTCGGTGACCTTCAGCCTTGTGCCCCAGGCAGGCGGCAAGATGACCGTCACGGTCCTGGACGCAATCACCAATCAGCCGATCCAAGGGGCCACGGTCCAGATCTCCGGGGGTCAGAGCAACGTGGCGCCGGTCGTCCGGACCTCCAACATCAACGGCATCGTCACCTTTTGTGAGCCGCCCTCCGGGACCGTGAACTACACGGTGGCCGGGGCGGCGACGGGGTACGGCGCGGGCAGCCTCAGCGCGGCGATCACCAACGGGTCGACGACGGCGGTCACCATGAAGCTGGTGGCGGGGACCACGGGGACGATCCGTCTGACGACGACCACCAGTAGCACCCTCGTGCGACTGAAGGCCAGCGTCGGGACCTACGACGTCTCGCAGTACACCAACTCCTCCCGCTACGCCGACTTCATCACCCTCGCGCCGGGGACCTACACCGCCTACGTCGCCACCGGCTTCTCCGGTGGCAACCCGATCTGGAGCGCGGGGAAGTCGGTCACGGCCCAGTCCGGCAAGACCAACAGCTACCCGGTGCCGTGATGCGCAGCCGCGACAACGACGGATCCGCGGTCCGCGGACCTGGTGCGAACGGCGAAGCCGGCTTCACGCTCATGGAGCTGCTGATCGGGGTCATCCTCGGCACGATCTTCATGTTCGCGATCTACGGGTTCTACGACTCGAGCCTGTCGAGCTTCACGACACACCGCAGCGAAGTGCTGGCACAGAGCCAGGCCCGCGACGCGATGGACGAGCTCGGCAGCCAACTCCGGGAGGCCGTGAGCCCGGACAACGGGATCACGCCCCCGATCGTGAGCCTCACACCGACCCAGATCGAGTTCTACGCCGACATGAACCGGAGCCCGACCGAAGAGGTGCCCAAGCCGACCGAGTACCTCTACCAGATCGTCAACGGGGCCCTGATCCGCGAGTTCTCGCAGCCCGTCGGCGCCTCGCCGCCGTACAGCTACGGCGCCTTCTCGAGCCCCGATACCCTGGTGCCATCGATCGCCAACAGCTCCGTGTTGCCGCTGTTCGCTGCGGTCAACGGCAATGGGCTCGCGATGCCGGCCACGATGTCGACGCCCACCACTACCGGCATTGAGCTGGTGCACCTGACGATGCTCGTCAACTACAAGATCGGCAACTCGGCCCAGACGTACGCCCTCAATTCCGACGTGGTCCCGATCAACCCGACCTCGGCGAACAACTAGGACCCCCGCGATGCGCCGCCGCCACCAGCAAACCGGACAGACCCTGATCGTGGTGATCTTCATCACGATGATCGCCGCGATGCTCGTCCTGGCGAGCCTGTCGTGGGCGACCTCGAGCGTGTTCCAGACGGCGAGCAGCGACCGCAACGACATCGCCCTTGAAGCGGCCCAGGCCGGCGTCCAGTCATACATCTCGCGCCTGGTCGAGAACCCCCAGTACTGGCTCAACTACGTTGACAGCGCCGAGGATCCCCGGATCGACGCGACGACGGGGGGGACCGTGAGCCCCGGCAGCGCCTGGACCTCTGGGCATGCCTGGACGTACCCCAACAAGATCCAGACGTGGGTGACGCAGCAGAGCGCGCGCTTCGGTACCGCCAAGTACAACCTCCGGATCTTCCAGGACCCGCAAGACGCCAACTCGGTGTTCGTCCAATCAACAGCCACCATCGGCACCGCGACGCCGGTCGTCCGATCGGTCGTGGCCCAGATCTCCCCGGAGTCGATCGCCAACTACCAGATGATCTCCAACGCGAGCATCTCGTACGGCACGACCGCGACGACCACGGGCAAGATCTATTCGGCCCAGGACGTGGTGCACCTGGGTACGGCGATCGGTGCGATCTACGCCGAGAGCCAGGTCTGCCGCAACAACTCGAACGGGACGAACTGCCTCGCCTCCGACGCGACCGATCCGGCGTTCTCGGTCGGCGGTGCGTACGACTCGACGACGACGCCGTCATTCAACGACAAGTTCCCGACCCCGATCGACTTCACGACGTTCACCGGTGCAATCAGCAACATTCAGTCGGCGGCAAAGGCCACCGGGCTGTATCTCAACAACACGGCCGACAACGCCTGGCTGTTGCAGTTCACCTCGAACGGCCAGGTGCTCGCATTCCCGGTAACCAACACCACCGACCCCGGCGTGTCGATCGGCAAACTCGGGTGCCCGACGACCTACACCATGCCGTCCGGGAACCAGCCGTACTACATCTACACCCAGCAGCCCGTGATCATCGGGAACGGCGGAAGCATCACCGACTCTTGCGGGACGACCACCGGCGCGCGCGACTCGGTCGTCAACGGCCAGGTCACGATCGCCACGCCGGGCAACCTCTATGTGGGCGGGAACATCTCCTACGCCACGGGGACCCAGAGCGTGCTCGGGTTGATCGCCGCCAACAACCTGATCATTTCCCAGATCGCGCCCTCGACCCTGAACTGGCGGGCCGCGACGCTTGCCCAGAGCGGCCAGTGGTACACCGACTCGAGCACGACCACCAAGACGGCGATGACCTTCACCGGCTCGATCGCGACCTCGCAGGGCGGGTACGCGTCGATGTTCGGGACACGTAACTACAACTACGACCAGAGCCTTCAGACGATTCGGCCACCGCTGTTTCCGACGATCGAGAACTCCTGGTCGATCAACTACTGGCACGAGGTCAGCGCACCACCCACCTGATCGCAGGGCGACAAGGCGTCGCGCGGCGGCGTGACATCATCCCCGACGTGCGTCAGCTCGCCGTCGACACAGGAAGCCCCACGGTCCCGACCCGCGGGCCGGACCGGGAGTAGCCACGATGCTCTCGACGTCGTTCGCGGCGCTGGTGATCATCCTCGTCGGGCTCGGCCTGCGCCACGCGGGCGTTCTTCGCGAGGACAGCGGTCCGGTGCTGGTCAACGTCGTCATTTACGCGACGATGCCGGCACTCGTGTTCACCATCATCGCCCACGAGCGGCTCTCGGCAGGCTTGATCCTCGTCCCGATCGCCGGCTGGCTGATCCACTTCGTGATGCTCGGAGCCGGATGGGTCATCGCACGGCTTCGGCATGCCGACCGACCGACCGAAGGTGCGATTCTCGTGAGCACGGCGGTGGGGAACACCGGCTTTTTCGGGGTGCCCCTCATCGCCGCAAGCGGCATCGGCGTGTCGCTGACTGCCGCGGTGTTCTATGACGCGTTCGCCACCGGGGTGATCACCTGGACCTCGACCGTGGTGATTGCCACCTCCTTCGGCACCGCCGAGGCCCGTGCCCGCGGCATCGACTGGCAGGCGCTCGGGCGCGGCCTGTTGATGCCGCCGATGGTCGCGCTGTATCTGGCACTGGCCTGGAACCTCGCCGACCTGGGGCGCCCGGTGCACTGGATCGCGCGCCCGCTGGATCTGCTTGGTGCGGCGACTCTACCGCT
Organism: Thermoleophilia bacterium; assembly: GCA_017882545.1. GTDB lineage: Bacteria > Actinomycetota > Thermoleophilia > Miltoncostaeales > Miltoncostaeaceae > CAITWD01. Next base: position 3,907 of record JADGPG010000015.1, read on the forward strand.
GGTGCTCCTGTACGCCGGCCTGATGCTCGACTGGCGTGCGCTGCGGCGTGCCTGGCCGGATGTGAGTCTGATCACCGTCGCACGACTCGGTCTCGGGGCGCTCGTCGGCCTGGCGATCGGTACGCTGCTCGGGCTGACACAGGGACAGTTGCACACCGTCGTGCTGATGGCGGCGATGCCGACCGCGGCGATGTCGCTGGTGCTCGGGGTCCGGTATGGACTGCGGCGCGATGTCCTGGTCGGTGCGGTGTTCGTGACCACGGTGTTGTGCACCATGACGTTGCCGATCGTGCGGGAGCTGATTCTGTGAGTACATCGCCCGGATTTGGGGACCGGCTGTCCGCTGCCGTGTCGACGCGCGAGAGCCAGGTCGTCCTGGGGCTGGACCCGGATCCCGCGCGCATCGGTGACGGACCCCGCGCCGCGGCCGAGTTCTGCGCGCGCGTCATCGCGGCGGCGGCTCCGGCGTGCGTCGCGGTCAAACCGCAGCTGGCGTGGTTCGAGCGCCTCGGTGCCGCAGGGTGGGACGTTTTGGAACGGGTGGCGACGCTCGCCGCCGAGCACGGTCTGCTGGTGATCGCCGACGCCAAACGCGGCGACGTCGAGGTGACCAGCCGTGCCTATGCCCAGGCGCTGATCCGGGCGCCGTTCGACGCGGTGACCGTCAACCCGATGCTCGGGACCGACGCGGTGGCGCCATTTCTCGAGTCTGCGCGCGCGACGGGGCGCGGGCTGTTCGTGCTCGTGCGGACGTCAAACCCCGGCGCCGCCGATCTACAGGATCTCGAACTCGCCGACGGCTCGCGCTGGCATGAGGCGGTCGCGCGCCTGGTCGCGGCGTGGGGATCCGGCGGGGTGGGGGACAGCGGCATCTCCGATGTCGGCGCGGTGGTCGGGGCGACGGCGCCACAGCACCTCGCCCGATTGCGCGAGCTCATGCCGAACCAGCCGCTCCTGATTCCCGGCGTGGGCGCCCAGGGCGGCCGTCCGGAGGATCTCGGACCGGCGTTCGGCGGCCGTCGGGCCGCCGCGGTGGTCGCGGCGAGCCGGTCGATCCTCTACGCCGACGATCCGCGTACCGCCGCTGAGGCGCTCCGGTCCGAGCTCTGGCGGGTTTCAGACATGTCATGAGGCCCACTCGCAACGTCCGCCCGGGCACCGGGCGTTGCTACCATCGGAGGGCACGTGCCGATCGCCCCCCGCGACCCCGTGCCGACGCCCATGACCTCACACTCCTCTGTCCCGCAAGTGCCCCGGCGCGCCGCCGCCCGTTCCGCGCGCGCACCGCGCGCGCACACGCAGCGACCATGATCGTCACCGTCACGCTCAACGCCGCGTTCGACCGCACCCTGACCGTCCCGAACTTCCAGCCGGGATCGCGGAACAGGGCCTCTGACGCAATGTCGCTGGCGGGCGGGAAGGGCGTCAACATCGCACGCACGCTCAAGCGCCTGGGCGAGCCGGTGATCGCGACGGGTCTCGCCGGCGGCCGCACCGGCACGGCGATCATCGAGAGCCTGACAGCCGAGGGCATCCTCAACGACTTCGTCCGGATCCGGTGCGAGTCCCGTATGTCGACCGCCGTGATCGACCCCAACGGCGCCCAGACCGAGATCATCGAACACGGGCCGCCGGTCGTCGACGACGAGCTCGAGATGCTGATGGAGAAGATCAGCTACCTCGCCCGCGGCGCCGACATCTTCGTGCTGGCCGGCTCGCTGCCGCTCAATGTCCCGGAGGACTTCTACGCGCGCGTGATTCGGGAGATCAAGGGACAGGTGCTGACCGCCCTCGACGCCCAAGGCCCGCCGCTGAGGCTCGGGCTCGCGGCCGACCCTGACCTGGTCAGCCCGAACGTACGCGAGGCCGAAGAGATCGTCGGCTACGAGCTCAACGACGACCACGACCTGGTGGGCGCGGCCGAAACCATCGCCGGACACGGTGTGCATTCCGCGATCGTGCACCAGGCCGACGGCTGTGTCGCGCGTCTGCGCGAGCCGTCGTCCAAGCACGCCAAGACCTATCGCGCGCTGCTGCCGGCACGTGAGGCGGCCAGTACGGTCGGTTCCGGTGACGCGCTGATCGGGGGCTATCTGGCGGGGTTGAGCCGTGGTGACGACCTCGAGTCGCGGCTGGCGCTGGCCGTCGCCTGCGGCGCGGCCAACACCCTGAGCCCCGGCGCCGGCGTGGTCGACAGCGGCGACGTCGACGCCCTGCGCCGCCAGGTACAGGTCTGGCGCGTGGATGAAGTGGCAAATACCGCAGTTTGACCTCGGTGGGCACGGCGGCGTCCGGACGAGTGCGGTAGCCTCAGTTTTCATTCGATCCCGTCCGAAACCGGCGCGGAATCGCGGTATCCGGCGCCACTGGCGGTGTGGATCCGCGCGGGCGTTCTCGGTGCGATGCGGCGGTCGGTGGCGTGACTGACGATCGTCCTGGGGAACAAGGAGCAGCTGCGTGGAGATCGAGATCGGGCGAGGCAAGAAGGGTCGTCGGGCCTATGGGTTCGACGAGATCGCGATTGTTCCGAGCCGGAGGACCCGCGATCCCGAAGACGTCGATCTGACCTGGCGGATCGGTGGCCACACATTCGGTCTTCCGCTGCTGGCGTCCGCGATGGACGGCGTGGTCGACGTCACGACCGCAACCAAGCTCGGCCAGCTCGGTGGGCTTGGCGTCCTGAATCTCGAAGGCATCCAGGTCCGCTACGAGGACGCGGATGCCGAGCTCGAGCGCATTTCCCACATGGAGCCCGCCGAGGCGACCAGGGGACTGCAGGCCATCTACCAGAAGCCGATCGACCCCGAACTCATCAAGGAGCGGGTGCGCCAGCTCAAGGCCAACGGCGTGGTCGCGGCCGGCTCACTGACCCCGCAGCGGGTGCGGGACTACATCACCCCGGCCCTCGATGCGGGTCTCGACATCCTCGTGATCCAGGGCACCGTCGTGAGTGCCGAGCACGTCTCGACCGTTGTCGAGCCGCTCGACCTGAAGCAGTTCATCTCCGAGCTTCCGATCCCCGCGATCGTCGGCGGTTGTGCATCGTTCCAGGCGGCCCTCCACCTGATGCGGACGGGTGCGGTCGGCGTCCTTGTCGGTGTCGGTCCCGGCGCGGCCTGCACGACGCGCCAGGTCATCGGGGTGGGCGTGCCGCAGGCGACGGCGATTGCCGACGCTGCGGGTGCCCGGATGCAGCACCTGCTCGAGACCGGCCAGTACGTCAGCGTGATTGCCGACGGTGGCATGAGCTTCGGCGGGGATCTTGCCAAGGCCATCGCCTGCGGCGCCGACGCCTGCATGATCGGGTCGCCCCTGGCGAAGGCCAGCGAGGCCCCGGGACACGGGTATCACTGGGGGATGGCGACCTTCCATCCCACCCTGCCGCGCGGAACTCGCGTCAAGACGACCACGATCGGCACGCTCGAGGAGATCATCTCCGGACCGGCGCACGAAAACGACGGCACGCTCAACCTGAGCGGCGGCCTGCGCACCGCGATGGCCACGTGTGGGTACGACTCGATCCAGAGCTTCCAGAAGTGCGAGGTGATGGTGGCGCCGGCGCTGCGGAGCGAGGGCAAGAAGCTGCAGCAGGCCCAATCCGTGGGGATGGGGTAGGTGGGCTCGAGCGGTCCGGGTCTCGACCCGGAGCTCGCCCGTGCAGTTCCCGGTGGTGTGTTGGTCGTTGACTTCGGCGCCCAGTACGCCCAGCTCATCGCCCGTCGCATCCGCGAATGCCGGGTGTTCTCGGCGGTCGTGCCGCACGACATGGATCCCGAGCGGATCGCGGCGCTGCACCCCAAGGGGCTGGTGCTCTCGGGCGGGCCCGCCTCGGTGTACGAGGAGGGCGCACCGGCGCTGAACCCGCGGCTGCTCGAGCTCGGCGTACCCGTGCTCGGTATCTGTTACGGGATGCAGAGCATGGCCCAGGTGCTCGGCGGCGACGTCGCTCGAACCGGCGCCGCCGAGTTCGGCAAGACCCCGCTGGAGATCCTGGTCCGCGACGGCCTGATGCGCGACGTGCCGATGGAGCAGTGCTGGATGAGCCACCGGGACGCCGTCGTCGCGACCCCGCCGGGCTTCACCGCCACCGCTCGAACCACGCATGCGCCGGTGGCCGCCATGGAGGATGCCTCCCGGAGGCTCTATGGCGTGCAGTTCCACCCGGAGGTCGTCCACACGCCCTTCGGCACCGACCTGCTCAAGGCGTTCCTGTTCGATGCCTGCCATTGCGCTCCGACCTGGACGCCCGTGCAGGTCATCGAGGACCAGGTGGCCAGGATCCAGGCGCAAGTCGGCGACGAACGGGTGATCTGCGCCCTGTCTGGCGGAGTTGACTCGGCGGTGGCAGCGCTGTTGGTGCACCGCGCGGTCGGGGACCGGCTGACCTGCATCTTTGTCGATCACGGCATGCTCCGCATGAACGAGGGCGAGCAGGTCGAGGACGCCTTCGGCAACTATTTCCACGTTCCGCTCATCCACGTCCGCGCCCAGGACCACTTTCTGTCCGCGCTGGCCGGGATCACGGAGCCCGAGGAGAAGCGGAAGATCATCGGCCGGGAGTTCATCCGGACGTTCGAGCAGGAGGCCACCAAGCTCGGCGGCGTGAATTTCCTGGTGCAGGGCACCCTGTACTCGGACGTCATCGAATCCGGCTCCCGGGACGCGTCGAAGATCAAGAGCCACCACAACGTCGGTGGCCTGCCGGACGACATCGCCGTGGATCTCGTCGAGCCGCTGCGCCAGCTGTTCAAGGACGAGGTGCGTGTCGTCGGTGAGGAGCTCGGTCTGCCCGAGCGCATGGTTTGGCGGCAGCCGTTCCCGGGCCCGGGTCTGGCGATCCGCATCATCGGCGAGGTCACGGCCGAGCGACTGGAGATCTTGCGGCGCGCGGACTTCGTGCTGCAGGAGGAGATTCGCCGCGCCGGGCTGTATCGCGACCTGTGGCAGAGCTTCGCGGTCCTGCCCGCCGTCAAGAGCGTAGGCGTCCAGGGCGACGAGCGGACCTACGCCTACCCGATCGTGATCCGGGCGGTGACATCCGACGACGCGATGACCGCCGATTGGGCGCGCCTGCCGCACGAGCTGCTGGAGCAGATCAGCAACCGGATCATCAACGAGGTCGCAGGCGTCAACCGCGTCGTCCTCGACATCACCTCCAAGCCACCCGGCACGATCGAGTGGGAATAGGCTGCGGCCGCTAGCTGCCGGCGCGCGCGCTCGGGGCCGCAAACAGCGGCCGCGCGGACCCGCGGACTTCGACATACCCGTGGGCCCGGTTGATCGCCAGGGTCCCGTCGCCGGGTGCCTCGAGGAACCGCGCCAGCTGTTCGAGCTGACCCCGGTTGAGATGACCGGCGATCCGGTCGATTGCGGTGAGCTGGTCGCGCTCGCGCTCGGGGTGTGCGGCGAGCGCGACCACCCGGGCGTCCGCCGTCCGTGGCCGCGCAGCGGTGCGGCTTGGCGCCCAGACCTTGCGGCTCTGGGTGTGGTGCCAGCAGTAGGGCGACCCGCGGTAGGTCGACTGCTGGCAGCGGCGGCCGTGGGCCGCGATGGCGATACAGCGATTGACCGAACTTGATGACATGGCAGCCGTGCCTTGTAGTGCCGACGGGCGCCATCGAGGCCGACGCGCCCGGCAGGCCGTTCCGTGTAGGAGGCATTACACAGCGCAATCCGGACGACACTGCGCCGGCGACCGGGCCCCGACCGGGGGTTCCGGATGTTCGCGGCCCGTGCGGGTTGCGCCGAGGGCGGGAGTTTCGTAGTCTCCGCGGTCGGCCCAGAGGGTTTTGGGTCAGCTACCGCATTGCCATTATCCGGAGGGACGCGGACCACCGTGAAGACCGTTAGCGCCAAGGCAGGAACCGTCGACCGCCAGTGGTGGATCGTCGACGCGGACGGACAGAATCTTGGACGTCTGTCGACGTCGATTGCCGAGACGTTGCTCGGAAAGCGGTCGCCGTGGTTCACCCGCCATGCCGACACCGGCGACTTCGTCGTGGTCGTCAACGCGGAGCGCATCGCAGTGACCGGACAGAAGCTGCGCGACAAGCGCTACTACCGGCACACCGGCTACCCGGGCGGTATCCGCAGCCGGACGCTGGCCGAACAGCTCGCTGCGGCACCGGAAGAAGTCATCCGCAAGGCGGTCCGCGGGATGCTTCCCAAGAACCGCCTCGGCCGCAAGCAGCTGACCAAGCTGAAGATCTACGCCGGCCCCGAGCACCCGCACGAGGCCCAGAATCCGCAGCCCCTCCGAATTGAGCGTAAGGCACAGGTCCCCGCATGAAGACTGATCAGCTCGGCCGCTTTATCGCGACTGGAAAGCGCAAGACCTCCGTCGCCCGTGTGATCCTCGCCCCGGGCGAGGGCCGCGTGCTCTGCAACGGGCGTCCCGCCGAGGAGTACTTCGGGCGCCCCATCCTGGTGACCAACGCGCTCAAGCCGCTGGTGACCACGGGCACCATGGGTCAGTTCGACATCATCGCCCGCCTCGCCGGCGGAGGTCCGTCCGGCCAGTCTGGTGCGCTGCGCCACGGGATCGCTCGTGCGCTGTGTGTCGTCGACCCCGAGCTGCGCCCCGACCTTAAGCGCGAGGGTCTGCTGACCCGGGACGCGCGCGAGAAGGAGCGCAAGAAGGCCGGCCTCAAGGGCGCACGGAAACGGCCCCAGTTCTCGAAGCGCTAGTTCGCTCGCGGGCGTGAGCGCGCACTCGGTTCGCCGGCTGTTCGGCACGGACGGCGTCCGTGGCGTCGCCAATCGCGATCTGACGCCCGAACTCGCGACCGAGATCGGGCGGGCGTTGGGCGCGGGTCTGGGCGCCCACCAGCGGGTGATCATTGGACGCGACACCCGGCGTAGCGGCCCCATGCTCGAGGCGGCACTCGCGGCCGGGCTCGCGGCAGCCGGCGTCGACGTCCTGTCCCTGGGCGTGCTGCCGACGCCCGCGATTGCCGAGGCGGTTCCTGCGCTCGGGGCCGCGGCCGGTGCGGTCATCAGCGCCTCCCACAACCCGTATCCGGACAACGGGATCAAGCTGATCGGGCCCGACGGCTTCAAGCTCGCCGACGGCGACGAGGCCGACATCGAGCGGCGCATGGCCGATCCCGGCGCGATCGACCGCCCGACCGGCGCCGCCCTCGGGGGTATCAGCGGCGATGAGGACGCCTCCGAACGCTATATCGCGCACCTGATGGAGCGCTTCCCAGCGCGTCTCGACGGGCTGTCGGTCGTCGTCGACTGCGCCAACGGGGCGACCGCGGAGGCGGCACCGGAGGTCCTGCGGCGGCTGGGCGCGCGCATCTCGGTCATCAACGCATCCCCGGATGGCGTCAACATCAACGCCGATTGCGGCTCGACGCACCCCGGGGCGCTGCAGGCGGCCGTGCGGGCCGGCGGCCATCAGATCGGGTTCGCATTCGATGGCGACGGCGACCGCGTGTTGGCCGTCGACCACGAGGGTCACCTGGTCGACGGCGACCAGATCCTGGCGATCCTGGCGCTCCACCTGCGGACGAACGGCCACTTGGCCGGGGACACGGTCGTGACGACCACGATGACCAATCTCGGGTTCCGCCGGGCGATGGCCGACCGCGGGATCGAGGTCCGCTGGACCGACGTCGGCGACCGCTACGTGCTGGCGGAGATGCGTCGCGGCGGGTACGTCCTCGGCGGCGAGCAGAGCGGCCACATCATCAACCTTCGCAGCGGCCCGACCGGCGATGGCCTCGCGGCCGCGCTGATGGTCCTGGACGCCCTCAGCGAATCGGGCCAGACCCTCGCCAAGGCGGCGGCCGTCGTCCGTCGGCTGCCGCAGAAACTCGTCGGGATCCGAAGTTCGCGCAAAGGTGAGCTGGCCGATGCCAGCGAAGTGTGGGAACAAGTGCATGCGTTCGGCGAGACGTTCGGCGAGGAAGGCCGGGTCGTCGTGCGGGCCAGCGGGACAGAACCGCTGGTGCGTGTGATGGTCGAGGCGCCGGAGAGTGCGGACTGCGACGAATGGTGCACGCGAATCGCGGATGTGGTCGAGCGTGTCCTTGGTGACGCGTCGCCTGGGTCCTGACCGAGCAATCGGGAGGCAGACATGTGCGGAATCATCGGCTACGTCGGCGGGAGGCCCTGCCAGGAACTTATCGTTCAGGGTCTCGAGCGGTTGGAGTACCGCGGCTACGACTCGGCGGGCTTCGCCCTGCTGGACGACCCTGAGGACGGCTTTTCGCTCGTCCGCGCGGTCGGCAACCTGAGCAAGCTCCGCGCTGCGGCCGAGGCGCTCGACGGGGTCTCGGTGGCGACCACGGGGCTCGGGCACACCCGCTGGGCCACGCACGGCCGCGTCACCGAGGCGAACGCTCACCCGCACATGTCGGGCGACGGTCGCGTGGCGGTGGTGATGAACGGGATCATCGAGAACTACATGGACCTGCGTCACGAACTCCAAGACGCCGGCGTGGTGTTTCTCTCCGAGACCGACACGGAGGTCCTGCCGCACCTGATCGCGCAGGCGTACCAGGGTGATCTGGTCGCGGCCGTGCGCGCGGTCGTGCCGAAGATCTCGGGCCACTACGCCTTTGTCGTGGCCCACGCCGACGAGCCCGGCTGCCTGGTCGGGACGCGCTACGAGTGCCCGCTGGTGGTGGGCGTCGGCGAAGCGGAGGTCTTTGTCGCCTCGGCGATCCCGGCGTTCCTGCACGAGACGCGCGACATCGTGAACCTGGAGGACGGCGAGATCGTCGTGCTGGATGAGTCCGGCGTGCACGTGTTGGCCGCCGACGGGACCGCAATCGAGCACGCCGTCGAGCGCGTCGACTGGGATGAGGACGCCGCCGAGAAGGGCGGCTACGACACGTTCATGCTCAAGGAGATCCACGAGCAGCCGGCGGCCCTGTGGGACACCATCGGCGACCGCCTGCGGCCCGGGGGGTCTGTGGTCATCGATGAGCTCGGCCTCGACGACTCCGCCTTGGCACGGGTCGAGCGGATCCACATCGTCGCCTGCGGCACGTCGTTCCACGCGGGCTTGATCGGGCGGTACCTGATCGAGGACTGGGCACGCATCCCCGTCCACATCGAGGTGGCCTCCGAGTACCGCTACCGGACCTGCCTCGCGGGTCCCGGGGACCTGGTCATCGGCATTACCCAGTCGGGCGAGACGGCCGACACGCTCGCCGCGATGCGGG
>JADGPG010000016.1 GCA_017882545.1 Thermoleophilia bacterium
CAGGCCGGCAAGATCCGGCACATCGGCGTGTCGAACTATGCCGTGGCGGACCTCGAGGCGGCCGCCGCGGTCGCACCGATCGCCAGCTACCAGCCCGGGTACCACATCATGCGCCGGGAGATCGAGGTGGCCGAACTTCCATGGTGCGCGGCCCACAACCTCGGGGTCATCGCCTACGGGCCGCTTGCGCACGGCCTGTTTACCGGCAAGATGGACGCCGCGACGCGCTTTCCAGACAACGACTGGCGCGCCGCGAGCGAGCTCTTCACCGACGATGCCTTCGCCGAGCGCGTGCAGGTCGTCCGCGAGTTACAGGGGCTGGCCGCCGACCGTCCCGGGGGCGTCGCCGAGTTGGCCGTGATGTGGGTGCTGCGTCGACCCGAGGTGACCGCCGCGATTATCGGCGCGCGGAACGCCGAGCAGGCCCGTGCCAACGCATCGCTGGTGGGCGCACCCGTCAGCGATGCGGAGGCCCGTGCCATCGACGCGATCCTGGCGGCGCACCCGGCCGTCGATCGGCCGTACGGGCACGGGGAGCCCCCCGTCCGCACCTGACGCGCCGACGATGAGCGGCGCGGTGCCGGCCGGCCCCCCGGGCCGCACTCCCTGTCGGTGCGGGCGCCGACGACCTACGATGCCTGCTCGGGGAAGGTTGATCCGCGAGGAGGACACCACATGAAGGTCGCCATCGTCGGTGCGACCGGGATGATCGGTCGCCGGCTCACGACGTCGCTGTTGGCGCACGGGGACGAGGTTCTCGCGATCTCCCGTCGCGGTGACTCGGTGGCCGATGCCCCGGGGGTCGCGTGGGATCCGGCCAAGGGGGCACTCGACGGGTCCGTGCTGGTCGGGGTGGACGCGGTCGTAAACCTTGCGGGCGCCAACATCGGCCGTGGTCGCTGGACGGGCGCGCGCAAGCGGGAGATCGTCGAAAGTCGGCTGGTGACGACCAGCCGGTTGGTCGATGCGATCGGACCTGCGGGCCCGCGGACGCTCATCAACGCCAGCGCGGTGGGGTACTACGGCGAAGGCGATCTCCCGGTCGACGAGTCGGCGCCACCGGCCGACGATTTCCTGGGGGTGACGTGCCGCAAATGGGAGGCCGCCGCGCTCGCCGCCCAACGGAACGGTGTGCGCGTGATACTCCTGCGCAACGGCGTGGTCATCGCCCGGGAGGCCGAGGTGCTCAAGCGCCAACTCCTGCCGTTCAAGCTCGGTCTGGGCGGACCCGTCGGCGGCGGTCGTCAGTGGTGGAGCTGGATCCACATCGACGATGTCACCGGGCTGATCGGATTCGCGCTCGAGCATCCCGAGGTGCGGGGACCGATCAACGCGGTGGCGCCACACGCGGTGCGCCAGCGCGAGTTCGCGCAAGCGCTCGGGCACGTGCTTGGCCGCCCGACCATGCTGCCGACCCCGGGATTCGCGCTCAAGCTGGCGATGGGCGAGTCCTCGAGCATCGCCTTGTCGGGCCAGCACGTGATCCCCCGCGCCGCAATGAAGGCCGGCTACACGTTCGTCTATCCCGACGTCGAGCCGGCGTTGCGGGCGGAACTCGACGGCGGCTAATCCCGCCGGTGTCGTCGATCAGGCCGAGTTGCCGAAGGCGCGGTTGAGCTCAACGTCGAGCTTGGGCCAGGTCTGGCGGATGTACTCGGAGGTCACGTAATACTTGGCACCGGGCAGCGCGCGGGCGAGCTTGACCTGATCGTCGGTCGGGTGTTCGTGGATGTCCTCGATGAGTCGTCGGTATTCGCCGATCAGCTCAGCGAGCTCGAAATGCTTGAGCTGCGTCTCGGCGAGCAGGTCTTCGATCGTCGTGAACGTATCGGCGTCGTAGTCAGGCATAGCGCGCACCTTTGGTACCGGGTGACGGGGCCCCGATGCTACCCTAGGGCCGTCTCGGGGGATTAGCTCAGCTGGGAGAGCGCCGCCTTTGCAAGGCGGAGGTCAGCGGTTCGATCCCGCTATCCTCCACTCTGAGGACAAGCTAGAAAACGGCTTGTCCTTGGCCGTTTCAGGTCATCAGCGTGCGTGGCCGAATGGAGACAACTTGGGCCAACATGGACCCGATTGGTCCCAGATTGGTCCCGGATGGGCCTAGCCGCCCCGGCCCCATCCGCCACGCCATGCCTCGAGAAGAGCGCCGGCGTCCGCAACTTCGTCGGGCAAGGGATGCCTGCCGTACCGGCGGGTGACCATGGCCACATCGGACCAGCCGCCCAACTGCGCCACCGCCTCCGGACGGAGGCCCGCTCTTAGCGAGTACACGGCCCAGGCGTGTCGAAGATCGCGGAATCGATGCAACGGTTCATCGGCGACCCGACGGATTCGATGCCAGCCGTATCGGGGGAGGCCGTTCGCATCGAGTGGCAGCCCGCGCTCGTCGGCGAAGACCAGCTCGCCTGCACGCGGACGTCCGGTCGCCAGCCGGTGACGGCGCACTCTCGCGAGCTCGGAGGGGCCGAGGGGTACGTCACGAACGCCCGCCGCAGACTTCGGGGCGACGATCGCGAACCGTCCTGCAGGCCCCCGAGTGCGATCTAGCGATCGCCGCACCCGGACCACGCCCGCAGTGATATCGAGGCCCTCGGCGCCCCACGCCAATCCCAGCAGCTCGCCAAGGCGCAAACCGGTCGCGAGTCCGAGGCCGACCAGGGGACCCATGATCGAGCGAGCCCTCGATGCGACGTCTGCCTCCGCCTCGGCGAGAAGCGCGTCGGTCTCCGTAGGCGTAAGTACCCGGATCGCCCGCTCGGCCCGACCGTCGCGCGGCACGCGCACGTCCCGGCACGGATTGGCGTACGACAAGCCCGTCGCGCTCGGCCACCCGGTACGCGGTGCTCAATGCCCAGACAGCCTTACGGGCGGTCTCGGCGCTTGTTTCGTGCGCGAGACGTTCGAGAAAGGCCTGGACCTCGGCCCACGTGAGAGCGTCCGCGGGCACTGCGCCGAGGTTCGGTACCACATGAAGTCGAAGCATGGATTCGTACTTGGCCAGAACGCCGGGTTTGAAGAGCCGGCCGTCGCGGGTGCGCACCGTCCCTGCGGCCATTCCTCAAATCAGAGCCCGGCAAAGGTGCTCAATCGTGGCCGGCTTGTCAGGCACACGAGGGCGAGACGCACGGCGTGTCGGTTCGACCGGAAGATCATTCCGTCCATCAAGCGCACCAAGCACGGCTGCCCGCCATGCCAGGGCCGCCTCGACCGTCGTGAACTCGGCGACGAAGGCCGTGCTGCCACGGGGCACCTGGGCACGCCACACGACGCGTCCGTGTCGGAGGCGCTGGTCGATGCCGGGGTAGCGGACCGTCATGTCCGTGACGTTAGGTCGGGTTGGCACGTCCCGACAGTGTCAGTCGTCCGGCGGGCAAGCTCAATCCCACAGGCGCGCGCCGGGCGGAAGGATTCGACCGTGCGCTGCGTGGCGGGTCGCCGTGGAATCGTCCTCAGTTCGTAGGCTGCCGACCTAGCGGCGAAGCTCGGGCTCGCTGACCAAGCACCGCCCGCCTTCGCGGACTGCCCGAATCTCCCCGGCGTGTATTCGCCGCCGCGCGGTCTTGGTCGAAAAGCGCAGTTCGTGTGCGAGCTCGGCGACGGTCAATAGCCTCAACGCGATGTCTCGGCGGACGGTCTGGTTACCGCGGCCAATGTGAGGGAAGCCACCATGAGAGGATCGGCGGCGGACGTCGATTCGGCCGCCCTCGGCCTCTGCCGCGGATACGCGATCGAGCCGCTCGGTGGCAGTCGCCGGTTATCTGGCTTTTCGTCGCGTGGGTCCATGGATGTCGGGCTTGGGTCGCCCGCACCAGGGAGAAGGACCACTGGCGCGAGATGCAGGGGTGCGACGGTTCCCGGACGAGGCTCTGACTATCTCGGTCCCGAAATCTCGTTGCGAGCAAAAATTTGCGAGGTACCGGGCCCCTCCCGGGTCAGGCCGCGCCCATCTCACACGTGAAGCGCTCGCACGCCAGGTGACGTCTGCCGCTTGGGTCTCCGGCTGGATGCAAGCGTGTCCTTGGTGCCTGGGCGGCGCGTCTCTCAACACGTAAACGGCGGCCGCCTCCAAGGACGGCGGCCAATCGCTCCAGCACGCCCGAACCCTCCAAGGGAGTACACCCATGCACCTTCCGATCGACACCTCAAACCTCACCGTTCTGACCGGGCGAGGAGAGCCGGTCATCGACTTCGAGACCCGCCAACCTCGAGCCGACGCGAACGGCGAACCGGTCTACGGGGTCGACGTCGCGGCCTTCGGCGCCGAGGCCCCCCAAATCTGGCCGGTCAAGATCTCCGGTCAGCCCCGCGGGGTGGCTGTTGGCCGGCAGATCAAGGTCACCGGGCTCATCGCTGCCCCCTGGAGCCGCGACGGTCGCAGCGGCATCGCCTTCCGTGCAGAGACCATCGCGCCTGCGGTGGCTCCGCAGAAGGCAGCGGCATAGGCGACCGGTGACTTGGACTTGCATCGTGATCGCTAACGACACCCACGCCACCGCGAGCGCGCTGCGCTCGACGCGGAGTCCAGTCCATGTCCTTTGAGACGTTCCATTGGATCATGACGTGGACCCTGCGCACGATGTTCCGTGCCGGTTGGTGGCTCGTGCGCCATCCGCGCACGCTCGTTCTGGTCATGCTCGCCTACTGGGTCGCGCTGCTTGTCGGATTCACCCCGGTGCTGCTACTCGCCGCATTTGCTGCGAGCGTTCTCTGGGCCTGGCGTGTGGCGGGCGCGGAGAGCTTCGAGCGGATCCTCGGCCGCAGGTGCCGGTCCCATTGGCGCCGGGTCTTCCGCTACGAGCTTAGCTGGCGTGTGCGCATGCGCCTCGTGGGCCTTGCCAAGCAGCTCGACGGACACGCCGCCGTCCCGCGCCTCGTGAATGTCGTCTCGGGCCACGACACTGATCACCTGATCCTCGGGCTCGTCGTCGGTCAGACCCCAGACGACGTTGATGCCGCGACCTATCAACTGGCCCACGCCTACCGAGCACGCCACTGCCGGGTGCGCACCCTGGGGCCCGGTGTGGTCCAGGTCGATCTGCAGTTTTCCGACGTGCTCGAGGCGATTGTCGAGCCAGCTCCCTTGATGGCAAACCCCGACCTGGAGGGCCTTGAGATCGGGCTGCGCGAGGACGGGTGGCCGTGGCAGGTGCGCATTTTGGGGTCGCACATCCTTATCGCCGGGGCGACCGGCAGTGGAAAGGGATCGGTCGTCTGGTCGCTTGTACGCCGCCTGGCCCCGGCGATCCGGGACCGCACGGTCGACATCTGGGCGATCGACCCAAGAGGCGGG
>JADGPG010000106.1 GCA_017882545.1 Thermoleophilia bacterium
GACGCAGACGCTGCGACCTGCCGCGCGGCCATCGCCGCCGGGGCCCGGATGTTGACCCACGCCCTCAACGCGATGCCCGGGATGAGTGCCCGCCAGCCGGGTCCCGTCGGCGCATTCCTGGGCGCCCCGGAGACCTTCATCGGGGTGATCGGTGACGGGGTCCACCTCGACCCCACGATGTTGGGAATGCTGGCGATCGCAGCAGGCCCCCGGCTGGTGGCCGTCAGCGACGCCGTCGCGGCCGCGGCCGCCGGTCCGGGGACGTGGCGGCTGGCGGGTCGCTGGGTCGCGAGCGACGGCACGGCCGTCCACGACCGCTCCGGGCGGCTGGCGGGCAGCGCCGCGGGGCTGGATGCGGCGGCGGCGCGGCTTGTTGCCGTGGGAAGGTCAGCGGCGGCGGCGCTGGGGGCGGTGTCGATCGCGCCCCGGCGACTCCTCGGCGCAGGGCGCCCGCTGGCCCCAGGCGCACCGGCGGATCTGGTGATCGTCGATGGCGGCCTGCGCCCCCGGGCGACACTGATCGGCGGGCAGCTCGTCTGGCAGGCCGCCGCACCGGAGCTCGATCTCTCCTAGGGGGTCGGGCCCCTGCCACTGTCGTCCCCGAGCACGCGCCGCCGGTGGGCGAGCGCGGGAAGCTGGGTCCGGATGTCGGCGAGCCGGTCGAGATCCAGATCGGCCACCGCGATTCCCACGCCCGCATCGACCCGGGCCAGGACCACCCCCCACGGATCGACGATCATGCTGTGGCCGTACGATTCGCTCCCGTCGGGGTGGCGGCCGACCTGACCCGCCGCCAGCACGAACACCTGGTCCTCGATCGCGCGGGCCCGGACAAGGACCTCCCAGTGGTCGCGGCCGGTCCGCGCGGTGAAGGCGGACGGGATCACCACCGCGGTCGCGCCGAGGTCGACCAGGCGCCG
The DNA here is from genome assembly GCA_017882545.1 of Thermoleophilia bacterium. Taxonomy (GTDB): domain Bacteria; phylum Actinomycetota; class Thermoleophilia; order Miltoncostaeales; family Miltoncostaeaceae; genus CAITWD01. The sequence continues at coordinate 921 of JADGPG010000106.1, forward strand.
GTACAGCTCCGGGAACCGGACGTCGTAACAGATCGACATCCCGAGCCGCAGCGGCCCGACATCGGCCACGCACACGGCATCGCCCGGCGCCACGGTTGCGGACTCCCGGTACGTGCGACCGCCGACCTCGACGTCGAACAGGTGCAGCTTGCGATAGGTCCCGGCGACCGCCCCGTCCGGGCCGAACACGACCGCGGTGTTGCACACGCGCTGCCCGTCACCGACGCGCTCGCCGATGCTGCCCGCCACGATTCCGATCCCGAGCTCGGCCGCAAGGCCGGCGACGAGTCCGAGTGACGGTCCGTCGAGCGGCTCCGCTCCGGCGGCGACCCCCGCAGGTCCGGCCATGAGGTTCCAGGTCTCCGGCAGGAGGACCAATTTGGCCCCTGCCGATGCGGCCCGGCGGATGAGGCGCTCGGCGGTTCGGCGATTGGCCGCCGGGTCGGCGCCACTGGTCATTTGGACAACCGCGGCACGAACCACCCGCGCGGCGCTACGATCCACGATGTTCGGTCACAAGCGAAGGGATGTTCATGTCGACGCAGATTCTCGCGCAGATCGAGGATGTCCTCGACACCATTCGTCCGGCACTCCACGCCGACGGCGGTGACGTCGAGCTCGTGGAGTTCGATGAGGAAGGGTTCGTCCACATCGAGATGCATGGTGCATGCGGCGGCTGCCCGATGTCCACGGCGACGCTCTCCCTCGGTATCGAGGCCGAACTCCGGCGGCAGATCCCCGAGGTCGAAGGGGTCATCACCGTCTGATACAACGGGCCCACCGGCGTTGCCGGCAGGCCCGCGTGGTTGGCGTGTCGCCACAGGGCGACTGGAGTCGGGGTGCCCGGATTTGAACCGGGGACCTCTCCGTCCCGAACGGAGCGCGCTACCAAGCTGCGCCACACCCCGCCAAACCGCCCCGGGATGCTAGCCGATCCGGCCGCCAAGGTTCTAGGCAGACGGTCCCGGGGTTGCTGGTTGATCCACGAACCTGCGGGTTGCCCGTCAGTAACCGATGGTAGTACCGTTCCCTGAATGCTTTCCTCCGAGCAGTTACTGGGCGTGTCGACCGAGTCCACAACATCCCTTCCGGTGGCAACCACCACGACGTCGCGCCAGCCCGGCGGGTTTCGGCGCACGCTCAGGCGCCGCCCGTGGCTGCGCGAGTGGCTGATCTTCGCGATCGCGCTCCTGGCGTACGAGGGCAGCCGTGCACTGGTGATCGGAAACGCCTCGCTCGCGGTTACCAACGCGACCGGGATCGTCCACTGGGAAAAGAGCTCGGGCCTGTTCGTGGAGCTGTCGATCCAGCAGTTGCTGCTGACGCACCTGGACATCACCAAGGCGCTCAACGAGTTCTACATGCTGGGTCACTGGATCGTGACGCCCCTGTTTTTCATATGGCTGTACCGATACCGCCGATCGTTCTACCCATATATCCGGAACGCGTTCCTGGCCGCAAACGGCATCGCTCTCATCATCTACATCGTGTATCCGGTCGCGCCGCCGCGACTGCTTACCGAGATGGGATTCGTCGACACGCTCGCCGGGGTCTCGAAGATCAACCTGCACGCAGGCGTCTTCTCGCGGTGGTTCAACGCCGATGCGGCCATGCCATCGATGCACTTCGGATACGCGTTCATGATCGGCGTCGTTGGCGCGTTCCTGGTGCGCCACTGGGCGCTGCGGATCCTGGCGCTCGGCTACCCCACCCTGGTCTTCGTCACCATAACCGGCACCGCGAACCACTACATCTCCGACAGCCTCGTCGGGGCCCTGGTCATCGCCGCCGGCTTCGTGCTCGTCCAGGTATGGATGATCGTGTGGCCCAAGGTCCGCCCGACGGCGCTGCGGGCGATCGGCCGGGAACGGGCCCCTGCGGTCGCCGCCATTCGGACACCCGGCTAGCCGTTCGGCCAGGGCCGGGTGCCCCGCGATCTGGTCGCACGGACCGCACAGTTTGACGGTTCGGGGTATGGAGGCCGTCAGGGGTCGGCGCTACCCTCGGTACATGTTTGCTCGATCCATCCGGGCGACAGTGGGCGCATGACGTGCCCCAGCGACCGCGCCGACGATCCGCAGCGATGCCGCCACTCGCGGCGACCGCCATGGGTCCTGACGGGTCGCCCACATATCGAGGAGGTTCAATGGCCAATCACCTCACCCCCGACGAGCTGTCCGAGGCACTCGGCATCTCGCGCAAGACGCTGATCAAGCTCTGCGCTCAGGAGAGCGTGCCCGTCTTCCACGGGCGCATCGACAAGACACTGTTCGTCCAGACGATGATGGCGGCCGGGCACCGGCTTCCGGACGGCGTCCAGGACCTCGACGACGCGGTGCTCGCACCGGGCTAGACCCGACCGTTGGCGGGCTCGCACCCGGCCACCGGCCGGGTGCACCGGTCCCGCTCCACCCCGGCTCAGGCGTCCGCGGGCTCCGGCACAGGACGCGTCCCGGCGAGAATCGCGCCAAAGCCATCCCGGTCGACGACCGGGATGCCGAGCTTGTGTGCCTTGGCGAGTTTGGACCCGGCACCGGGTCCGGCGACGACGAAGGTCGTGTTCTTGGACACACTGTCGGTCGCCGTCCCCCCCGCGTGGACGACCGCCTGCCGTGCCTCGTCACGGGTCATTCCCTCAAGCGCGCCGGTCACGACGACGCTGCACCCGGCCAGCGGACCGCCGGCGGGCCGGGGCGGGCCCTCATGTCGCATGTGCAACCCGGCCTGGCGCAGGCGTTCCAGCGTACGCAGGTTCGCCTCCGAGCCGAGATACTCACGCACCGACGCCGCCACAACCGGGCCGACCCCGTCCGCATCCGCCAGCTGCTCGGGGCCGGCCTCGAGCAGCTCCTCAAGGGAGGGCACCACATCCGCGAGCGCCTGCGCCGTGACCTCGCCCACGTGCCGGATCCCGACCGCGTAGAGCACCCGGGACCAGGGCTGCGCCGCGGACGCCCGGATCGCCTCGAGCAAGTTGTTGACCGACGTCTCCTTGAACCCTTCGAGCGCCAGCAGTTCGTCGCGCCGAGCGGCCAGCCCGTAGATATCGGCGACGTCGCGGACGAGCCCCACCTCGAACAGGCGGACGACCGTCTTGGCCCCCAACCCCTCGATATCCATCGCACCGCGCGAGGCGAAGTGCTCGATCGATTGGACGATCTGCTCGGGGCACGAGCGGTTCGGGCAGCGCATTTGCACCTCGCCGTCAGGCTGCACGACGGGGGTGCCGCACACCGGACACCGCTCCGGCATCGCAAACGGGACCTCGCTCCCATCGCGGTCCTGGGTCAGCGGGGCCACCACCTGGGGAATGACATCCCCCGCCCGCTGGATCACCACCCGGTCGCCGACGCGCAGATCCTTGCGGGCGATGTCCTCATGGTTGTGCAGCGTCGCGCGGCTGACGGTCACGCCGCCGACATCGACCGGATCCATCACGGCAAAGGGAATGAGTGCACCGGTGCGACCGACGTTGACGCGAATCTCGCGCAGATATGTCGTCGCGGTGGTCGGGGCGAATTTGTACGCGACCGCCCAGCGGGGGGCGCGGGCCACCGCCCCGGCCGCCGTCTGGGCGGCGAGATCGTTGAGCTTGACGACGGCGCCGTCGATGTCGAAATCGAGCTCGGCGCGGCGCTCCTCCCACCGCGCACACGCGGCGGCTGCCTCCTCGATACCGGTGCACAAGGCAATGTCGCCATTGACCGGCAGACCCGCGGTGCGCAGCCAGTCCAGCAGCTCGAGCTGGGTCTCCGGCGCGAGTCCGTCGGCACCACCGACCCCGTAGGCCCACATCGACAGCGGACGCTCTGCGGTGACGCGGGGATCGATCTGACGCAGGCTGCCGGCGGCGGCGTTGCGCGGGTTGGCGAAGGTCGCAAGGCCCGCCGCCGCACGCGAGGCGTTGAAGTCCGCGAACGCGGCCAGCGGCAGGTACACCTCGCCGCGGATCTCGACGACCGGCGGGGGATCGTCCAGCGCCAGCCGTGCCGGGATCACCCCGATCGTGCGGAGGTTCTGCGTGACATCCTCGCCGACCGTGCCATCGCCGCGCGTCGCGCCGCGGACGAACCGACCCTGTTCGTAGGTCAGCGAGATGGCAAGCCCGTCGATCTTCGGCTCAACGACGAACCGGTCCGGTGCCTCGTCGTGCCCGGCCGTCCGGAGGGCGTCACGCAGGCGCCGGTGCCACTCCACCAGCTCCTCGGCGCCGCGGGCATTGGCAAGGCTGAGCATCGCCTCGCGGTGAATGACCGGCGAGAACTGCGTCGCCACGGGCGCCCCGACCCGTTGGGTCGGCGAATCTGGCGTGACGAGCTCGGGGTGCTCGGCCTCGAGGGCCTCGAGTTCGCGCACCCAACCGTCGTAGACGACGTCGTCGACGGTCGGCCGATCGTGGACGTAATAGTCCACGCTGGCCTGGGTGATCAGCGTGCGCAGCTCCTCGATGCGGTCCGGCGGGACGGTCATGGCGCCCCGAGCAGCACCCGGCCGAGGTCGGCGACCGTGTCGCACGTGATGTCCGGCTGCACCGCGGCGAGGTCGTCGTGCCCGAAGAATCCCCACGTGACGGCGACGGTGACCATCCCCGAGCGCTTGCCGGCCTGGATATCGAACGGCGAGTCGCCGATGTAGCAGGCACCGTCGACGCCGCGTCCGAGGCGCTCGAGCGCAAGCCGCAGCGGTTCCGGATCGGGCTTGTGCCGCTCGGAATCGTCCGCAGTGACGACGATGTCGAAGTACCGCCCGACGTCGAGACTCCGGAATGCGAGGTCGACGGCGTCGCGCGACTTTGAGGTGACCAGCCCGAGCTGGCGCCCATCACGGGTCAAGGTGTCCAGCAAGCCGCCGATCCCGTCGTAGGATGCGATCAACTCGGCGGTGTGGGCGTGGTTCCACTCCCGGTATACGCGGTATAGCTCGTCGGCGTGCGCGGGCGAGAACGCGTGCATCTGTTCCAGCAGCGGCTTCCCGACATTTGCCACCAGACGCTCGTCCGAGAGCTCCTGGCCGAGCACGGCCCGCACCGCGTAGCGATGTGACTCCCTGATGAGGACGACGGTATCGACGACCGTGCCGTCGAGGTCGAACAGAATCGGGTCGAAGCCGCGGCTCACGCCGGCTCCTCGCGAGGCCCGAGCCCGGAGTCGGCGAGCAGCGTACGCAAGGCGTCCATCCCCTGTTCGTCGGTCAGTTCGAAATGTAGCGGCGATACCGAAATCTCACCGTCGTCGATCGCCGCAAAGTCGGTCCCGTCCTCACGGTGATAGCCGGGCGGCACGCCGTAGATCGCATACCTCCGGCGCGGACCGTCGGTGCCCTCGAGGACCAGTTCATCCTTGTAGATGCGCCGGCCGAGCCGAGTGACGCGGACGCGCGACGGCGTGGTGGCGGGACGGGCCGGGGCGTTGATGTTCAGCAGCACCTGGCGCGGAAATTTATGCGCCTTGATCAGCGGAAACAGGCGCGGGACGAAGTCGCACACCGCGGAGAAGTCGTAGTTCCGGGCCTCCCACCGCTCGTCGGGCGGGCCGCTGTGCTGCTGGGACACCGCAATGGCGGGCCAGCCGAGCAGGACGCCCTCGAGCGCGGCCGCGACCGTTCCCGAGTAGGTCACGTCGTCGCCGAGGTTGACGCCCATGTTGATGCCGCTCACCACCACGTCCGGCACCGCGCCGACCAGGCCGAGCACCGCAAACCGGACGCAGTCCACCGGCGTTCCGTCGGTCGCATACGCGACGCTGCCGTCCTCGAGCTCGACCTGCTCGACATGCAGCGACGTGTGGACCGTGATGCCGCGTCCGATCGCGCTGCGATTGCGGTCGGGAGCGATTACGCTGACCTCGCCGATCCGCTCGAGGGCGCGTTTGAGGGCCAGCAGGCCAGGCGAGAAGACGCCATCGTCGTTGGTGACCAGGATGTGCGTCATTCGGCACCACCGAGTATAGGGCCGGCGGTCGCCGCCCCGGGATAGCGCACCCCGACGAGCACCAGCGGATGCGCCGGAGCCGTACGCCCCGCCGCCGACCGCGGCGCGCCCCGCACCAGCTGGGCGATGTCGTCGACGGATCGACTCCCGCGCCCGATCTCGAGCATGGTTCCAACCAGGATGCGGACCATGTTGCGCAGGAACGCATCGGCCTCAACCCCGAACACGAGCTCATCCCCGCGTTGCTCCCAGCGGCACCGGAACACCGTCCGGTTGAAGAAGACGTGGTCGGTCTTCGTCGGGGTAAACGCGGTGAAGTCGTGCTTGCCGACGCAGGCACTGGCCGCCCGGTTCATCGCGGCAAGGTCGAGTGGCTGGGGGTGGTGGAGCACCCGCGCACGGCGCAGCGGCGAGCGAGGGCCCGCCAGCACCCGGTACGCGTAGCTGCGCGAGAGCGCGCTCCGGCGGGCGTCGAAGCCCGGTGGCGCGTCGCTGATCGCCCGGACGGCGATGTCCTGTGGCAGGACCCCCGCCAGGCTCTTGGCGACACGTCGCAGGTCGACGCCGGAGTCGACCGCGAACGAGGCCACCTGGCCGGACGCGTGCACGCCGGCGTCGGTGCGCCCCGCGACACACAGATCGACGGGCACGCGCAATACCAGCCCCAGGGCGCGGCGCAGCTCCCCCTCGCAGGTCCGACGCTCCGGCTGCTCCGCCCACCCCGAAAAGTGGGTGCCGTCGTACTCGACGTCGAGTCGAATGATCCGCATCTAGTCGAGCTCCGGAATGAGGATCGCCCCTTCGCGCAGATCCTGGTCGGCGCGCGTCCGCGCCAGCTGTCCGATCAGGTCCCGGGCACCATCCAGCGCCAGCGCGGAGACGGCGGCGTCGAAGGCGTCCTGATTGCCTTCCGCGACGCCCGCAAGGTCCCCGAACGCGTCGGCATGGCGGGCGACCACGACGGCGCGGGCGTCCGCGCCCGTCCGTCGGGCCGCGTCCGGCGCCAGCAGATGCGCGAGCGCCCGCGGGAACACCTCGACGGCGACCGGCAGCCGCGGCACATCGAACGGCCAGACCGCGATCCCGCAGTCGCACAGGGTCAGGAGCTCGGGCATACCCAAGAGTGCCTGCGCGCCCACGCTTCCCGGGCCGCTCACCTTGAAGAACGAACTCGGATGCGCACCGGGAACCCCGAGTTGCCGTTCGGTCCGGCGCAGTGGGACACCCGCCGCAGCGGGCCGCGCGCGCACCGATGGGCCCCAGAACGGCTCCGGCAGTTCCCGCACGAAGCGGGGGTTCCGTTCCGCCTGGCGTGCGGCCCACCGCCACAGCTCGCCCGCGGAGCGCATCCCATGGGCCTCCAAGAACCAGGCCGGGGCGGAGAAACAGAAGTCGAGGCCGATGGCAGTGTCGGGTTCCTCGAACACCAGCTCGGCCAGGCGGGCCGAGGTTTGGGCGCGGTCACGGCCGGTCTCGAGCGCGACCAGGCGGCCGCCTTCTGCGACCGCAAGCCACATGGCGCGGGCGGCCGCCCGAGGGTCGGCCGCCCCACTCCAATCCACCCCGACGCAGCGCCGGGGACCCACAGTCCTAGGCGGCGGTGGTGTTCGCCGGCTCGCGCGTCAGCTCGAGCAGCACGATCTCGGCGGCGTCACCCTGGCGCGGGCCGAGCTTGAGAATGCGGGTGTAACCGCCGTTGACGTCCTGGAACGCCGGAGCGATCTCGTTGAACAGGCGGTACGTGACGTCCTTGTTGCGCAACAGGGCGATGGCCTGGCGGCGGGCGTGCAGCGTGTCCTGCTTGCCGAGGGTGATCGCCTTCTCGGCGACGCTACGGGCGAGCCGCGCCTTGGGGGCCGTCGTCTGGATACGCCCGTGCGTCAGCAGCGCCGTTGCGAGATTCGCGCCCATCGACTTGCGGTGGGAGCTGGAGCGGTTGAGCTTGGGGCCTGAGCGCTGATGGCGCACGGTACGTCTCCTTGTGAACGGCGGGTGCTACTCGGCGCGCAGGCTCAGGCCATGCGCTGCGAGGTTTTCCTTGACTTCTTCGATCGACTTCTTACCGAAGTTCGGGATGGCCGACAACTCGTCCTCGGTCTTCGACACGAGGTCGCCGATGGTCTCGACGCCCACGCGCTTGAGGCAGTTGTAGGACCGGACACCAAGTTCGAGCTCTTCGATCATGATGTCGTGGAGGTTGCCACCAGGGCGTTCCTCCTCGGGCTCGGGCTGGCCGAGCGTCTTGACGACATCCGGGTCGGCAAACAGCGCCAGACGGTGGATCAGGGTCTCGGCGGCTTCGGCGACGGCGGCGCGCGGGTCAATGCTGCCGTCGGTCTCGACCTCGAGGATCAGCTTGTCGTAGTCGGTGCGCTGACCAACGCGGGCCGAGCCGACCTCGTAGCGGACGCGACGCACCGGAGAGAAGTTCGAGTCGACCGGAATCACACCGATGACGGTATTCGGGCCCTTGTTCCCCTCGGCCAGGACATAGCCGCGGCCGCGGGAGATCGTGAGGACCATTTCGAGCTTGGCATTCGCCGACAGGTTCGCGATCTCGAGATCCGGGTTCAGAATCTCCAGGTCGGCGGGGCAGCTGATGTCACCGGCGGTCACCGCACCGGCCGTTGACTTGGACAGCTCGACCTCAATCTCGGCGACCTCGCCGTGAAGCCGGCAGACCAGCCCACGCAGCGCCAAGATGATGTCCGTGACGTCCTCGCGGACGCCCGGCACCGCGGTGAACTCGTGCTGCACGCCCTCGATCCGCACCGACGTCACCGCCGCGCCCTCCAGCGAGGACAGCA
>JADGPG010000107.1 GCA_017882545.1 Thermoleophilia bacterium
GTCTGGACCTCGTAGCCGTCGCCCTTGAGCTGCTCGGCGAGGATCACCAGCAGGTTCGGGTCGTCGTCCACGATGAGGATCCGCGGCGCCGCCACGCCGTAGGGGCCGGGTCCGCCGTGCAGCATGGGGCGAGGATAACAGCGCGGGAGGCGGGAATCGGGGCCGCGAACCTGCCGCGCGGGCCGACCTGCCGTCCGGTCCCTGCTGACTGGTCGTCGTCGGCGGAGCGTGAGGATGGCGGTGGGACCGTTCGATCTCATCTTGACAATGGGACCGTTCGATCCCATTCTGCCCATGGGACCGTTCGATCCCATTCCTGCGATCCGAACCTGGCGATCACACCACCGGGGATCATGATGCGCACGAGACACGTCAATACGCTCGCGGCACTCACCGCCGTCGTCAGGAGCGAGCGCATGGCTCGCTCCTGGACGCAGGAGGACCTCGCACAGCGGATCGGAGTGTCGCGCCGCTGGGTGGGCAGATTCGAGACGGGCAAGTCGACCGCCGAGATCGGCCTCGTTCTGCGCGTGCTCAACGTGCTCGAGATCGACCTTGAGGCCACGCTCCCGGATCGCGCCCCCGAACCGGACGCGCATTAGGATGCCGCCCACCGACGCCGACCTCGTCATGATCGCCAACGGCACGATCGCAGGGCGGATCACCAGGCTCGACCGCAACCGCCTCCGGCTCACGTACGACGACGCCTACGCGGCGAGCAGTGACGCCACGCCGCTCTCGGTCACCCTCCCCGTTGCCGAAACGTCTCATACCGACACCGCAGCGCGCCCCGTCGTCACGAACTTCCTGTGGGGCCTGCTGCCTGACGACGACAAGGTCCGCACGCAGATTGCGACGACTTTCGGCGTCCGCTCCACCTCGCCCTTCTTCCTCCTCGGCTCGCCGATCGGCGAAGACACCGCCGGGGCATTCACCTTCGTGCCCGAGCCGGGCGTGGACAAGCACCTTGCGCGTGGCGGACACGTCGAATGGCTCGACGACCAGACTGTCGCCGCCCTGCTGCGTGAGGTTCAAGCGCGCGGTGTTGTCACCCTTGGCCCCGAGAATGCGGGGCGGTTCAGCCTCGCAGGCATGCAAAGGAAGATCGCCCTACGCCAGGAGAAGGATCAGTGGGGGCGGCCGTCGGGCACCGCCGCAACAACCCACATCCTCAAGCCCGCAGCGGTCATGGACGGCCAGGACCTCAATGAGCACTTGTGCCTTGCGGCGGCCCACGCCGTCGGTGTGCGTGCGGCCACGACAACAATCCGCACCTTTGCCGGCGAGACAGCACTCGTCGTCGAGCGCTACGACCGCGAGTGGATCGACGGCAGCCTGAACAGGATTCATCAGGAGGACCTCTGTCAGGCGATGGGTCTTCCGCCCACCATGAAGTATCAGATCGATGGTGGCCCATCGCCGAAGGAGATCGTTGAGCTGTTTCGCGCCACGATGCGGTTCGAGGACGCCGAACCCTCGACACGCCGCTTCGCGGAGGCGCTCGCGCTCAACTGGATCATCGTTGGCACCGACGCTCACGCCAAGAACTACTCGTTGCTCCACCGCGGTGGCCGTGCCGAGCTTGCCCCGCTCTACGACGTGAGTTCGTGGCTGCCCTATCACGAGCCGGGCCGCGAACGCCACGTGAAGATGGCGATGACCTTGGGAGGCGAGGCTGGCATCTTCCCGGTCCTCGACCACTGGAACCGCGCGGGCAGCCAGTTGCGCTTGCCCGCCGGCGCGATGCGGGCGCGCGCGATCGAGCTGTGCAGGACCCTGCCTGACGCGATCGCGGATGCGGCGCACGACCCGATGATCACCGCGTTCGACTCATCGGTCGTCGCAGCGCTCGTTGACGGCATCGCAGTGCAGGCACGTCGATGCCTGGTGGCGATGGCAGGACGCTGATCCACGCATCACCTGGGCGACCATGCGGAGCGACGAAGAGGCCCCCACGCGGCTGGATCGTCCCGTCACACACCCGGAGAGCCACCGGGCGACCGACCGTTCCCCGGCGACCGACTGACCGTTCCCCGGCGGGCGACCGACCGTTCCCTGGCGGGCGACTCACCTACACTTGCCCACGACGTCCGGGCGCCGGGTGTTCCCGTGAGGGCGAAGCATGGGCGCGAGACGCCGCTCTGGAGGATTGGCGAGATGGGCGACACGGCGCCGGTGGTCGGGATCGTCTGCGGCAGCCGTTCGGACTTCCCGATCCTCGAGAAGGCGCAGGCCCTGCTGAACGAGTTCGGCGTGCCGTGCGAGCTTCGGGTCGCGTCCGCACACAGGGCGCCGGATCTCGTGGCCCGCTACGCCGAGACCGCAGCCGGGCGCGGCATCCGCGTCATCATCGCGGCCGCCGGCGGGGCGGCGCACCTCGCGGGGGTCATCGCCGCCAAGACGATGCTGCCGGTGATCGGGGTGCCGATCCCGACGCCCAACCTCGGCGGCCTGGACTCGCTCCTCTCGATCGTGCAGATGCCGCGCGGGATCCCCGTCGCGACCGTTGGGATCGGCAGCGCGGAGAACGCGGCCCTGCTGGCGGTCTCCATCCTGGCCCTCTCCGACCCGGCGCTGGCCGCCCGGCTGGCCGCGTACCGCGCGTCGCAGACCGACGCGATCCTGGCCGACCCGTCGAACGCGGAGCCATTGGGCTAGGACTCGCGGCGCCGACTCGTCGGGCAGCGTCTCCACCGGACTCGACGCCGCCCGTCAA
>JADGPG010000108.1 GCA_017882545.1 Thermoleophilia bacterium
GGCGGGCGCGCGCTGTGAGGGTGTCAGTCGTCTCCGGGATGACGCGCCCGGTGGGCGCGCTCATTCACGCCGCCAAACTCACCGAGGCCCTGACCGCTGCCGGAATCACGGCCCGTCGGATCGCCGTGGCGGACGCCGTCGGCGGGCGCGTCGACCACGACACGCACGTGGTCCGCCTTACGGCAGTCGACGACGAGGGGCACGGGGATCCAGTGCAGTTGGCCGAAGCGGTTGCCGGGTCGGCCGACGGGGTAATCGACATCGGGCACGCCGAGGACCCGGTTGCGGCCCGGACCCTGTTTCGGTTGCGCGCGACGGGCCAGGTCCGCTCGGTCGTCGTGTCGGTCCATCACCTCGAAGTGACATCCGAGTTCGAGGCCGAGCAGCGGGTCCAGGAATCGCTGCAGTGGGCCGACGCGGTCGTGTGCGCGTCCCGATGGTGGGCCGACCGGGTCGCGCGGGAGTTCAACGTCACCCCCCACGTCGTGCCCCACGGGGTGGACATCGCACGGTTCGCCGGGGTCGTCGAGGACCGGTCCGCGGCCGGGGCCGCGTTCGGATGGGGTAACCGCCCCGTCATCCTGGCAATGGGCGGCGTGCAGCCGCGCAAGGGCTCCCGGGTCCTGTTGGAGGCCTTTGCGCGGGCGCGGGCGCGCCTGGGTCCGGACGCCCTTCTGGTGGTCGCGGGTGTCGGCGACCGGCCCGAGTTTCATGCCGACTGGACCGACGACGCCTCACGTCTCGGCGTCCGGATCACCGACACGCCCGCCGGGCTCGCCGACGCCGACGTGTTGGAACTCGGGGTCGTCGACAACGCCGCCATGCCGCTGCTGTACCGGGCGAGCGACGTCCTGGTGACGCCGTCGACACGTGAGGGCTTCGGGCTGGTCGCACTCGAGGCGGCCGCCTCGGGCATCCCGAACGTCATGAGCGATCTGCCCGTGTTCGCCGAGCACTTCACCGACGGCCACAGCTGTTTGACGGCGGTTGCCGGGGACTCCGGCTCGCTGGCGATCGCCATCGTCCGTGCGGTGCGCGAGGCCGCGCTCCGGGAGCGGGTGGTCTCAGGTGCCAAGGCGGTGGTGGCCGACCTCAGCTGGGCCGCGTGTGCCCGTCGGCACATCGCCCTATATCGCGAGCTGGTGGTCTCGGCCCCGGGCTAGCGGGCGAGGGCGTCGGCGACGTGTTCGAGGCCGGCGATCTCCACCGGCTCGTCGGCGAAGTCGGGCACCTGCACCGGCTCCCGGTCGCCCAGCAGGCGCGCCAAGCGCGTACAGGCATCATGGTCACGTCGCGCGCGCGCCTCGTCGTCGGCCAGTTGAGCCAGCGTGCGGTCCGCGAGGTCGTCGGCGTGCGTGGCCCCCGCACCGGCGAGGGCTTCGACCAGGGCGTGGCGTGGCGGAGGCGGGAGGTCGGCCCGCGGGCGAATCCGGTTCATGACGGCGGGCCCGAGCGGATAGCCGTCGGCGGTGAGGCGCTCGACCAGCATGACCGCCTCGCGCACGGGCTCGTCGTCGGCCGAGGAGACCACGACAAACGCGGCCCGCGGCGAGTGCAACAGCGTGCGGACCCGTTCGGCCCGCTCGGAGAATCCGGTGTACATCCCGTCGAAGGCGCCCAGAAACTCGCTGAGGTCGCGGAGGAGTTGCGCGCCGGTGACCCGCTCCAAGATCGAGAACACGGTGCTGGACCCGGCGTGGAGCATCCTCCAGCCCAAGTTTCCCGCGGCCGCCCCCGGGGACAGCAGCATCCGAAGCGACTTGCCCTCGATGAAGTGCGTGATCCGGGTCGGCGCGTCCAGGAAGTCGAGCGCGTTCTGGGCGGGTGGCGTATCGAGGACGACGACCTCGAAGCGTGGATCGTCAGTCAGCTCGTTGAGGCGCTCGACCGCCATGTATTCCTGGGATCCCGCGACCGCCCCGGACAAGTGTGCGTAGATCCGGTTGGCGAGGATACGCTCGGCGGCCTCAGGCGTCGGGGCGTGGCGGCACACCAGGCGATCGAAGGTGGCCTTTGCGTCGAGCTGCAGGGCCCAGAGCTCTCCGGACCCGCCGGTCGGGCCGATCGGGACCTGGCGCGGATCGTCGCCGAGCTCGGCCAGCCCCAGGGCGGCCGCCAGCCGACGCGCCGGGTCGATGGTCACCACGGCGACGCGTGCGCCGCGATTCGCCAGGGCCAGTGCGATGCCGGCCGAGATCGTCGTCTTGCCGACCCCGCCGGATCCGCAGCAGACGATGACCCGCCGCCCCTCGAGGCCGGACAAGCTCATGGGTGCCCCACCGGTCGGAGACTGCGCGGCGCCCCGTCGAGGGCGTCGGCCAGTAGCGCCAGTTCGGATTGGGCGATCACCACCGGGCCGAGGTCCGGCAGCACCATCGGCGTGGTACCGGTGCCCGCGGCGAGCTCGTCGAGGTGGGCCTGTTCGATGCGGGCGTGGTGGTCGGCGCGCAGTGCGCTGCGGACCGCGGCCGTGATCGTCGGATCGCCGCCGGGCACTCGGCCCAGCACCGACGCGTCCTCGGCCCAGAAGCGCCTGGGGGTCATACCGTTCATGATCGTGGCCGCGACCGGGAAGCCGTCGGCCCGCAGCGCTGCGGCGGCGTCGATGGCCTCGGTCACCGGAAGCTCTTCGGGGCGGGCGACGATGGCGATCCCCGTGGCGGCAGGGTGCTTGACGACCTCTTCGATCCGGTGAGCCTGATCGCGGACCGGTCCTTGCGCCGCAAGCTCGGACACGTTTCCCGCGGTCTGCAGCAACGCGATGCCGTGCCCGGTGGCGGGGCAGTCGACGATGACCTTGTCCCAGACTGGGCGCCCGCCGTCGACGGCCATCGCCAACTCCCAGACCTTGCCGAGCGTGACGAGCTCCGGCAGTCCGGGCGCGGCCGCAGCAAAGTTGTGGAAGGTCCGGCTGCGCACGAGCAGATCGACCAGCGGCCGCACGCGGATGTGCGCGGCCAGGTAGTCCTCGGTCGACTTGTCGACATCGACGGAGAACCCGAACAGGTTCGGCGCGAGCTCGGTGGGTGTATTGCGCGTCTCCTCACGGTTGGCGAACAGATCCGAGAGCCGGTGCTGGTCGGCGACCTCGGCGATGACGACGCGTTTGCCGGCCCGCGCCCATGCGGTGCCGAGGGTCGCCGCGACCACGCTCTTGCCGACGCCGCCCTTGCCCAGGACAAAGATCAGGCGGCGGTCGAACAGTCCCGGAGCGCTCACCGGGCGCCGTCGCCGGGCGTCAGATCGCCGAGGCGCAGATCGATGATTCCGACCAGATCGTCGAACCCGCGTGCGGACGCCAGGGCACGGGCGTCGGTCAGGCGCTCGCGGGCGCGCGCCACCGAGACCGGATCGTGGCGGGCCTTGGTCAGATTGTCGCCCGAGAGCACAAGCTGCCGGATGCGGTGGCGCGCGTCGTCGTCGGACAACGACGCGCTATCGGAATGCGTTGGCGTGTCGATACCCCGAGGGTAGCCGATGGCGGCGCGGAGTCCTCGCTGTCCGGACACCTCTGGGGGTCGGTCGTGCGATACTCGCTGCCGTGCAATGGGCCAACGACAACGCGGTGCTGCTGGCGTTCCTGGTGGGCGTGGTGGCGGTGGTGGCCGCCCTTGCGGTCCTCGCGGTCCGCGGCTGGAACGCCTACAAGCAGGTCAAGGTGGCGTCGACCGCGCTGGCGGCGTCCGGCGCGGCGCTGGCCGAGGACGTCAACCGGGTCAGCGAGGCGCTGGCCGCGCTTCCCGAGCGGCAGGCCGAGCTGCAGCAGGCCATCACCGACCTGCAGCGGCGGGCGGCGGCGATCGGCGTGCTCGCGCGTCACACCGTGATCGCGCAGCGGATCCTCCGGCGCCCCCTGTGGTTTGTCGGGCTCTAGCGGCCCCGGCGCACCACCGGTTGCCATCGTCGATGTGGGCTCGAATTCGGTACGGCTGTTCCTGTGGGACGGTGAGGAGGCCGACGGGCCGACCGGCCCGCGGCTGACGACGGTCACCGGCCTGCGACGCGGCGCCGACGCGGACGGCACAATCGCTGCCGACGCGCTGTTGCGGCTGGACGAGTGCGCGGCGACCTACGGCGGGATGTTGCGCGCGGCGGGTGTCGCGCGTGGTGTGGCGATCGGGACGAGCGCGGTCCGTGACGCGCCCAACCGTCACGCGGTCGCCCAGGTGATCGGGCGCCGCCTGGGGCTGCCGCTGACCGTCATCGCCGGGACGGTGGAGGCCCGCCTGGCGTACACCGGCGCGCGCCTTGCCGCCGATGGCGAGGCCGAGGCGATCGTGCTCGACGTCGGCGGGGGCAGCACGGAGCTCGTCCGCGGCGACGCCGACGGGCCGACGCGCGCGGTCAGCCTCCAACTGGGTGCCGTCCGGTCGACCGAGCGGTATCTGGCCGCCGATCCGCCGCACGACGAACAGCTGCGCCGACTGCGTGAGGACGCCGACGCCGCCCTCGTCGACGCGGTCGCAGGGATCGGTGGTCCCGCGCCGCTGATCGGCGTGGCCGGAACCGTCACGACCCTCGCCGCCGTCGACCTCGGGATCTACGACCCGCGCCGCGTCCACGGTCACATGCTGACGCGGACGCGGGTCGAGGAGATGCTGTCCTGGATGTCGGGCCTGCCGGTGCGGGAGCGCGCCCTCATTCCGGGGCTCGAACCGGCGCGGGCTCCGGTGATCGTCGCGGGAGCCGCGATCGTCGCCGCCGCGCTGCGCGCGACCGGCCGGGATGCCTTGCGCGTCTCCGAGCGGGATCTGCTGGACGGCGTCGCCCGGCATGCCGACCAGCTGATCGGACCGGTCGGTGGGCCGGTGCCGAGAATCGCTACCTGCGGGTCGCTGACGTAAGATCGTGCGCATGGGCACCAACCCCGACGACGACGAGTCCGGCCTTGAGCAGTTCACGGCCATCGACGGCCTGGTCACCGCCATCCGCGAGATCAACGATCCGCGCGATGAGCGCCGCCTCATCTTCGCCAAGGGCGAGAACACCCGTCATATGCGTCACGACCAGGTGCTGCGGCGCTGGCCGATCCTTCCCGAGCAGTGGGCGCGACTGATCGAGGAGCGTCGGGTCAACTCGGTCGACCGTACGCCCGGGGCCGCGACCTTCGGGCGCTGATCGGGGCCCGCAGGGCGCCGAAGCCGATCGACTACGCTGCCCCCACGGCGCCGGCCGGAGTGGCGGAACGGTAGACGCAAGGGACTTAAACTCCCTGGCCTTTCGGGGCGTGTGGGTTCGATTCCCACCTCCGGCATCGGTCGTGCGCCACCCCGCCGGACGGGGTGGCGCGGTACCGACGTCGCGCGTGCCGGATCAGTTTGCGCTGATCGGCGTGGTGATGCTCGCGGCGAACCGGTTGTGGGCGATCGTGTTCTGGTTTCCCTGCGTGTTGAGGGTCCAGATGCCGACCTGGGCGTTGCTGAGCCGGTTGTGGGTGATCACCGTGCCGGTGATCGGTCCAGCGCCGGAGATCGCCGGCCCCGATGCGACCAGGATGTTCACGGTGAAGTTGATCGTGAAGCCCGGGTAGTCCGGGTCGCCGCCCACGTTGTTGTGCGACAGCCGGTTGCCCGTAATCACGTTGTTGTTGAGGTCGGCGGGGCCATGCTGGTGGATGACCACCCCGGCAAGCCCGTTGCCGATCGCCGTGTTGTGTGTGATGACGTTGCTGTACACCGCCGCGAGGGGTGCGCCCCCGCCCAGGAGGATGCCGCCGCCCTGGGATGTCGTCCCGTTGGCGATCACGACGTTGTGGGCGACCAGGTTCTTGTAGACGCCGCCCGTGCCGTTGGGCGTCAGCGATGGCACGTTCAGCGTTGCCACGTGCCCCGCGAGGATGATGCCGCACTGCAGGGAGTTGTTGGTGACGCGGTTGCCGATGACGCGGTTGTTGTGGTTCGGTCCGACCTCGTCGGTGAGGTAGATGCCGCCGCCGTTGCCGGACGCGCGGTTGCCCGCGACGGTCGAGTCGGACGCGGATAACAGGTGGATGGCCCAGCCCGGGGTCGTCGGGTTCAGGCCGTTGCCGCGCAGCGTGTTGTCGGCAATCGTGATGTGCGACAGCGCCGCCGTCGGTGCCGGGGCCGCCGCCGCCGTGCCCGGGACCGCGACGATGCCGGTATCCCCGGCGTTCTCGACCGTGAAGCCGCGCACCGTACTACCGGACGCGCTCCCCGTGATCGCGATCCCGAACTGGTCGCCGGTCGCGTCGATCACCGCGCCGCGCTGCCCGATCAGGTGGACCCGGGACACGACCGGGGCGACCATCGTCACGCCGGCGACGGTGGTGGAGCCCGCGTAGGTGCCCTTGAGGGCCCGCACCGTCGCGCCGGGGCCCGCGGTGTCGAGCGCGGTCGTCAGCGTGCACGGCACCGCGCGCGAGCACGCGCTGCCCGCGCCGGTGGCCGACGCCCACAGGGTTCCGGGCTTCCACTGGTGGCGATGATGGTGGCCGTGTGCGGCCACGGCGATGCCGGCCGGCGCAATCGCGGCCGCGGCGGCGAGCGCCACTGCAATATTTCGAACGCTTCGAGTCACGATGCTCCCTCGCTGCTCGTACGGGTCAGGGGCGGCGCCGCGCGGGCGGCGCCGAAGTCGGCCGCGGTAGAGGGCGTGCCGGCCGATGCGTCGAACGTACCCCGTGCGGGGGGGCGGGGCTGCAACGAGTTGTTAGAAAAACGTGATGGCCCGCCGCGGTCCTAGAGGCTGGGGTTCCAGGCGTCCTGATGCTGGGCATGCGCCCGGAAGTCCACCGTCCGCACGACGTCATGGGCGCCGGTAATCCCAACGAAACGAAAGTCGGCATCGCGCGGGTCACCGCCCGCGGTGTCGAACTCGACGTCGCCGACTCCGAGCAGGCGCTGCACGACCGTCTGGCGGACGGTGATGTTTTGGACGCGGGCAAGTGCGGTCGTCTGCTCGGTACGGGAGAGGATGCCGCGCCGCACGATGATTCGCTGGGTGGTCACCATGAACCGCATCGAGTGCCGCACGACGGTATTGCGAATGATCACCAAGACCAGCAAAACGATGGTGATCACCCACCAGTCGCCGACCGACAGCACCGTGGGCCAGCCGTTCGCTGCAATGATCGTCGCCAGCACGCCGGGGACCAGCGCGAGCGTGCCCCAGCGGGCGAAGAAGGCGATGCTCGAGCGCGGGGAGGGCTGGCCGCGGTAGAGGATCTGTTCACCCTGCAGCAATTCCACCGTCATGCTCCGGTCGCCGGAGGCACCTGCGGAATCGGTGCGATGCCGGTCGCTTGAGATGTTGGCGGGCGCCGCCGGGAACCCTGCCGACGCGCGCTCTCGGCACGGCACCCCGATTCCTCAACCGTCGATCGGGGGGTGTTGCACATCCGTTTCCCTGCATCGAGCGTTCCCGACATGCCCAGTATCACCCTTTTGGGGGAGACAGTACCGGGCGGGTCTGCCGACAGAGCAAGTGACAGGGCACGAACGGAAACGAGATCATGGCACTCATCGGTACGACATCCATTGCATTACCTCCGGCTCCCGCCAAGCCCCGCCGGCGGAGCCGCGCAAAGGCTCGTCCGCCGCGTGCCTACGCGGTGATCTGCGCGGAACTGCGCGGACTCGGCGGTCTCGTGCTCGAGCAGGCATTGCTCGACGCCACCGAGGCGCCCCTGGAAAGCCTGTGCGAGTGGGCCAACCGCTTGGCCCGCGA
>JADGPG010000109.1 GCA_017882545.1 Thermoleophilia bacterium
GCCATCCCGACCTGATCGTCGTGTCGATCACGCCGTACGGCCTGACCGGTCCCTATGCGGGGCGGCCCGCCACCGAGTTCACGGTCCAGGCCGAGAGCGGGGCCATCGCCATTCGAGGTACCGCGGATCGGCCGCCGATTCAGATGGGCGGCCGCATTGTCGAGTGGGTCGCCGGGGCGTACGCCGCCGTCGGCGCGCTCGCTTCGTGCCGGCGCCAGTCGGATGCCGGAATCGGTGACCTGATCGATGTCTCGCTCTGCGAGGTCGCGAACCTGACGGGCAACAACTTCGCCGACCTGTTCGCCGCGCTCGCAGGACGCCCACCCCTCGACAGGCCGGCGCGTTCCGTGGAGATCCCGTCGATCGAGCCGAGTTCGGACGGGTGGGTCGGCTTCAACACGAACACCCGGGAGCAGTTCGACGCGTTCTGCCTGCTGATCGAGCGCCCGGACCTGCTCGAAGGTGACTGGTGGCGGCTCGGCACCCGGCAGGCCAAGGCGGCGGAGTGGAACGCCTTTGTACGCGACTGGACCACCCAGCATTTGACTGCCGAGATTGTCGAGAAAGCTGCCCTCCTGCGCATCCCCGTCGCGCCGGTGTCGGACGGGCCGGCCGTCCTCGAACTGGAGCAGGCGCGAGCCCGGGGGATCTTCGGTCCGGACCCCACGGGCCGGTTCCAGCTGCCGCGCCGGCCCTGGACCATCGACGGCGAGCCGCCTCCGCCGCCGCGACCGGCTCCGACCCTCGGCCAGCATGACAAGGAGCCCGCGGCGCGGCACCGGACGATGCCGGGGGGTCACGTGGACCCCGCCTTGCCGCTCAAGGGCATTCGGGTGGCGGACTTCACCGCGTGGTGGGCCGGTCCGTCGGCGACCGGCGTCTTGGCGGCGCTCGGAGCGGAGGTCGTTCACGTCGAGTCGATCGGGCGGCTCGACGGGATGCGCATGGCGGGCGGAATGTTCTACGGCCGCGAGCAGTGGTGGGAGTACAGCGCGTTCTTCCTCACGGCCAACGCCAACAAGTACGACGTCACCCTCGACCTGGGATCGGCGCAGGGGCGTGCCCTGGCCCTGCGCCTGATCGAGCAGGCCGACATCGTCGTCGAGAACTACACGCCGCGCGTGCTCGAGGCCTTCGACCTCGATTGGGACGTCGTGTCGGCGACCAATCCGCGGGCCGTCCTGGTGCGCATGCCGGCGTTCGGGCTCACCGGCCCGTGGCGCGACCGGCCGGGATTCGCCCAGACCATGGAGCAGATCACGGGGCTCGCATGGATGACCGGCCATGCCGACGATCAGCCCCGGATCCAGCGTGGGCCGTGCGATCCGAACGGCGGCCTGCACGCCGCCTTTGCCGCGCTGGTCGCTCTTGTGCGGCGCGATGAATCGGGCCGCGGCTGCCTCGTGGAGGCGTCCATGTTCGAGGCGGCGCTGAACGTCGCGGCCGAGCCGGTGCTCGAGTGGACGGCGTACGGCAACCGCATCGCCCGTGACGGCAATCGCAGCCCGGACGCGGCTCCTCAGGGGCTTTACGCGTGCAGCGGCACCGAGCAGTGGCTGGCGATCTCGGTGGCGACCGACGAGCAGTGGCAAGCACTGGCAGGCGTCATCGGCCGGCCCGACCTGGCCGCCGATCCGGCGCTGGCGGACCGCACGGGTCGACGGCGCGCTCATGACCGTATTGATGACGTGATCAGCGCCTGGGCGGCCCCGCTCGACGTCGACAAGGTGGTCGATGTCCTGGTGGCCGCCGGGATTCCGGCCGCCCCGGCGACGGATCCGCGGCGGGCGTCGGAACATGTCCAGCTCGCCGGGCGTCGTTTCTACGAGCAGGTTGAGCATCCCGTCGTGGGCACCCATCCGGTCGTCGGCCTGCCGTGGCGCGCCACCGGTGTCGAGCGCTGGATTCGCCGCCCGGCACCCACCGTGGGCCAGCACAACCATCAGGTGCTCGGTGGACGGCTCGGATGCACGGACGAGGAATTGCAGGAACTTGAAGCGGAACAAGTCATCGGAAGCCGACCCCGCGGGGTCTGAGGGACGGAACACCAATGGCCACTGACCTTTTCGACCGGATCCGCGTCATCGATGTGGACACTCATCTGACCGAGCCCCCGGATGTGTGGACGGCTCGCCTTCCCGCCAGCCGCCGCGACGAGGTGCCGCACATCGAGCGCATCGACGGCCGCGACACGTGGATGGCCGGCGGCGAGCGGCTCGGCGCGCCCGGTTACTACTCGATGGCCGGCCACAACGGCGTCATGCCGGCGTCCATCCCGGAGACGTATGCCGACATTGATCCCGCGATGTACGACGCCAAGGCGCGGCTCGCGTTCCTCGACGCCGAGGGCATCGACGCGCAGGTGCTCTATCCGAACGTCGGCGGCTTCGGTAACGGCTACTTCCTGCGACTCGGCGACCGCGAGCTGGTCGCCCAGTGCGTACGCGCCTACAACGACTTCCTGACCGACTGGTGCAGCGCCGACCCCAACCGTCTGATCGCCATCACCGCGCTGCCTTTCTGGGACATCGACCTCGCCATCGCAGAGCTTCAGCGCTGCGTCGGGATGGGCCACCGGGCGATCAACTTCTGCAACCAGCCGCAGGACTACGGGCAGCCGCCCCTGGCGCATCCGCACTGGGACCGGATCTGGGCCGCGGCGGAGGAAGCCGGGATCCCGGTGAACTTCCACGTGGGTGGCGGGTCGATGGGTACGCAGTTCGTCGACACCGCCGAGATGGGCTGGATGACCAACTTCGCCAAGGTCTCGTCGCTCATCTTCATGGACAACATGAGGTCCGTGGCCGACCTGATCTTCGGCGGCGTCTGTCATCGCTTCCCGGACCTCAAGTTCGTCTCCGTCGAATCGGGCGTGGGATGGCTGCCGGCGGCCATGGAGACGTTCGACTGGCAGTGGCGTAACGGGGGAGTGCGTGACGAGCACCCCGAGTACGACCTCATGCCGAGCGAGTACTTCACCCGCCAGATCTACGGCTGCTTCTGGTTCGAGGAACAGACCGCACGCGACGCCATCGCGAAATTTCCGGACAACATTCTTTTCGAAACCGACTATCCGCACCCGACGTGCCAGCACCCCGGGCCACGCACGTCGGCGCAACGCCCGCGGGAGTTCGCGGAGCGGGTGTTTGCGAACCTCTCGGATGACGTGACGGAGAAGGTGCTGCACCGCACGGCCGCCAAGCTCTACGGGCTCGCGTGAGCGAGCCACCCAGCGGACGTGGGCTCACCGCACCGCATCTCGGCAGCCGCTTTCTCGTCACGCAGATGCGCGGCCGCGTGCTCCATCTGCGGGTGAATCGCCCCGAGCGTCGCAACTCCTACACGCAGGACATGTACCGCGGGCTCAAGCGCGCGGCGATCTGGGCCGACCTGCAGCCGGAGCTCGACGCGGTGTGCTTGACCGGCACCGACCGGTGGTTCGGCGCCGGTGGCGACATGGCGGGCAACGCCGAGGACAACGCGGCGCTGGAAACGGAGTGGGATCCCACTGACCACTTCCCGTTCCGGCACATCGAACGCTGCTCGAAGCTGTGGGTCGCCAAGATCAACGGGCTGTGCGTCGCCGGCGGAATGGATCTCGCGCTGCACTGCGACGTGGTGGTCGCTTCTGATCAGGCGCGCTTCCGGGTGCCGGAACTGCTACGCGGCATTCCCGATCCGTTCATGTCCGCCCGCCTGGTAGAAGCGGTCGGTCTGGCGCGCGCCCGCTACCTGTTCTTCACCGCCGATGAGATAAGCGCGGATGAGGCCGCCGTGATGGGAATCGTCGGCAAGGTCGTGCCCCACGCCGACCTCGACGCTGAGGTCGAGCGGGTGCTGACGGCGATCGCCAAGACCGGACCGCTCGCCCGCGCCGCCGTGAAGCGCGACCTCAACCGCCGGCTGCCGGCGCACGACACCGACCTCATGCGCCGCTCGATCGGCACCCCGGAGATGGTCGAGGGCATGCGGGCATTCATCGAGAAGCGTGAGGTCAACTGGCCCCGCGGGTGACAGGGGGCCAGCGGCTGGGACCCGCGCGGGCAACTACTCCAGGCCGTACTTGGGCATGGCGCCACTGAACGAGTGCTCGTAGAGGCCGTAGCCGACGTGACCGTCGTATTCGAAGCGGGCGGCGTGGTCGACCACGGCGTAGGCGCCGAGTTGGCGGATCGCCGGCACCTCGTAGACGACGCCCTGCACGACGAGGTCCGTCCCCTGGTACATGCCGTGGCGCCAGTCGGCCTCCAACCCGTAACCGGTGCCCACGGCGAGAAAGTTGGCCGGCAGCGGCGTGCACCGGATCTTGAAACCGGCGTCCGGGAAGCTGATGGTCGACCCGGTGAGCAGGCGGATGCCGGGTTCGAACTCATCAGGACGTGAGCGAACGTGTGCTTGCGGATGCGCCAGCGCGTACCCACCCACGCCGGCTCCTCATAGGCCTCCGGCAGCCCCAGGCACACCGACCGAAGCCCGGCAATCGTTTCGCGCGGAACGTCCGGGTGCTCTGTCATCCGATGCCCTCATCCCTGTTGGGTGCCACGGTGCGAGATCGACGCCGAGCCACCGCCGGAACTGGGTTCGGGTCGCCACGAGCGCGGCCGAACAGCGATCCGAACCCAGTTATGGCCGCACGGGCCTGTGTCTGGGGCATAACCCCTCGTACCAACCTGGTCCCCCCAAGCCATCCTCTCGCGGAAGGGTGAGGGCAGCCGCGGGAACCGGGTTGACGACGTTAAGAGTGCGAAATAACGACGCCAAGCCGGTTCAAACCGTGAGCGCCCGGACCACCGCCAGCGTGGGCACCGGGAGAACGCCACGCGCGACGACCCGCGATTCCAGGTCCGGACACGAGCCAATCCCGACGAGTCGGACTACTACCGGTGGGACGCGATGACCGATCGTGCCGCGTGGATGCGGCGTACCGTGGAAAGTCGCCCGTGCGGGAGGTATAGGCATGAGCAATACGGCAACCCGACCGCCGAAAGTCCCGCCGCCGTGGTTCGTGCACACGGCTTGGCGCGCTCATCGCGCGCTCTACCGACTCAGTGGCGGCCGATTCCTGTGGACCACGTCGAACAAGCGCGGCTGGGGTGCGCTGCGCCTCACGACGATCGGGCGGAAGTCCGGGCAAGAGCGCAGCGTCATCATCGGCTACGTCGAAGACGGCCCCAACCTCGTCGCGCTCGCGATGAACGGCTGGGACGAGGGCCATCCTTCGTGGTGGCTCAACCTCGAGGCGCACCCGGACGCCGTCGTTCGATTGGCGCGCCAGCATCCGCGCCCGGTGCGCGCACGCCCTTCCGCGGGGGAGGAGCGTGATCGGCTGTGGCAGTGCTGGGTCGCGGTCGATCCGAAGCTCGACGCGTATGCCGATCGGCGGTCGACCGAGACGCCCGTGGTCGTCCTCGAACCGCGCGACGGGACCGGTTGACACCCGGTGAGCACGGCCGTCATGGTCACTGCCCTCCGGTGTCCAGCGAC
>JADGPG010000110.1 GCA_017882545.1 Thermoleophilia bacterium
CGCACTGGAACGCCCGTGCAACCCCGGTTGCACGGGCGTTCGTCGTTGGCGGGGGCGGGCGCCCTCCCGATGCACGGCGTGCCCGCACGCGCCCAAACGGGCGCGCACACTCAGATCGCGGGGGGCGCAGCCGTGCCGCACCGCCTGGCTCGCGTCTTAGATGCTCTCGATCAGGCCGAGAATCCAACCGAGGATGTACACCGACAGCAAGGCGCCGAGGTACAACACGATCGCGACGACGATGGCCGCCACGAAGGATCCGACGAACCGCACGGGAAACGACTGGGTTATACCGTTGTTCACATCGGCAAGCTTACCGATCGGACCGGCGTTCTCACAGGGGGACGATCGGCCACAGGTTGACTGTCGACCGCCCCGACCTACGACGTCCCAAGGAGTGTGCGTGACCGACCCGACGATCGACGAGGACGCCGCCCGCGTCCGCAAGGCGCTGCTCGACCATATCCACGACCAGGTCATCCGCGCGCCGAGCGCGAGCGCACTGCTGCGCCTGGCCGAGGCATACGCGTGGGCGGTGGCGCCCGACCAGCCGCACGGCGGTGTCACCGAAGCCTAGGGCCGCGCCTCACGCCCTTCGCTCGTCGCGGTCGGCTGCGCCGCGATCTGGATCATCGTCAACATATCGACGCACGTCCTCGGCCTCAGACGCGAGTGCGGCGACGGCCTCGTCATTGATCGCGACAAATGGTGCGAGGGTGACCCGACCCGCGCGCCAGCTCCAGGTGGCGACGGCACGGCCATCGACCAGCGCGAACGGACGAAACACGCCGTTGCTCGTGACGATGCCGTGATGGGTTCCAACGATGTCGTCGCGCGAGCGCCAGCCGAGAAGCACGGGGTCAAACGGCCCAAGAAGTCGGGGGTCCGGCACGCCGGACGGGCGCGGTGCGCCGGCGAGCTCCACCAGCCCGTCGCCGCGTTCGACGAGGTCTGGCCCGATCGACCGGAGACCCGCCCGCACGTCGCGAAGCGGCAGGCCCGACCACTTCGCCAGATCGCGCGCGTCGGCGGGGCCGTGCCCCACGAGGTACCGCCGCGCGAGCTCCCGCAGCGCGACGTCCCGGTCGACGGGAGGCATCTCGCCCAGCCAATCCCGGGTCAGCACGAAGGCGGGTCGATCGCCCGCAAGCGGTCCTCGGACGATGAGCCCGCGCAGCGCCGCGAGCAGCAGGATGTGCGCGAGCGCCTGTCCCCGGGTCTGGACGCCGGCAGCGGCAACCAGCGATCGCAGCGCATCACGCCCGAGAGGCCCCTGCGCACCGAGCGCCCGCACGATGACGACGATCGCGCGCTCAGCGGCGGTCGGGGTGACCCCTTCCTGTGCGAGCCGGCGGGCGTTCGCCGTGCGGACGGTCGGCGCGGTCAACGCGAGCAGCCACGGGTAGTCCTCCCGCCGCACGAGGTGCAGCGTGCCGCGATTGAGTGTCGTGACGATCATCGAGCGGTCGTCGGTCAGCGCCCGCGCAAGGTCGCCGGCCCGCAGCCCCTCGGACCGTGCTCTGACCGCCAACTGTGCCCCGCGGAAGTCCTGGGCCTGGACCGCCAGCAGTCGCTCGGCGACCTCGATCGGGCTGCGTGCCGACCGGTCGGTCAGCAGTTGCGACGCGAGCCGCTGCCGAACGACGGCATTCATTGTCTCGCGGGCTCGCCGGCGCGCGGGCGACGCGCCGAGCGGTGCACGCCCTCACGCCGGTCCCCAAAGCGGGGCGACCGGACCTGACCCGACTCCGGGTCAGGTCCCCCGCCCGTCATGCCGACGTCAGTACTGGCGCGTGAGCAGGTACGTCGAGACGAACAGCAGCACCGCAACCACCACGGTGATGCGATCCAGGTTCTTCTCGACGATGGCGGACGATCCGCCAAAACTGCCGCTGGTGGATCCCACGCCGAACGCACCCGACAGACCCGCGTCCCGCCCGGAGTGCAGCAGGACCAGGAAGATCAGCAGTGCGCACACGATCGACTGGATGACGATGAAGAGGGCCAACATGGCCTGAAACGGTAGCATCCGGGGGCGCCGCGGGTGGACTTCCCCCGCCGACGGCCGGCACGGAGACGCCGTGAGCACCCTTCCCGACAACTTCACCGAGCTCCCGCTCCTGAACCCGCCGGAGTTCCCGCACTGTTTCGTGTGCGGGCCGGACAACGCCGACGGCCTCGGTCTGCGCATCTACCGCGACGACACCGACGCCATCGCCCGCTATGTGCCCCAGTCGCACCAGGAGGGGTACCCCGCACGCTTCCATGGCGGTCTGGTCGGACTGCTCGTCGACGAGATGCTCGTCTACGCCGGCGCCCCTCACGGCGTCTGGGGGATGACCGCCAAGGTGCGCTACTGGCTGCGGCGACCGATCCCGATGGACACGCCGCTCGAGCTGCGGGGCCGTCTGACCCAGCGCAGCGACCGCGGATTCCGCGCGGTCGTCTCGATCCACACCCCCGACGGGCAGCTCGCCGCCGAAGGCGAGGGAATGTGCGTCGCGTGGACCGGGACGACCGCCACCCCGCCCCACGGCGCGATTCCGGCGCCCTGACCAACCGGACGCAAAGGCCACTATGGATATTCGCGCACGCGACGACGCGACGCCGTTCGTCACGGCCGACGGAAGCACGATCCGCAGTTTGCTCGACCGCACGACCGCACCGGTCCGACAGCAGAGTCTCGCGGAGGCGACCATCGCCGCCGGTGCGGCGACGACCCGGCACTACCACCGCGTCGCCGAAGAGATCTACTACCTGGTCGCCGGCCACGCTGAGATCGAGATCGACGGCGAGCGGGCGTGGGTCGGGTCGGGCGACGCCATCCTGATCCCCGCCGGCTCGTGGCACCAGATCACCGCCGCCGCCGATGGGGCGATCCGGATGCTGTGCTGTTGCAGCCCCCCGTACTCCCATGACGACACCTTCTTCGGCTGACCGGACCCGGATCCGGGCCGGCGCCGTCACGCTCGTGGAAATCGACCGCGAGCTCGCGCGCGCCATCCTGATCGCCCGGGCGCCCGTCGGCGCGCAGTGGGCCGCGGGGTACCCCACCGACGGCTCGCTGGCCTGTGCGGCAGCCGTAATCGAGGCGAGCGACGCCGGTCGCACGAGCCCATTCGGGGCCTTCTGCATCGTCCGCCACGACTCGGGTCTGACGATCGGCGACACGCTGTTCCACTCCCCGCCTGACGACCGCGGGACGGTCGACATCGGATACGGGCTCGTCCGGTCGGCGCGGGGCCACGGCTTCGCGACGATCGCGGTGCGCGCCATGCTGGGTTGGGCCTTCGCACAGCGGTCCGTCGTGCGTGTCACCGCCAACACCACCGACGACAACGCCGCCTCGGTACGGGTCATGGAACGGGCGGGGATGACGATCAGCCACGGGCCCGGCGGTCTTGTGCGCGGCGTTGCGATGCGCGACTTCTGGCGCCCGGCGCCGGCCGGCCATCCCGACGCTGCGGGCGCGGCCGACTAGGATGCGTCAGTCCTATCACCGCACCGAGGAGCCCGCGTGGCATCGCAGCTGATCCGGATCGGCCACAGCCCTGACCCCGACGACGCGTTCATGTTCTACGCGCTCGCCAACGAGCTGATCCCCATGGAGGGGTTCCGGGTCGAGCACATTCTCCGGGATATCGAAACCCTGAACCGCTGGGCCGTCGAAGGCCGACTTGAGGTCACCGCGATCTCCGTGCACGCCTACGCGTACGTGTCCAAGCACTACCAGCTGCTACCGCACGGGGCGTCGATGGGTGAGAAGTACGGTCCGATGGTCGTCGCCCGCGAGGAACTCGACCCGGCCACCTTGCCGTCGCTGCGGGTCGCCGTCCCCGGCGAATGGACGAGTGCCTTTCTTGAGCTTCAGCTCGCCGTCGGCCGCATCACCGACCCGGTGATCACACCGTTCGACGAGATTCTCGATGTCGTGGCCGAGGGGAAGGTGGACGCCGGCCTGGTCATCCACGAGGGTCAGTTGACCTACGGGTCCCAGGGGCTTGTCAATATCCTCGATCTCGGCCTGTGGTGGGACGAGCTGACGGGGGGCCTCCCCCTGCCCCTCGGTGCGAACGCGGTCCGCCGCGACGTCGGCGACGACGCCACCACCCGCCGTCTCTCGCACCTGCTGCGCGACAGCATCGCCTACGCCCTCGACCACCGGAAGCCGGCGCTCGAACACGCCGAGCAGTTCGGGCGGGGGCTCGACATGGACCTGGCCGACAAGTTCGTCGGGATGTACGTCAACGAGCGCACCCTCGACTACGGCGAGGACGGTCGGGCGGCTATCGACGAACTGCTGCGTCGCGGCGCCGAGGCGGGCCTGCTGGCCGGGCCGGTCCCCGTCGACTTCATCGAGGACTGACGCGCATGACCCAGCGGGACTGGGACGCCGAGATCGATCGGTGGACCGAGCGGTTCCGCGACGTACCGGACCCCCCGGAGCCGTTCGCGCGCGCGCTCCGGGAGGGGTGGAACCCCGCCGAGCGTTCACGACTGGCCGCGGACGCCGACGCCTACGCCCGCCAGACCGAGGGCTTTCTCGCGCAGGTCGGTGCCGCCGGATGGGACCTGGTGCGCTTCGACGCCAAGGTCGGCAGCTGCGGCATCTGCATCAAGTACGTCGGTAAGGCCTATTCGCTGCGCGGCGAACACCCTCAGCTGCCACCGCCCCCGCCGCTGCCGATCTGCCCTGCATGCCGGCACACGCTCAACTTGCTGACCCCGTTCTTCCTTCAGAGCACGGGACTCGACATCGACGACTTGGCCGACGAGGCGCAGCCGTTCGTCGACGATGATCGGTGACCGACCGCTTCACGCCACCGCCACCGGAGCCGCTCGGGCTCGGCGGCATCATGCGGGCGACGCTCACCCTGTACCGGGCGGCCCCGCTGCCGTTCCTGCTGGTCGCCCTCGTGAGCACGATCCCGGCGACGGTGTTGCTGATCGGTAGCGACATCACCTACGGCTCCCCCGGCGGGCACGTCCAGGGCTTGGCCCAGCGGATCCTGCCCGTGCTGCCGGACCTGCTGCTGGGGCAACTGTCGATCGCCGCATCCGCCGTGATCGTGATGCACATGTTCCACGGTCTGCCACCCCGGGCCGGCATCGGCCTGGAGCGGGTCGGCGAGCACTTCTGGATGCTCGCGGCCGTCGTCCTGGTCACGACCATCGGCATTGCGATCGGCCTTGTGGCGCTCATCCTGCCCGCGATCTACCTGCTGGTGGTCTGGCTGTTCGCCCCGATGGTGACGGTCACCGAGCAGCGGTCGCTCCGCGATGCGCTCCGGCGCAGCGCGGGGGTCGTGCGCGGGCACTTCTGGTGGGTGCTCGGAAGCTGGCTGACGATCCAGATCACGGTCGTGCTCGGCGCGCTGGTGATCACCGACCTGATCAGCATCCCTGTGAGCCTGACCAATGGGTCCTTGGCGATCGTCCTGCGCGGGCTCGGAGCATTTGTCGCCCTGACGCTGCTGACACCGGTCGCGAACATCGGGGTCGTGATGATCTACATGGATCTCCGGGTACGCGAGACCCCGCTCTGGCCCCTTCCGCCGATGCGCTACACGGGCCCCGACGACTGACGTCGGGGCCTTGGTGACCTCAATACGCCGCCATCACATCTTCCGCGACCGCTCTCATTCCCATAACAATTGAGTGCGACAGTGCAGGCATGGCTACTGCACTCAAGGATGTTTCCCAGACAGTCGCGACCCCGAGCCGTCCCCGGTTCGCCTCGCGGCCCAGTATTGCTCGCATGGACCTGTTCGCAGGACTTCCCGCGGCCGACCTCACGATGTTGGAGAACCGTCTTCCGGTCGTGCGGTGGCCCCGCGGCGGGGAGATCCCGGAGCCGCTACTGCGTCCGGACCACCTGTTCGTGGTTCGCGGTGGCCGTATCGCGATCTTCGAGTCCACCGCCGCCGGACATGAGGTCATGACCGCGATCCTCGACGAGGGCAACGTCTACTCGACCCTCGGCAGCGTCACGGAGCCCATGATCGCCGCGCTCGAGGACTCGGCCGTCTCGCCCCTGTCGGGGCAGTCGCTCGAAGCCCTCATGTCGCGGTACCCGCGGTTAGGCCGCAACCTGGCCGAGGTCCTGTCCGACCGCACCTCCACCCTCAGCGAGACCGTTGCGTTGATCTCGGAGATGCGGGTCGAAGACCGGCTTCGCGCGCGCCTGCACCAGCTGGCCGACCGCTTTGGGGTCGCCGCCCCGGAAGGTATCCAGCTGCGGCTGGATCTGACCCACGCGCAGTGGGCATCCCTGGTCGGCGCATCGCGCGAAGCGGTGACAACGGGCTTCTCGAAGCTCCGCACCGCCGGTCAGATCACGATGGACGGACGCGCGATCACGATCCCGTGGCACGCGGTGCCGCCGGTCACCGAGACCCCTGTGGTCAAGGCCGCCTGAGTTCCCGCACCGCCGTGGTCGGCCGACGCCGGCCGCGGCGGTGCATGTATCGGTCAGGCGCCCGCCTGGGTGACCTTCGCGACCGCGGCCCGCAGGGGCGCGAGGTGGGCGACGACCGCGGGCGCATTGCCCGCGTGGGCCGCGGTGGTGATCGCCGACATCTGGACCACGACACTCCCGAGCGGTGCAAGGACGGCTTGGCGCTGACCGTCGAGCCGGCTGTCGTCGACCTGCTCGGCCGACAGTCGCTTCAATCCGAGCTGGGTTTGGTTGAACGCGGACTGCAGCAGCGGAGCCGACGCCTTGGCCTGGGCGGCCGTCAATGACGCCCCATTGGCCCCGAGGTCCTCGGCAAACACCCGGATCGCCTGCGCGGTCGCGGCCGAGTCGGCCAGGAACTGCTGCGGTCCGACCCGGGTTCCGGTCGGGACCGTGGACGTGGGTGCGGGGATCGACGCCGCGCCGCATCCGGCCATGGCCAGGCCTGCGGGCACCACAAGCGCGATCCCGATGCGTGCCCTGCGTGCCCTGCGCCCCGTCACGCCACCACCTTTGTCCGATGCCTGCCGGCGCCATGTTCCCACCCCGGCCATCCGGCCCGGCCTGATGCGAATCGTGCCAGGCCCGGCCGGATGGCATGCCGCACGTGGGTCCGTCTACGGCACAAGCACGAGCTTGCCGGTCGCGTGGCCCGACTCCGCCACGCGGTGGGCGTCGGCCGCGCGCTCGAACGGAAACGTCTCGTGCACGATCGCGCGAAGCTTCCCCGCGGCCGCGAGCTCGGCGATCTCGGCCATCTGGGCACCGTCCGGCCGCACCAGCATGTGGACGCCGCGGACACCATGTGCGTCGGCGTCCTCCTGGGGGAGCGGTCCAAGGATCGACACCATGACCCCTCCCTGGCGCAGGACGCCCCACGAACGCCGGCGCACATCGCCGCCCTGGCTTTCGAGCACGACGTCCACCTCGGAGAGTACGTCGGCGAAGTCGGTGGTTGTGTAGTCGATTGGGATGTCCACGCCGAGATCCCGCAACAGATCCTGGTTGGCCGTCCCGGCCGTCCCGGCGACCCGGGCGCCACGGGCTTTGGCCAGCTGCACGGCGATCGACCCGACACCGCCACCGGCCGCCTGCACGAGTACCAGTTGCCCTGCGGCGAGCCCGCCGAGCTCGAACGCCTGGTGGGCGGTCAACGCGGCCAGCGGCAGGGACGCCGCCTCCACGTGGGAGATGTTCGGGGGCTTGATCGCGACGTCCGCCGCGGGCACCGCGACATATTCCGCGTATGCGCCGAGGGCCTTCGGGAAGTTTCCGAGCCCGAACACCTCGTCGCCGACGGCGAACCCCTCCGCGCCCGGGCCGATCGCCTCCACGACACCGGAGATGTCCCAGCCAAGGATCACCGGGGGCTCGATTCCGCGGCTTTTCATCAGGCCGCCGTTGCGGCGCGTCTTCCAGTCCACCGGGTTGATCCCGGCGGCGGCGACCCGCACCAGCAGCTCGCCCTCCCCTGCCTCAGGCCGCGGAATGGCCTCAAGCCGCAGCTGTTCGGGGTCCCCCCATTCGTGGGTGACCAGGGCCCGCATGGTGCCCGGCATCGCATCCTCCGTGTCGATCAGCACGTGTTGAGGGAGCCTACCGCCCGCCGCCGCCGGACGACCCCGCAACGGCCGCGTGCAGACCGTGGCCGCTAGACTCTCGCCGCCCGTTCCGAACGCGATCGAAAGGCGTGTGTGTCCGCCGAACTCGCCTCCGACCAGCTCGTCGTCACGACCGTCCGCACCCTGTCCATCGACGCGGTCCAGCGCGCCGACAGCGGCCACCCCGGCGCGCCCATGGGCCTCGCTCCGGTCGCCTGGATGCTGTTCGGCCACCACCTGCGTTTCGACCCGCTGGACCCGGAATGGCCGAACCGTGACCGGTTCGTGCTCTCGGCCGGGCACGCCTCGGCGCTGCTCTACTCGCTACTGCACATCACCGGGTACGCCGTGTCGATCGACGACCTCAGGAACTTCCGCCAGTGGGGTTCGGCAACGCCGGGGCACCCCGAGCGCGGCGACACGCCCGGCGTCGAGGTCACGACGGGTCCGCTGGGGCAGGGCGTCGGGAATGCCGTCGGGCTCGCGCTGGCCGAAGCGGTCCTCGCGGCGGAGCTCAACCGGCCCGGCCACGAGATTGTCGACCACCGAACCTGGTTTGTCTGCGGCGACGGCGACCTGATGGAAGGCATCACCTACGAAGCGACTTCGCTCGCCGGACACCTCGGCCTCGGCAAGCTGATCGGCATCTACGACCACAATTCGATCAGCCTGGACGGGCCGACGTCGTTGTCGTTTTCGGACAATGTCCCGGAGCGCTTCGCATCCGCCGGATGGCGGGTGCTGGAGATCGCCGACGGCAACGATCTCGCCGACATCGACCGTGTGCTCAGCGAGGCGACCGTGTCGGACGGACGCCCGACCCTCATTATCGCCTCCACCCACATCGGGTACGGATCACCGCACAAGCATGATTCCGCCGCTGCGCACGGCTCGGCGCTGGGCGCCGACGAGGTGGCCGCGACCAAGCGGGCCTACGGCTGGCCCGAGGACGCCCAGTTCCTGGTCCCGGACGAGGTCGGGGCGTGGGCGGGCCGCCTGCAGGGACGCGGCCGCGAGTTGCGCGAGCAGTGGCAGTCGGCTTTCGCGGCGTACGCCGACGCGCACCCCGCCGCGGCCGCCGACGTGACACGCCGGATGCGCCAGGAGCTGCCCGCCGACTGGCGGGCCGATCTGCCGCAGTTCTCCCCGGGCGAGTCCCTGGCGACCCGCTCATCGGGCGGCAAGGTGCTCAACGCGCTGGCCGCGCGCATGCCCGAGCTGATCCAGGGCGCGGCCGACCTGTCGAGTTCGACCAATACGACGATCACGTCCAGCGGGGACATCGAGGCCGGGTCCTTCGGTGGACGCAACATCCGCTACGGGGTGCGCGAGCACGCGATGGCCGCCATCTCCAACGGCCTCGCCGCACACGGCGGTCTGCGCCCGGTGTGCTCCACGTTCATGATGTTCTCGGACTACATGAAGAACAGCATCCGGATGGCGTCGCTGATGCACCTCCCGGTGGTGTTCGTGTTCACCCATGACTCGGTCGGACTCGGCGAGGACGGGCCGACCCACCAGCCCGTCGAGCACCTCGCGGCGCTGCGGGCGATCCCGGGGCTGGTCGTTATCCGCCCGGCCGACGCGACCGAGGCCACGCAGGCGTGGGAGGTCGCCATGACCCACACCACGAACCCGACCGCGCTGGTGTTCTCTCGCCAGGGTCTCCCGACGCTCGACCACACTCCCGACGTCGCACGCGGCGCCTATGTCATCCGCGAGGGTGGCGACTGCATCCTGATCGGAACGGGCAGCGAGGTCCCGCTGATCCGGACCGCCGCCGAAGTGCTGGCCGACCGCGGTATTCAGGCCCGCGTGGTCAGCATGCCGAGCTGGGAGCTGTTCCTTGCCCAGCCGGCCGAGTACCGGGACCGCGTGCTGCCACCCGCGATGACCCGGCGGATCAGCGTCGAAGCCGGCGCAACCCTGGGATGGCATCGGTTCGTCGGCCTGGACGGGCTGGCGATCGGGATCGACCGCTTCGGGGCATCCGCGCCTGGCGACATCGTGCTGGAGCGCCTCGGCATCTCCGTCAACGCGGTCGTGCGGGCCGTGACCGAGATGGTGGGGTAGCCCGCGTCGGCGCGCCGCACTGGCCCCGTCCGGGGCCGGTGCGTGCGAACCTACAGCCGACAGCGATCCGCGCGGCCATGCCGCGCCGACCGGGAGACCAGATGCAACGGGCGACGACCGGAAGCCCCACGACCCCGAACATCCGGGCGGCGGTCGGAACGTGAGCACGCTCATGACCGGGCAGTCCGACCCGCAAACGGCCTTCGACCTCGGCGCACGCTTGTCCCGCACCCCGGCGCCCGCGACGATCGTGATCTTCGGTGCATCCGGGGACCTGACGCGCCGCAAGCTGATGCCGGCGCTCTACAGCCTCGCGCTCCAGCAACTGCTGCCGCCGGAGATGGCAATCGTCGGCCTGTCCCAGTCCGAGTGGGACGACGACCAGTTCCGCGAGCAGATGCGGGTCGCCGTGGCCACGCACGGCGGCCACGATACGTTGGATGCGGACATTTGGCGGGCATTCGCCCGGCGCCTGTTCTACCTGCCGGCGTCGTTCGAGGACCCGGACGCCTACGACGGACTGCGGGGGCGGCTCGAGCACCTGCGCCGCAATGATGCCGGGCTCGGCAACCGCCTGTTCTACCTGGCCACGTCCCCCACATACTTTCCCGTGATCGCCGAGCACCTCGGCGCGGCCGGCCTGTCCTCGGATGAGGACGACACCTTTGCCCGGATCGTGATCGAGAAGCCGTTCGGCCGCGACCTGTCAAGTGCCCGAATCCTGAACGAACGTGTCGGCGCCGTGTTCGGCGAGCGCCAGACCTATCGGATCGACCACTATCTCGGCAAGGAGACCGTGCAGAACCTGTTGGTGCTGCGCTTCGCCAACGCGATCTTCGAACCGGTCTGGAACCGGCGCTACGTCGACCACGTCCAGATCACGGTCGCCGAGGACCTCGGCGTCGAGAACCGCGGCGGGTACTACGACCAAAGCGGGGCCCTGCGGGACATCGTCCAGAACCACATCTTCCAGGTGCTCTCGCTGGTCGCGATGGAGCCACCCGCGCGCTTCGACAGCCGCAGCGTCCACGACGAAAAGGTCAAGGTCCTGCGCGCGATCCCCGAGATCTCGGCCGAACACGCGCACGACGTCGCGGTCCGGGGCCAATACCGGGCCGGGTACATCGGCGGCCAGCCGGTCGTCGGGTACCGGTCCGAGCGCGGCGTCGCCCCGGACTCGAACGCCGAGACGTTCGTGGCCATGCGCCTGACCGTCGACAACTGGCGGTGGGCCGGGACGCCCTTCTATCTGCGGACGGGAAAGCGGCTCCCGCGCCGCGCGACCGAAGTCGCGATCCAGTTCAAGCCGGCGCCGCACATGCCGTTTGCGCCGACCGCCGTCGAGACGACGGCGCCCAACCTGCTCGTCCTGCGGATCCAGCCCGACGAGGGCACCTCGCTTCGGTTTTCCGCGAAGGTCCCGGGGCCGCAGGTCGACATCCGCAATGTCAGCATGGACTTCCAGTATGGGAGCTCATTCCTCAAGCCCAGCGCAGAGGCCTACGAGCGCCTGCTGCTGGACGCCCTCCTGGGCGACTCCACCCTTTTTGCCCGCTGGGACGAGGTCGAACGCGGCTGGGAGATCGTCGACGGCCTGCTCGCGCACTGGGATGCGGTGCCGATCGCCGCGCTCAACTACGCCGCGGGGTCCTGGGGACCGACCGGCGCCGACGCACTCATCCGGCGCGACGGGCGCGAATGGCGGCGGCTGTGACGCCGCCCGACAGCCGCCGAACCTGGGACGGGCACGTTGACAGCGTCCGCGACCTCAGCCGCGCCCTCGCCGGTCTGCAGCCGACCGACGCGGACGGGCGCCCGCTGGCGATGGCGACGGTGTTGAACCTCGTCGTCGCCGCGGATCCGGCCGGCGCCGCCGACGCGGAGCGGGTCATCGAATCGCTCGCCGACCACCAGCCGTCCCGCGCAATCATCGTGGAGCGCGACCCCGCCGGCGACGGCATCGACGCCCACATCGAGGCGCAGGCGCAACTGGTTGGCAGCGGCCGGACACCATCGCGGGTCGAACTGCTGCGTCTGCGCCTGCACGGCGCTGCGGCGGCCGGCGCCGCAAGCGCCGTCCAGGCCCTGCTCCGCCCGGACCTCCCGGTCTTCTTGTGGTGGCCGAACGCGCCCGATCCGACCGATACGGTCTTCACGGAGCTCAGCGGCCGAAGCGACCGGTTGATTGCCGAGGCCGGAGCGCTCGACGGAGCGGCGGCCGTCAACGCCCTCGCCGGCGCGATCGCCGACAGCGGGGCCGCGGTCACGGACCTGGCCTGGGCGGCACTGACGCCGTGGCGCCAACTGCTCAATCAGCTGATCGACGGCGAACGGCTCGCCAAGCTGCGCACGGACGCCAGGGTCACCATCCGCCATGTCGGCCCGGAGCCCTGCCTCGGGTCGCTGCTGCTGGCGGGATGGCTGGTCGACAGCATCGGGCCGGACGTCGCCATCGGGTTCGATACCGTTGGCCACGGCGGGGAACCCGGCATCTGCGAAGTGCGAATCGACGACGGATCCGGCCAGTCCTACGAGATCGACCGCGTCGTCGGGCGGGCGGCAGCATCGGTCGTCATGCGTAGCCCCGGGGCCCCGACCCATGACCGCATGATGCCGATGCCCGAGCGCACCCGCGCCCAGTTGCTCGCCGGCGAGCTCGAACTCCAGCGCCACGACCGCCCCTTCGAGCGGGCGATCCGACACGCCCGACGGCTCGCCCGGGGGTAACGCGCCCGGGCCGCGTCCGGCTAGCGGCCGCGGTGCCCCGGCAGGGCCGCAAATTCTTCGGCCTTGCGCGTCGGTCCGAACACCACCACCAGGTCGCGCTCATTGAGCACGGTGTCCTGGGTCGCGTAGGTGAACCGCCCGCCGGGGCGCTTGACGCAAAGCACGGTGATCTCGTACTTCTGCCGAACCCCGGTGTCGGCAATGCGCTTGTTGATGAACTCCGTCGGGACCGTGGCCTCGATCAGGACGAACTCGCTGTCGAGCTCGACATAGTCGACCGTGCGGCCAGACATCGTATGTGCGACGCGCACGCCCATGTCACGCTCGGGGAAGATCACGTTGTGGGCGCCGACGCGCTGAAGGATCGACCCGTGCTGGGTGGTGATCGCCTTGGCCCAGATCATCGGCACGCCGAGGTCGACCAGGGCGTAGGTCGCGAGGATGCTCGCCTGGATGTCGTTGCCAATCGCCACGACGGACATGCCGAAGTCGTCCGCGCCGATCTGGCGCAGGACCTCGACGGTCGTGGCGTCTGCCTCGATGACGGTTGCCAGGTCCCCGGAGCACTTGCGCACGACCGCGGGGTCGGAGTCGATCGCCAAGACCTCGTGACCGAGGCGGGTCATGGTCTGCGCGAGCGCCTGACCGAATCGGCCGAGGCCGATGACGAGAACTTGTTCCTTGCTAGCCAACGAGTGGTCGCTCCTCGGGATAGGCGAACAGACGGTCGCGCTCATGGACGGTGAGGGCCACGGCAAGTGTCAGCGGGCCGATGCGCCCAAGGTACATGAGCAGCACTTCGATCAGCTGCGCCGCGGTCCCCATGTGCGCGGTGATGCCCGTCGACAGCCCGGTGTTGGAGAACGAGGACACCACCTCGAACAAGCACGAGTCGAGGCCGAACGGGGTGAGCATCATCAAGGCGAGCGTCGCGAACAGGACGATCGAGATGGCAATGAACGCCACCGAGATGCTTTGGCGCAGGACGGCGCCGGGAATCGCCCGATGGTAGGCCTCGGCCTGTCGTCCGCCCCGCACCTCGCTCATCACGATCAGGACGAGCACCGCGAAGGTCGCGAGCTTGAGTCCGCCGGCGGTCGACCCGCTGCCGCCGCCCACGAACATCAGCATGTCGCCGATCAGCCGCGTCTCACTGCGCATGTGGTCGACCGGAATCGTCGTGAAGCCGGAGGTCCGGAAATTGATCGAGGTAAACAGCGCCGACCCGATCCGGTTCGCGAAGTTCATGTGGTGGATCGTCTGCCCGTTAGTCCATTCCATGATGGCGATGACCAGCGCGCCGCCGGGCACCAACACTGCTGCCGTCGTCAGCGTGAGCTTGGTGTGCAGCGTCCACGTGCGCGGGGAGCGCATGCGGCGGCGGACGTCGAGCCACACCGGGAAGCCGATGCCGCCGATGAGCACCGCGACGGCCACCGGTATCAGGATCCACCAGTCGGTCGAGAACCGCGCCAGGTTTCCGCTCCAGAGGGCGTACCCCGCGTTGTTGAATGCCGAGATCGCAAGGAACACGGCCCGCCAGGCCGCCCGCAGGAACGGGTACCCGAGCCCGAGCCAGAGCCTCAGACAGATCGCCGTCGCGATCAGCAGCTCGACGCCGACCGTGAAGGCGGCCAGCCCGAAGAAAACCCTGCGCGCGTCGTCGAGGTTGATGACCTCCATCTCCCGCTGGCTGATCAGGCGACCGCGCAGGCCCAGGCGGCGCCCGAGCACGAGGAAGATCATCGATGCCGCGGTCATGATCGCGAAGCCGCCGAGCTGGATCAGGATCAAGATCACGACCTGTCCGAACGGCGTCCAGTAGGTCGTCGTGTCGACCAGCGTGTGGCTGGTCACGCAGACGGCAGCGGTCGCGGTGAACAGCGCCACCTTGACCGGTGCTTCACCCGAACCGCGGTGTGAGATCGGCAGCGCCAGGATCACCGTCCCGACCGCAATCGCCACCGCGAACGACAGCGCCACGAGCTGGCCCGGGTTGAGCGCGCGAAAGAACGGCTGTTGGCTGATGCGCTGCACGAATCGCGTCCTGGGTCAGGAAGGATCGATCGCACGATCGGATGCGCCGTGGCGGGCGCGTCGGACCGCGGCCAAGCCTAGCTGTTTCCCGCCCGTGAACCGTCGTCTATCCCGTCGCCTCACGGGCCCGCGGCGGCCTGCTGCGGGCTGACCACTTCGATCAGCACACGCGCCTCCGGATGGTCGGCCAGATCGGCGACGAGCCCGATGAACGCGGCAACGGAGGCATCCGACGCCCCCCGGCATTCCGCGAGCCCCCGCAGCACGAGCGCCGGGGGCGCCGCAGCACCGGCAGCGTCGGTCGTGACCAGCGCGACATCAAGCAGGATCAGGGCCCGGGCCCCGTCACCCGCCGGAAGCGGATAGGGATCGTCGTCGGCCGCGCCGCCGCCGCGCCGCGGCGCC
>JADGPG010000111.1 GCA_017882545.1 Thermoleophilia bacterium
ACCGACACGCCCTTGCGGGCGGCCAATTCCTGCAGGGTCGTCTTGGGGTCGCGCAGACCCGGTATCGCCGAGCTGATCGCATCCGCAAACGCCTCCCGCACGGCGTCGCCCGTCACGGCCGGGCCGAGGTCGAGCCACGCACCCCCGATGACGGCCTCGGCCAGTGCCGCCTGGACGCTGCCCTGGTCGGCCAGTTGCCGACTGTGCTCGGGCGCGATCTCCCGCAGCTTGTCGTCGAGGCCCGCCTCGCGGGCGACCCGTGCACACATCTCGCGGTCGACGACAGTTTGGCGCATCCACGCCAGGTCGCCTTCCGATGCCCGCGGGTGTCGTCGCATGAGCTCTTCGGTCACGACCAGCTGGAGCACGCTGTCCCCGAGGAATTCGAGGCGTTCGTACGAGTCGGTGCGGTCATGAACCCACGACCTGTGGGTGAGGACCTGCCGCCGACGTGCCGGGCCGAGCTGCACAAGCAGCTCGGCCAGCGGCGACAGCGGCTCCGAATCAGCTGGCGTGGGCGACCACGTAATCGACCGCCTCGCCCACGGTGGAAATCTTCTCGGCATCTTCGTCGGGGATCTTCAACTTGAACCGATCCTCCATCTCCATGATGAGCTCGACCAGGTCCAACGAGTCGGCGTTGAGATCCTCCTGGAACGACGACGCTTCCGTGACTTCAGAGGTATCGACGCCAAGCTGCTCTACAAGGATGGCCCGAAGTTCCTCAACGACCTGTACTCGGTCCACGTCTCTCCCTTTCTTGACGAACGCACGGCGCGAGAGCGCCGAACGTGCGTGGAACTTATCAATGCGTCCGGACATCCCTGCGCACCCGGGCCGCCTGTGCCAGATCCTACGTCGACAGCGACCCGGGAGACTCCCCGAGCTCGGCGGCCAGCCGGTCTACGACCTGCTCCCGGGCGCCGCGCGCCGCGGTGTGCAGGGCATTGGCCACCGCCGTCGCACTTCCGGAGCCGTGGCCAATCACCGCGAGCCCGCGCACACCCAGCAGAACGGCGCCGCCGACGGCTTCCGGGTCGAGCCGGTCGCGCATGCGGCCGACCGACGGGCGGATGAGGAGCCCCCCGATACGGCCGATCAGCGTCTCCGTCACCGCTGCGCGCATCTCGGAGAACAGAAACTCCGCCGAGCCCTCGTACAGCTTGAGCGCCACGTTGCCGGTAAAGCCGTCGGTGACCACCACGCGGGCCGTGCCGCGCGGGATGTCGCGGCCCTCGACATTGCCGATGAACCCAGGGATCTCCCGCAACAACGGCGTCGCCTGCTGGATCAATTCGCTGCCGCGCCCCTCCTCCTCGCCGATCGACAGCAGGCCGACCTTCGGCGCGGGGTCGCCGAGCACCCCCTGGGCGAACAGGCGACCCATGATCGCGAACTGCTGGAGGTGCTCGGGTCGGGCATCGGCGTTGGCGCCGGCGTCGATCAGCACGATGAACCCGGCCCGGCTCGGCAGGACCACGGCGATACCCGGACGCTGCACGCCGGGGATACGCCGCATGTGCAGGGTGGCGGCGGCCATCATCGCGCCGGTGTGTCCGAGCGAGACGGCACCTTGGGCGCGGCCATCCCGGACCGTCTGGCAGGCGACAACCACCGAACTCTCCGGCTTGGACCGCACCGCGCGCGCGCCGTCCTCGGTCGAGAAGATCTTGTCGGGCGCGTGGACGATCTCCACAAACCGGTGCCCGGGCTGTGCGGCCAGCGCATCAAGGCGCGGCGCAAGCGTGTCGCTGTCGCCAACGAGCAGGATGTGCAGGTTCGGGCCTGCTGCATCCACGGCCCCCTGGACCGTGACGTCGGGTGCGTGGTCACCCCCCATTCCGTCGAGGGCGATCACAGTCTCACGAGTCATGACTGGCGCACCCTCGAATCCGCGGGGGCCGGGCCGACGGGTCTAGTCGCGAATCTCGACGACTTGGCGCCCGCGGTACTGGCCGCAGACTCCGCAGACGCGGTGGGGCCGCGTTGGCGCGTTGCAGTGCGGGCAGCGCCCGATGCGATCGGCCTCGATCGCGTGGGTCGCCCGACGTGTGTCGCGACGCTGACGGGAAGTCTTGCGCTTCGGAACTGCCATCTCGCTCCTACCGGTGTGCCGCCGTCGTCAGACAGACGGCCGGACGCTCGTGGACCGCGGAAGGCTACCGCCCGACAGGGCATACACGCAACCCCTCCGGGTTCCGAAACGTTGGGCGGCGCTACTCTCCGTCCCCCGCAGCCGAGGGTTCGTTCCGCGCCAATCGCTCGGCGAGTTCTGCCAGCGCGGCCCAGCGGGAGTCGGTTGGCGCGGGCGCACAGCCGCATGGACCTTCGTTCAGATTCGCCCCGCACGACGGGCACAGCCCAGCACAATCATCGCCGCAGACCATGACTGCCGGCATGGCCTCAACGACGGCATCCCGCGCCCAATCCGACACCTCGAGCGCATCGTCGTCGACATAGAGGCTCGACAGTTCGGGGTCGTCGGCCCCGTCCATGGCGATCTCGGTCGCGTCAAAGGCCACATCCATCCGCGCGGGCTCCAGGCAACGCCAGCACGGGCCGTGCACGGCGACCGCGCCACGAAGCCGGAAATGCCACCCACTGGCGACCCGGACCACGTCCAGGCGCAACTCGGGCGCGCCGGGCTCGGGCAGGTACGCCTGCCCCCCGAACCGGATCGGGTCGATG
The DNA here is from genome assembly GCA_017882545.1 of Thermoleophilia bacterium. Classification (GTDB taxonomy): domain Bacteria; phylum Actinomycetota; class Thermoleophilia; order Miltoncostaeales; family Miltoncostaeaceae; genus CAITWD01. Next base: position 2,689 of record JADGPG010000111.1, read on the forward strand.
GGCACCGGGGCCTCGAATGTGCGTGCGCCGCCCGATGGCACATCGACGTTGCGCAGTTCGAGCCTGCGCAGCTGCCCGTCGCGGCCGGGTCGGTCGGTGCCGCGGGACGGTCCGTGCGGGGATCGGCCGTCCACGGATCCCGCCATCGCTATTGGCTGCCCTGCTCCTGCGCGCTCTCGTCGAAGCTGTCGGCCTTGCCCTGCAGACGTTCACGGCCGCGCTGGACAGCGCTCAGAAACTTGCCGAGATTGACCTCGAGCGTTCCGAGGACCTCGTCGGCATAGTCCTCGGCACCTAGGCGCACCTCGCGCTCACGCTGACGGGCGGCCTCGAGCATGTCCTGAGCCTCGCGCTCGGCCTGACGGACGACCTCTTGCTGGGAGACCTCGTGCTGCACGCGCTCGCGTGCTTCGGCCAGCATGCGATCGGCTTCGCGTCGGGCTTCGGCGAGCATCTCCTGGCGCTCCTTGACGATCCACCGCGCCTGCTTGACCTCTTCGGGAATCGTGGACCGCATCTCGTCGAGCAGCTCGAAGATCGCCTCGCGATCGATCCGAACCTGATCGGTCAACGGCACCGGACGTGCATTGTGGATGAGGTCATCCAACTTGTCGATAAGCTCAAGAACGTCCACGCAACCTCCTCATTCCGTCTTCCCCCCGCCGACGACGGCGTCCTTCGCCGAGGCCAACCGCGGGCTCCGTTCGCGCAGGGCACGCGCGACATGGGCAGGTACCCATGCCTCCACATCTCCACCCCAAGCCGCCACTTCCCGAACGCCGCTCGAGCTGATGAAGCTGAAACGGGGGGAGGCCGGAAGGTACACCGTCTCAAGCTCTGGTGCGAGATGTTTATTGATTTGGGCCATCTGGAATTCGTAATCGAAGTCCGAGATCGCCCGGAGTCCCTTGATGACCGCGTGGGCGCCGATCGCGCGGGCGTGCTCGGTGACAAGCTGCCGTAGCGGCTCGACGCGGACGTTGTGGAGTCCGCGCTCGGCAGCGGCGTCGCGGACGAATGCGATCCGCTCTTCGGTCGAGAACATGGGCTGCTTCTTGAACGATCCGTCCGTCACGGCCACGACGACCTCGGCGAACACGCGTGCCGCGCGCTCGATGATGTCGAGGTGCCCGAGCGTCACGGGATCGTATGTGCCGGGGCACATCGCGACGCGACTTCCCGGGCTCATCGTGCTCCGTTCGTGCGCAGGATGCTCACCCGGGTCGACCCGTAACTCCGATCGGTGCGCTCGATCACGCGGATGCCATCCAGTGTCGGGATGGGCCCCGTGGCGGGACCCTCAATGATGACTGTCGCAGATTCCGCCAGCACCGGCGCAAGCGCGCGCGGGAGCGTGTCGGAAATCCCTGCAAGGAGGCTATAAGGAGGGTCGACCAGGCACAAGTCGAAGCGCACCGCCCGTTCGGCTTGGACGGCAAGGGCGGCCCGCCAGTCGCGGGACAGGACCCGCCCGCGGTCCGCCAGGCCGCAGCTGTCCAGATTGGCCCGCACGCAGGCGGCGGCTCGGGGATCGGCGTCAACGAAGGTTGCTGTGGCAGCACCCCGCGACAGGGCCTCGATTCCCATGGCGCCCGATCCCGCGAACAGGTCGAGCACGACCGCCCCGGTGCAGTCGCCGATCATCGAGAACAACGCCTCGCGCACGCGGTCGGACGTCGGGCGCGTCGACGTCCCCGGCGGCGCCTGCAGGCGCCTGCCGCGATGGGTCCCCGCGATCACCCGCACCTCATGCCTCCAGCAGCCGGGGAATCGCCGCGAACCGCGCGGCGACGGCGCCGCGCAACAGCACGTGCTCGGGCAGGCTCATGTGCGGGTCTCCGCGCAGCAGGCGCCGGGCGATTTGGCGAGCCTGGGCGAGCTCACGGCGATCTCGGGTCAGGCGGGCGAAACGCAGGTCTGTCGGGCCCGCCTGGCGTACGCCGAGCATCGAGCCCTCGCCGCGAATCTCGAGATCGAGCTCGGCCAGTCGGAATCCGTCGCCGGTCTGGGTGAATGCCTCCAGGCGCCGGATTCCATCGTCGGTCGTCGGCTCGCCGAATGCGATGCACTGCCCGGGGCGCTGGCCACGACCAACCCGGCCGCGCAGCTGATGGAGCTGCGCCAACCCGAAGCGGTCTGCACCCTCGATAAGGATGATGCTGGCGTTGGGAACGTCGATTCCGACCTCGATCACGGTCGTCGCGACAAGCACGTCGGTCTGCCCGGATGCAAAGGCCGCCATCGCCCCGCGCTTGGCGTCGCTCTTCATGGCGCCATGGACGAGCCCCACCGAGAACTCGGAGAACGGCCCGTCGCGCAGGCGCTCGGCTTCGGCCGTCGCGGCCTTGGCTTCGGCGGTGCCGCCTTCCTCGACGAGCGGGCAGATCACGTAGGCCTGGTACCCCTGACGCAGTTCGGCTCGGATTTCGGCATATGCATCGTCCCGCTCGGCCTCCCGGACCCAGCGGGTCGCGACGGGTCCGCGGCCTGCCGGACGCCCGCGAATCGTGGACACCGCCAGCTCACCGTAGGCGGTCAACGCGAGGGTCCTCGGAATGGGGGTCGCGGTCATATAGAGGATGTGGGCCGCCCGTCCGGTCGCATCGCGGGCCCGCTCGGCGAGCGCGTGACGCTGGTCGACCCCGAAGCGGTGCTGCTCGTCGACGATGACCAGTCCCAGATCCGCGAACTCGACCCCCTCCGACAAGAGCGCCTGGGTCCCGACCACGAGCCCGGCGGTGCCGGTGCGGATCGCCATCAACCGCCGCTCGCGCTCGGCCGCGGGCACCTTGCCGGTCAACAGCACGGGACTGACCCCTGCCGACATCAGCAGGGCATCCAAGGTTTGCAGATGCTGCTCGGCCAGCGTCTCGGTCGGGACGAGAAGCGCGGCCTGCGCCCCGGACTCCAACGCCTGACAGATCGCCAGCGCTGCAACGAGCGTCTTGCCCGAACCGACATCTCCTTGCAGCAGGCGGCGCATCGGCGTCTCCCGCCGCAGGTCGCGCCGGATCTCGGCAAGCGTCCGCTCCTGCTGTGCGGTCACGGTGTACGGGAGATCTCCCCGCACGGCGTCGGAGAGCGTGCCGTCCCCTGCCAGGCGCGGCGCCGGTCGGGTCCGTGCCTCTTGGCGGCGGAGGACCATCAGGCCCAGCTGCAGCTCGATCAACTCCTGCAGCACCAGCCGGCGACGCCCCTGACGCACGGCGGCCGCGCTGCGCGGAAAGTGCACCGACATCAAACCGTCGGCATACGACATCACGGCGAGGCGCGTGCGGATCCAGGCGGGCAGCAGCTCGGGGGCGGCGCCGGCCAGGCCGCGCGCCTGGTCGACCAGTTCGCGGATCCGCGCCGACGGCAGGGCTTCCGAGGCGGCGTAGACGGGCACCAGACCCGTCGTATGGAGGCCTTCCGACCCGCCGGCGCCGACGATCTCGTGCGCCCGCACCGTGATGACGTTGGGCGTCCCCCGGCCGATGGTCCCACGGATCATCAAGATATCTCCCGGCGACAAGGCGCGCAGCAGGTGGCGCTGATTGAACCACACGGCCTCGAGCCTCCCCGAGTCGTCGCCGACCAGCGCGCGGATCGTCACCAACCCCCGGCGCCGCGTCGGCGCCAGGCGAATCGAGTGCAGCACGACGCGGACGGTGACCTCCTGGCCGATCGCGCCCGTGACGACCGGCGTGGCGTCGCCATAGCGCTCGTACCGAAACGGGACGTGCAGCAACAGGTCGCCGACCGTGGTCAATCCAAAGGCCGCCGCCCGCTCGGCCTGAGACCGACGGACGCCCGGAATCTCGGTCAATGGCTCCAACCACCAGGCGGGATCGGGACGCCGGGAAGGCGGCTCGCCGACCAGCTCGGGCAGACCGGCGAACGGACGGATCGCTAACATGGTTGCGGTCACCCACCAACTGCCTGCATAATTGCGCGCTGTGCCGTACCTGCCTCCGCAGGGCGGGCGACACCTGTAACTGTACGGCGACCCGAGGACGGAGCCCGATGTCGAAGGTCTGCAGTGTGTGCGGGAAGGGCCCGGGCTTTGGGCACAACCGCAGTCATTCCATGCGTGCCACCCCGCGTCGGTTCGATCCGAACCTGCAGAAGGTCCGCATCATTTCCAATGGGACGCCGATGCGTGCCTACGTCTGCACCCGTTGCCTCAAGGGTGGCAAGGTGGTCAAGGCCGCCTAGAACGTGCGCGGGGGCTACTCCCCCGCCGCCGGCGCCCCCCGGAGCCCTGACGCCGTCAGGCCCGCGAGGTTTATCAGACTGACCGCCGCGCGCGCGGCATCCTCGCCGGCATTGCCCACCTCGCCACCCGCGCGGGCCCACGCCTGCTCGAGGGTGTCGCATGTCAGCACCCCGAACGTGCAGGGCACGCCCGTGTCGAGACCTACCCGGATCAGGCCCTGCGAGGCCGCCATCGCGATGTGGTCGAAATGGGCCGTCGCGCCTCGGATGATCGCGCCGAGCGCAACGACACCCGCGTACCGCCCCGATGCCGCCAGTATGCGGGCGGCCTGCGGAACCTCGAAGGAGCCGGGCACCCAGCGTGTGTCGATCCGGTCCGGGGCGAGCCCGGCGGTCGCCAGATAGGACCGGGCTCCGTCGACCAGCGCCTGCGTGAGTTCCCGATGAAACCCCGAACAGACGATGCCGACCCGGACATCGGGATCGGTCAGGCGCTCCGGCGCGGGCGCGGGCTCGGTGCGCGCCACGGCTCAGTCGTCCCCCGCGCTGCCGAGGTCGATACGCAGGTCTTGGTGGTGCAACATGTGCCCCATCTTGTCGCGCTTGACCTGGA
>JADGPG010000112.1 GCA_017882545.1 Thermoleophilia bacterium
CGACACCGTCCGCCCGCCGCGATGGACCACGCGCATGCGATGGACGGCATCCGGAATCGCGGCGATGCGGTTCCGGGCGGTGTCTGCGACGTAGAGGACTCCGTGCGCCCCGATCTGGACTCCGGTCGGGCCGACCACCAGGGCATTGGGGTCGGTGTGCTCGCGGAAGCCGGTTGCGATCACGCGTTCGGTGGTCACCTGCGGGATCCCGTGGCGCGGGATGCGGAAGGTGATCCGCACGACCGTCCCGCGGTCGACGTTCGCCCCACCGGCGGCGACGGTGCCGTTCAGGACGTTGGTGACAAACAGCACCGCATGCCGGCCGGAGTCGATGGCGGTGGCATCCCATGGGCCGTTGATCGGCCCGCCAGCGATCGTCTCGACCACCGTGCCGTGGGCATCGAGCACCGTGAGCCCGCCGGCTTCGGCGTTGGCGAAGGCCCCGCCGGGCGCGGGGAGATTGCCGACGATGACAAAACCACTGCGCAGGACGACGAGCGCGGTCGTCAACCCGACCACCCCGCCCGGTGAGGACGGAGCGATGCGCGCAAACTGGTGGACCGCGCCGCCCGGCGAGACCTCCATGATCGTCGAGCCCGTGCCCTGCTGGTTTGCCTGGTTGTTGAAGTTGCTCACGAGCACGTCACCGCGCCGCAGGTCGCCGACCGACCTCGGCACGACCGCTACCCCGTAGGGATTGACATCGCCGGCGCCGGGCCCGCTGGTGGGAACGGTCGAGGCGATCAGGCTGTTGGTCGCGAAGCGGCTGATGAATGGACGGTTCGGGGCTGCCGCTCCGGCGACCGCCATGCATGCCACGCCGGCCGCCGCGATGCCGCATGTGACCGCAGCCAGTCGCAGATTGCGCCGCTTGATGGGTGGGTTCACAGAATGTCCTCCTGCGTTCGGGTGCCGGTACGCGCGACACCTCTCGGGGAGACGACCCGGAAGATGTATTCAGCATCACGATCCGCACGGCGGTTTCGTTCAACCCGATCGCCGACGTCCCGGGAGCTTGGGGGTGTCGGTCTACGCTCCGAGCCCACCCCGCGTGTCTCGCCGGCCCTCGTCGGCGACCTCAACGCGCCCGCGCAACCTCACCGCAGGAACGGTGACCCCTGGCGACGATCCGGGCAAGCGGATCCGCGGCCCTGCACCCTGGCGGGTGGGTCGACCGCGGCGCCGACTGCCGTCTTAGTGCAGGGCGCTGACGTACTTGGACAGGGCGACGCCGACCGCAAGGAGCTCCCCTGAGCTATTGAAGGTAAAGCGCGTGACGTGGCGCGTCGGTCCGACCAGGTCGCAGATCATGTTGCTCGTGTCGCAGTGCGCGCCCGGATACGCAGCGAGGACCTCGGCTAGGGTCGATCGATATGGGCCGATCCCCTTGGCCGTCGTGTACGCCGCGTTTCTCGTCCCGACGGTGACGGCGTTCGAGGTGTGAAAGAACCCCACCGTCAGGCCGAGCTTCGCGTAGACCTCGAGCGTCTTACCGCCGCTCGGGTGCCCGAGGATATGGTGCACCTGCGCGCGGGTCATCCCGATACGTACGGCACCCACCGCCTGGCCGAGGGCGATCCGGTGGTTCGTCAGTTTGGCGCTCGCCGGCACGGCCGCGATGGCCACGCAGGCCGCCGCAAGCATGGCGCTCTTGACGTACGGGTCGATCCGTCGAACGACGCTCATGTCGGGACTCCGATCGAGGATGGGGAGGCGAGAGTTGGTGGGCGCCGCGAGCCGGTCGCCAGGAGCGCGAACGGGCCGACCGGTGGCGCATGCCACCGGATTCCCATACGCGCCCTGGCTCCCACTCGGGGTCCGATCCGTTGATGCTGGTGGTATCGGCCGCAGATACACTCAGCGCAACGCCACGACCAGGAGCGTCCACGCATGAGCGCGCTACCGGAGTCGACCCGCTCGGCGATCGAGTCAGGCCATCTCGCCCATCTGGTGACGATGAATCCCGACGGCAGTCCCCAGATCTCCGGCGTCTGGGTGGGGCTCGATGCCGACGAGATCGTGTTCGCGTCGATGTCGGACCGACAAAAGCTGCGCAACCTGCGTCGCGACCCGCGCGTGTGGATCTCGATCCCCACGGGCAACCGGAACGCGATGGGCCTGGAGGAGTATGTCGTCGTGCACGGGGTCGCGCGCATCACCGTCGGCGGCGGCGCCGAACTGCTCCAGCGACTCGCCCACACCTACATCGGGCCGGGCGTGACGTTTCCGCCAATGCGCGGCGACTCGGATGGGTTCGTCGTGAGGATCACGGTCGTTCGCGTCGGGGGCGTCGGTCCGTGGTCGACGGACTGACGGGGCCCGCGCGCAGTCCACGGTACGGCGGGATCGTCACGTGGCCGACGCGGCGCGTCGGCCCGCTTCCCGTACCGGGCGCCGTCCGCCGGTCGGGTCCGTAGGGCTGATCAATGCCACTCGGTGGTACGCCAGTTGTCGGTTGGTGATTCGGGCGCCGTCCATGCCGGGAGCGGGAGCGCGAGCTCATGGGCGAGGGCGTTGACATAGGGCTCATAGAGCAAGCGCATGCGCACCAGGCGCGTGTAGACGGTTGGGATGTCCTGCTCGATCTCGACACCGACCGCCCGCAGATCATCGATTAAGTGTTCGAGGCTCGCCATCGGGAGCCGGTCCTCCGCCGGTGGGGTCGGCACGGTGCGGAACGAGTAGCTGAGGTCGGCAACCGCGTGGCGCGCGATCGCAAAGGTAAACCGGGCGGCATCGACAGTCCCGACCGGCGCGGTCGCTAGGGTCAGCGCGCACGAGTCGAGCACCGTGCACAGGGCCGCAAGCCAGCTCTGATTGACGTGCTGGGAGCGGTACGAGGCCAGGATCGGATACGAGAGGTGGCTCTCCATCAGTTCACCGGTCCAGGTCTCCCAATCGCCAAGATACTCGTTGATGGCCGGCCAGCCGCCGCGGTGTGTGGCGCGAATGACCAGGCGGCCGGCGGTGGGTGGGCTGCCGGCCCGCGCGTCGAGCTGCGAGACGGTCGCCTCGCGACGGGAGTAGGCCTGGAAGAGCGCCGGGAGGTACCCGATGACGATGGCCAACGTCAGCAGGCCGCTGCCGGCATCGATGACTTGGACTGCGCGCGCAAACCCCGTCTGCGCGGTCAGGCTCCCGGTCCCACTGCTGACGAGCGTCGCCGCGCTGAAGTACAGGTCATGGCCAAAGCTGACGTGCGCATCGACCGCCAAGCGCGACCCGCCGGCCCACTGCAAGGCCGCGTATCCGACCACGAGTCCGAGCATCCACAGCGCAAGGTTCAGCACGAGGCTCAACGGTCCATACAGGCCGAGCATCGTGTCGGCGGCGCGGTCGGGCAGCGTGCGCGCCAGCCGGCGCCACGGCTTCCAGCCGAACTCGCGCACGGTCCGGACGATGCGGGGCCCCCGCCGGACGCGCTGGGGCACCAGGAACGCCAGGAAGATCTCGAGCAGCATCAGGACAACCACGAGGGCGCCGAGGACTCCGACGACGATCCGCACTACGCCGTCCATGGCCTCGCCCGTTCTCCCGGGCGTGGGTCCCGAGCGCGGTCACCCGTCGACACGCGCGCCTCACGCACCACGCGGAGGACCGCCCCGAATCTCAGTTCGCTCGGCAGGCGGTCTAGTCGTCCTGATCGACGACGGGGTCGTGCCGCCAGAGCACGGCGACATGCAGGACCGAGTCGGTGAACGCGATGTTCAGGTGTGGCTGGGTCGGGCGCTGGTCCTCGTCGTTGCCGGCGTGCCACTGTCCGTCAACGAAATCCGTTTCCTTGACCGTCAAGAACGCCCCCGTGTCGAGCAGGAACGCCTCGAGATCATCCTCGGGCGAGCGCCGCGCGGTCAGTCGCAGCTGCCCCGAGGGCGGACCGATGACCAC
>JADGPG010000113.1 GCA_017882545.1 Thermoleophilia bacterium
GGACCGACGCTCCCGCAACCGTCGATCGCCATCGCCAGCCTCGACGACTGCTCGGCGGCCGCCGCCCGTGCCGCCTTCCAGCTCCCGTAGACGGCGGTCACGACGCCGGCGGAAGCCCAGTCGCCTGTGCTGAGTCGCTCGAGCGACTCGCCGCCACGACGCGCGTGCGTGCGCGACCAGTCGTACGACGACGGCAGCGGACCGTAGCGGGTGCTCCAGCGCAGCATGGCGTCGAGCACGCGCGCGCGAGTCCACCGGCGCTCGATCGCCCCGGGGTGGCACGCCTTGCAATAGGCGTAGGCGTCCCCCTTCCCGCCCCGCGGCTGGGTGTACGCGCCGCAGCCCCGGCAGACGCCCACGTAGCGGGCCTTGACCGCGCGCGCCTTCTCGCCTGTCGGGTCGTAGAAGTACGCCTTCACAGTCGCTGGCGAGCGGCCCAGACGGTCGGCGATCTGCCTGATCGAGAGGCCCTCGAACTGGCGCGCAAATGCGGACACACCGGCTTCACCTCCTAACCGCGCTGCGGCGACTGTCCAGGCGAGGAGCAAGTCCTTTCCCGTCCAGTGATCGAGCCCCGCTTCCCTCCTGGCGCGGTACTCCATGGTCGTCGCGGCCGTCTCGGTTCCACAAGGCTGAGACCCGACGGGTGCGGGCGGGGTCTCGGCAGGTGTTACGTCGTTCTACGGCGCCTCGCCCGATGGCGGTGCGCCCACCGCAGCACAAATCGGTGCACCCGCTCGGATAACGCCATAAGGCCCGCGAAGTCATCGGGGGAAGTACATGTAGGACCTCCTCCATGCGGCGACCAGCGGCGTCAGACGCGTCGTGGTGAGGCGTATATTGCACGGCGCTCAGGTCCTCGCCGTCGGCGAAGACGCTATCCGAGGCGCTCGTAGAAGTGCTTTGCCCGATCGACCTCGGAGACGGCACGTTCACGACCTCGAGCTTCATGTTGGTCGTCGCCGGTTCAGGAGTCTCGGTCGCCGTTTCACTGCTTACGTCAGTCGTGCTCATGATGAGCTCCAGAGTTTGGTGTCGATGCTGGGGAGTCGCTGGTGGCGCCGCCTGAGCGGACGGTCTTTGACGCCCCCTCGAACCGACGCTCGTCTAGTCGGTCGGCCCGGTCTCAATGCCCCGCAGCCTGACCACCGTCGATGTGCAGGGTCTCGCCGGTGACGAACGTGGCACGTTCGAGATACAGGATCCCGTCGACGACGTCGCTGATCTCGCCGACCCGACCGATGGGGTGCAGCGCAGCGATCGCCTCGGACTCGGGACCGTACATCGGCGTTTTGATGACGCCCAGCGAGACGGCATTGACTCGGACTCCTCTAGACGCATACTCGATCGCCAGCGAGCGGGTGACGGCGGCAAGTCCGCCCTTTGTTAGTGAGGCCAGCGCGGCTACGGCGTGACTGTTGGCGTGGTCAACCAGGCTGGTGCTGATATTGACGATGTGCCCGTTGCCCTGGAGGAGCATCGTGCGAACCGCACGCTGGGTGATGTGGAAGAAGCCGGCGAGATTTACGGCGGTGACGGCGGCGAAGTCGTCGGGCGTGTACTCGTCGAACGGTTTGCCGATGAACAGGCCCGCGTTGTTTATGAGACTGTCGATTCGGCCAAAACGCCCGGTCGCCTCGTCCACCACGCGCTGCGCGGTATCGACCTGGGTGATGTCGCCCTGAACGGTGACGAAGCCAGGCTCATCACTTGAAGTGATCGAGCGTGACGTTCCTACAACGGCGTAGCCGCCACGACGGTACGCCGCCACCAGGCCAGCGCCGATGCCCCGCGAAGCGCCGGTGATGATCGCGACCTTCTTGGGCTCGGATGCCGGCGGCGTCATGCGACCAAGTAGGTGTCGTAGATCACGCCGTCGGCCTGGCGGCCGCCGACGCCGATGGAGATTCGCCAGTGCGGATGACGTCGCGGATCGCGGTGGTGCTCATGGCGCTCGATCGTGCTGCGCAAGCGCTGATATGTCCACGACTTTTCAGATCACACTGGTAGACGCTGCCTAACAGGCGGCGTAAGCTCGGGCGCGTGGAGCTGCGCCAACTGCGTTACTTCGTGGCGGTTGCCGAGGAGTTGCACTTCGGGCGCGCGGCCGAGCGTCTGCACATCGCCGCGCCGTCGCTGTCGCAGCAGATCAAGGCGCTCGAGGCGAGCGTCGGGGTCCCGCTGTTCGTTCGCGACCGCCGGCACGTCGAGCTGACCTCGGCCGGCCGCCTGCTCCTGACTGATGCTCGCGAGATCATCGCCCTCGCCGCGAGCGCGCAGCGGCGCTTGGAGGGAACCTCGGCCCCGTTGCGGCTTGGGTATGTCAGCTGGCTGCCCGATGAGCTCGTCGCCTCGGTGCGCTCGGACCTGCGGTTGGACGAATGGGTCATGCCGAGCCACATCCAGATCGCTCGCGTGCTCGACGGCGGCCTGGACGCGGCGATCGCGTGGGCTCCCGCCGCCCACGCGCGCCTTCATCTACAGCTACTGTGGGCCGAGTCGCTCGCCGCGGTCGTCCGCGCGCGCCTCGGAGACGAGATGATCGCTGCCGATCGTCTGCGGGTGCTCGTCGACGCGGACTTGACGTCCTGGGACGCCTGGAACCAGTTCGCCCGCGAGTTCGCGGTGGCGGCCGGCGCGCGGGTCGTGGAGATCGACGATGGCGGGATCACGGGCCGCGGATTCCACGACCACTGCCGAAGGCTGAACGCGCCAGTGCTGCAATCGCCCAAGCGTCACCGGGTATCGGTGCCGCCAGGCCTCCGGACCCGATCGGTATGCGACCCCACGCCGCTCTGGTGCTGGTCCCTGGTGACCCGCGCCGACGACGACCGCCCCACGGTGCTCGCGCTTCGCGAGAACGCCGAGAAACTGACCCACGCTGCCTACCTTCCCGCGCTGCGAGACCAGGCGACATGGGTCCCGGCACAAGATCCGCACCGCGATACGATCGCCGCCCTGACCGACGCTTGAAATCGCGGCCCGCTCGCACCGCTACGGTCGTCAATACGTCGGCGTTCGTCGGACGGGCCGTGGCGGGCTCTGCGTTGTTGTGCGGACGCGGGTGATCGTGCGGGTGCGGCGCCATCCGGTGAGCGCCAGCGCGATGCCGCCGGCGTAGGCGCCCGCAGTGGCGAGGAATGCGGCGTGCAGCGCGAGGTAGCCGCTGCCGCCGGTTAGGAGGGCGCCAAGGACGGCGACTCCGAGGGCGCCGCCGGTCTGGCGGGAGGCGTTGAAGACACCCGACGCCAGGCCGATGCGATGGGGCGGCGCGTGGCTCATCGCCACCGCCGTCATGGCCGGCATCGCCAGCGCGGTGACACCGACCGGCAGGCTCGACACGATCAGCGTCGTTACCCCGCCGGTCGGGGCGAGGGAGATGAGCAGCGCTCCGCTGGCGCCGGCCGTCAGGCCGACGACGATGGCGGTCCATTCGCCGATGCGACTGACGAGACGGCCGCTGAGGAACGCCATCACCCCTGTGACGACGGTCATGGGAAGCAGGGCCAGACCGGTGTCCAGGGCGTCGAGGCCGCGGGCTCGGTGTAGGTCGATGGCCAGGCAGAAGATCGAGCCGTAAAGGCAGAAGTTGAAAATCACCCCGAGCGCGACCGCGATCGAAAACGTGCGCTCGCGAAAGAGGATGGGGTCGATCATCGGGTGCTCGACCGCACGCTCGACGAGCGCGAACCCCGCCGCGCTCGCAATCCCGGCGGCCAGCAACGCCAGCGTGAGACTCCCATCCCACCCCTGGCTGCCGGCGACGATGAAGCCGCCGGTCAACGCCGCCAAACCGGCGCTGGCAATGATCTGGCCACGGAGGTCCAGTGGGTGACGGTGCCGCGGCGTTTCTTCGACATGACGGCGCAGAAGTTCCGCGGCGGCGGCCGCGATCGGCACGTTGACCAGGAAGATCGCACGCCAGCCGAAGCCGGCAGTGAGGATGCCGCCAAGAACGGGTCCGGCAGCCAGGCCGATCCCCGACGCGCCACCCCACAGGGCAAGCGCACGACGGCGGTCGCCGGAGTCGGGAAACATATGGGCGATTAGCGCCAGCGAGCAGGGCATCAACGCAGCGGCGCCAGCGCCCTGGACCACGCGAGCGACGATGAGCGCGGCCAACGAGGTCGCGCAAGCGCAGGCTGCGCTGCCGAGCGCGAAGACGGCGAGGCCGACGAGGAACCCGGTGCGCAGCCCGAGGCGGTCGGCCAGCGCCCCGGCCGACAGCAGCAGCGCCGCGAACGCCAGGGTGTAACCGTTGA
>JADGPG010000114.1 GCA_017882545.1 Thermoleophilia bacterium
AACGACCACGCGGTACTTGCCGGTGCCGTCCCCGTGCAGGCCCCCGAGCCGTTCCCGTTCGTACTGGGCGGCGAGCATCGCGTCGCGCTCCGACCGGTGTCGGCTGATTTCGCTACGTTGAGCCGCCGACGACCCGGCGCCTCCGACGATTACCACGGTGTAGCGCTTGCGAAACATGGGCCTCGGATATCGGTGGGGCGGATGCGGGACTCGGGAACGGCGGTCATCCCGACCCGAGTGATGGTAGCGCCCGGTGGTCGTCGCTCGGGTACCACGGTCGTCACAGACCGCGCCGGCGGACAGACGGGACGTCGGTCCGCATCGTCTGCGGCGACACGGCTATCGGGCGATCCGCCGTTCCAGCGGACGCACGTGTCGGTTCGTGCGATGCAGCGTTCGCACGGGCCGTGATCGGCGGGCCCGTGCGAACGGGGTTATTCGGCGGAGCGACCCAGGCGGGCGTTGCGGCGTGCTTCTTCGCGGGCGATGGCGTCCTCGAAGTACCGGATCACGGACGCGGGCACCGGACCCGACGGGACGTCGTCCCAGGACGACGGCAGGGCCTGCAGCACGCGCTGGCGGCCCGTGGAGGCGGTGTCGTACGCGACGGCTGCGGCGGACTCGGACATGAAGATCTCCCAGGCGGTGGGGATTGCGACTTCCGTGATCTTCGCAGTCGGTCCGGACATTCCTTCCCGCCGGACGGCCTACCCGGTCCCCGGCGCTCAGGCGCTAAAGGAGTCCCCGCAGGAGCAGGTGCCGGTGGCGTTGGGATTCGTGATGCGGAACCCCCGGCGCAGCAGGCCCGACTCGTAGTCGATGACCGAACCGGTGACGTGGATCGCGCTCTTGAGATCCATGAGCACGCGGACTCCGTTGGTGTCGACTTCCCGGTCGAGCGGACCCGCGGTGTCACCGGGTGCGAGCAGGTCCAACTTGTACTCCAGACCCGAACAGCCGCCCGCCAGAATCCGGAGCCGCACGGCCGGCTGGTGGCCGGTCCGGTGCGCCGATTCGCGGATGTAGGCGACCGCGGCATCGCTGACCTGCAGCAGCCCGGCGTCGCGTCCCGCCTCGTGGGCGGCGCGTGCCTGGCGCGCGCGCTCGCGCGCGGCCGCCTTCTTTTCCTCGATGGTAAGCGTGACGGTCGGGGTCGACTCAGCCATAGCCCATGACCTTCATCATGAATCGGCCTTCCTCGGACATCATCTCCGGGCTCCAGGCCGGTTCCCAGACCCAGCTGATGTCGACGCCCGAGACACCCTCGAGCGGCATGACTGCGGCACGGCTGTCGCCGAGGATCTGCTCGGTGAGCGGGCAGCCCATGGAGGTCAGCGTCATCTCGAGCCGGACGAACCCGTCCTGGGACACATCGACGCCGTAGAGCAGGCCGAGGTCCACGACATTGATGCCGAGTTCCGGGTCTTCGACCTGCTTCATCGCACTGCGGACATCCTGCTCGGTAGTCATCGGCCCTCCTGTCGGTCGGCCTGGCGGGTCAGCAACCCATCCTTGAGTGCCATCCATGAAAGTAATGCACACTTGATCCGCACCGGGTACTTGTTCACGCCCTCGAGCGCGATGGCGTCCCCGATCCGGTCTTCGTCGGCCTGGGCCTCGCGGTGCATGACCTGGCGGAAGTGCTCGATCATCTCGAGCGCTTCGTCGGTGGTGTGGCCGACGACCACGTCGCTCATCATCGACGCCGAGGCCTGTGAGATCGAGCAGCCGTCGCCCGAATGCGCGAGTTCGGCGATCCGTTCGCCGTCGAGGCGCACCGTGATGTGCAGCTGGTCCCCGCAGAGCGGATTGTTCTGGTCGACGCTGATCGTCGGATCGGCGAGCTCGCCGCGGTGCCGTGGCCGCCGATAGTGGTCAAGGATCAGCTCCTGGTAGAGGTCGTCGAGTCCGCCCATGGCTATCGCGCGAAGTAGGACCGGGCCGCCTGCAGGGCGGACACCAGTGCGTCGATGTCGTGGGAATCGTTGTACAGATACCCGCTGGCGCGCGCCGTCGCGGTGACGCCAAGCGTGCGCATGAGCGGCTTGGCGCAGTGGTGACCCGCCCGGATGCACACCCGCTGACGGTCGACCAGCTGGGCGATGTCATGCGGGTGCAGGTCCGGCAGGCTGAAGCTGATCGGCGCACCGCGCAGGTCCGGGTCGCGCGGGCCGTAGATCGCCAGGCCGTCGATCTCCGACAGGGCGTCGAAGGCATACGCGACGAGCTCACGTTCGTGGGCGCGGATCCGGTCGAGACCGATATGGCGCAGATAGTCGGCCGCCGCGCCAAGGCCCACGGCCTCGGCGATGGGCGGCGTGCCCGCCTCAAACTTCCATGGCAGCTCCGCCCAATCGGACCCGTCGGTGCGCACGTCCGAGATCATCTCGCCCCCGCCCAAAAACGGCCCCATCGCGTCGAGAATCTCGGGTCGTCCGACCAGCACGCCGATCCCGGTCGGCCCGAGCATCTTGTGACCGGTGAACGCGAGGAAGTCCGCGTCGAGGTCGGGGAAGTCGACGGGCATGTGGGGGACGCTTTGGGACCCGTCGACGAGGATCATCGCACCGTGCGCGTGCGCCATCCGCGCGATGTCGGCGACGGGATTGATCGTGCCGAGGACATTCGAGACGTGCACCACGTTGAGGATGCGGACCGGTGCATCACGCAACGTCATCTCGATCCAGGCCAGATCGAGCTGACCGTCGCCGGTGATCGGCGCAAACACCACCTCGGCCCCGGTGATCTCGGCCACGATCTGCCACGGGACGATGCCGCTGTGGTGCTCCATCTCGGTCACCATGACGACGTCGCCCGGGCGCAGGTTCCGGACGCCCCACGACCACGCGACGAGGTTGATCGCCTCGCTGGCGTTCTTGGTGAAGATGGTGCCGTCACGGGTGGCGCCGACCAGGCGCGCGACGGAGTCGCGCCCGGCCTCGAACCGTGCGGTCGCCTCATCGGCGAGCTCGTACACGCCGCGGTGCACGTTCGCGTTGGTCTCGACGTAGTAGCGGTCCATCGCGTCCAGGACCGCCGTCGGCTTTTGCGACGTGGCCGCCGAGTCGAGGTACACGAGCGGCGCGCGGTCCCCGACCGGTGTGAAGATCGGAAATTCCGCGCGCAGCGCCCGCGGATCGATGTCGACGGCCGGCGTCATCGGTGACCTAGGCGCTGGGTGCGACAGCCGGCTCAGGCGAGCCGTACTGCGCGTACCCGCCCGCCTCGAGCTCGTCGGCCAGTTCCGGGCCGCCGGTCCGTGCGATCCTGCCCTCGAACATCACGTGCACGACATCCGGGGTGATGTACTGCAGGATGCGCGTGTAGTGGGTGATGATGAGGGACCCGAGGTTCGGGCCCCGCAGGCTGTTGACGCCGCGCGAGACCACCTTTAGCGCGTCGACGTCCAGGCCCGAATCGGTCTCGTCGAGCACGGCGAACCGCGGTTCGAGCATCGCCATCTGGAGGATTTCATGGCGCTTTTTCTCTCCGCCGGAAAAGCCCTCGTTGAGGTACCGGTCGGTGAAGCTGGCGTCGAATTCGAGCAGCTTGCTCTTCTCCTGGAACAGCTTCATGAACTCGCGCGGGCTGAGCTCATCGCCGCGGATCGAGTTCAGCGAGGTGCGCAGGAAGTTGAGGACCGACACACCGGGAACCTCGACGGGATACTGCATCGCCAGAAAGAACCCCGCCTTGGCCCGCTCGTCGATGTCCATGTCGAGCAGGTCCTTGCCGTCGAAGACCACCGAACCGCCGGTGACCTCGTACCGCGGGTGCCCGGCCAGTGCATACGCCAGGGTGCTCTTGCCGGAGCCATTCGGGCCCATCAGCGCGTGAATTTCGCCCTGAGGAACCTCGAGGTCGACGCCCTTGAGGATCGTGCGGCCTTCGACAGCCACTTCAAGGCCCTTGATTTGCAGGATGGGATCGGCCAACGGAGGGGTTCTCCTGGTTTAAGGGGTTCGGAAGATCGGATGGGGTCGGTTGGGCGTCGGGTCGACCAGCACACGGCCGCCCTCGATCGCCACGCCGAATATGGGAAGTGGGGCGCTCGCCGGCGGGCTCAGTGCCTCGCCGGAGATGACGGAGAATGTCGCACCGTGGCGTGGACACTCGATGCGGTCGCCGTCAACCCAGCCGCCCGAGAGCGACGCGAGGGCGTGGGAACAGACGTCATGGACCGCGTGGATCGTGCCGTCGACGTTGACCAGGCAGATCGGCGTGCCGTCGACCTCGACACGGACGGGGGTCTCCGGCGGCAGGTCGGCGACGTCGGCGACATCGACAAACGCGGACTGCGTCACGCGAGCTTCCGCGCGACGGCGTCTTCGAGCTCGCGGCGGACCTCGGCGAGCTGTACGTGCTCGAGGACCTCCTGAAGGAATCCGAGCACGATCAACCGCTTGGCGGTCTCCTCGTCGACGCCCCGCGAACGCAGGTAGAACAGATGCTCGTCGTCAACGCGGCCGACCGCCCCGGCGTGGGAACACTTGACCTCGGCGGTCTCGATCTCCAGGAACGGGATGGTGTCGGCGCGGGCGCCCTCGTTGAGCACCAGGTTCCGGTTGGTCTGGTAGGCGTCGGTGCCCGGCGCACCCGGCGGAACCACGAGGTTGCCGAAAAATACCGTGTGGGCCTGGTCCTTGAGCGCCCCCTTGTAGAGGAGGTTCGAGTAGGCCTGCGGCGCCTCGTGCCGTGCGATCACGCGGTGCTCGAAGTGCTGGTGGTCGTCGGCGAAAAAGAGCCCGAGTGCGCGCGAATCCGATCCGGGGCCGGCGGCGATATGGGTCGCCTCGACGCGAACGACGTCACCGCCGAGCGTAACCACGACCGACCGGACGCGGGCGTCCTTGCCGGCCGATGCCGTCACCCGGGCGTGGTGGCGCACGCCGGCACCCCATTCGATCAACGACAGGTGCTCCAGCTCGCCGCCGTCGGCGACAAAGATCTCGGTGGCCGTCGATGCCGTCACCGGCCCGGCGAGGTCGGCGGAACGGTAGCGGTCGATGACGGTCGCCTTGGCGCCGTCCTCGACGATGACCAGCGTCCGGCCGAAGACGCGTCCGTGTCCGCCGGTCGCGCTCACGAGCGTCTCGGTGGGCAGCATGAGCTCGACGCCCCGCGGCACGTAGACGAAGGTGCCGCCGGTCCAGTGCGCCGCGTTGAGCGCACCGGGGCGATCGTCGAATCCGATGAGCCCGTACAGGCGTGAGCGGACCAAGTCCTCGTGGTCGATCAGCGCCTGACCGAGCTCGGCGACGATCACCCCGGGGGGAAGCTCGCCAAGGACGGGCGCCGACGGCATCCCGTCGGCAAGCGCCAGGGTCCCCGACCGCGGTCCGGCGGCGGCCGCCAGGTCGGCGCTGACCGCGGTCCCGTCGATCGGCGCCGCGCCCGCGAGCCCGAGATCTGTCGGTGCGGTGAAGCGCCATTCCTCTTCCTCGCCGGTCAGGACCGGCAGGCGGTCGAGGTTGGCGGTGGCGGTGTGCCGCAGTTCGGCGGCCCAGGCCGGCGCGCTAGCCAATGCTGCCCTCCATCTGCAGTTCGATGAGACGGTTGAGCTCGACCGCGTACTCCATCGGGAGTTCCTTGGCGATCGGCTCGATGAACCCGCGCACGATCATCGCCATGGCCTCCTCCTCGGAGAGCCCACGGCTCATGAGATAGAAGATCTGGTCGTCGGCGACCTTCGAGACCGTCGCCTCGTGGCCGACCGAGGAATTCTCTTCCTGGATGTCCATGTACGGATAGGTGTCGGAGCGGCTGTCCTCGTCCAGCAACAGCGCATCACAGACGACGGATGCCCGGGACCGCACCGCGCCCGGTTCGACCTTGACGAGTCCGCGGTACGACGTGCGGCCGCCGCCGCGCGAGATCGACTTCGAGATGATCGTGGACGACGTGTCCGGTGCGACGTGGACCATCTTGGCGCCGGCGTCCTGGTGCATCCCTTCGCCTGCGAAGGCCACGGAGAGCACCTCGCCGCGTGCGCCGCGTCCGGTGAGCCAGACGGCCGGGTACTTCATCGTCACCTTGCTGCCGAGGTTGCCGTCGACCCATTCCATCGTCGCGTTCGCGTGTGCGACGGCGCGCTTGGTGACCAGGTTGTAGACGTTGGTCGACCAGTTCTGGATGGTCGAGTAGCGGCAGCGGGCGCCTTCCTTGACGATGATCTCGACAACGGCCGAATGGAGGCTGTCGGTCGAGTAGACCGGCGCGGTGCATCCCTCGACGTAGTGGACGTACGAGCCTGGCTCGCAGATGATCAGCGTGCGCTCGAATTGGCCCATGTTCTCGGCGTTGATCCGGAAGTAGGCCTGCAGCGGGATTTCGACTTCGACGCCCTCGGGCACCCAGATGAACGACCCGCCAGACCACACCGCGCTGTTGAGGGCGGCGAGCTTGTTGTCCCCCGGCGGGATGATCGTGGCCCAGTACTGCTTGAACAGGTCTTCGTGTTCACGCAGCGCCGTGTCGGTGTCGCAGAAGATCACGCCCTTCTTCTCGAGGTCCTCACGAATCGAGTGGTAGACGACCTCGCTCTCGTACTGGGCGGACACTCCGGACAGGTACTTCTGCTCGGCTTCCGGGATCCCCAGTCGGTCGAAGGTGTTCTTGATGTCCTCCGGTACTTCGTCCCAGTTTTGGCCCTGGCGCTCGGAGGCGCGGATGAAATAGAAGATGTCCTGGAAGTCGATGCCGCTGAGGTCGGATCCCCACGTCGGCATTTCCTTGCGCTCGAAGATCTCCAGGGACCGCAAGCGGAACTTGGTCATCCACTCGGGCTCGTTCTTGATGAACGAGATCTCGCGCACCACATCGGCGTTCAGGCCCTTCTTCGGGGTGAACACGTAGTGCGCGGGGTCGTGCCAGCCAAACTTGTACTGCCCGAAGCCCTCGAGCTCGGGAGGTGTGGTCGTCGACACAGCCGTCTCCTGGAGCGGAATGTGAGTGTTGAGACCCGGTCGCTCGCACGGGGGCGATGCTGGCGGGGTGCCAACCGTTCTTCTATAAGATACCTGCATGACCGAAAATCGGAAGCCCATACCGTTAGGTGTCGCTCGAGACCGGGCGCGCGGAGCGGTCGTGCTACCCTCGAAGACGCGTGAGATCGACCTTCAGACGCCGTGACCGAGCACTCCGAACACCCCCCTGCGTGGCCCGCCGAGCATGAGATCGAGCGCTTGGCCGTGGCACTGGGCGACCCGACCCGTCGTCGGGTGTTCTTTATGGTGCGCGGATTGGACGATGCCGTCAGCAAAGACCAAGTGGCCGGCGTCGTCGGCATCGACCGCCGGTTAGCGGGGTTCCACCTCGACAAATTGGTCGACCAGGGTTTCCTGACGGCCGAGTTCAAGCGGCGCACGGGACGCTCGGGCCCCGGGGCGGGGCGTCCCGCCAAGCACTACCGCTTGGCTGCCGAGGAGATGGGCGTCTCGCTGCCCGAGCGCCACTACGACCTGCTCGCATCCCTCTTGCTCAAGGCAGCCGCCGACGAGTCGGGTGCTGCGGGGCAGGACGTTCTCGACCGGATCGGCTACGAATTCGGGTTTGAGGTCGGGCTGCACGAGGTCGCCGCGGGACGCACGCGCCCCGGGCAGGAGGGCGTCAACGCGGTCGAGCAGGTCGTCCGGCTGCTGTCACGCTACGGATTCGCCGCCCAGACCTCTGGCGACGGCACGATCAGGGCGTGCGCGTGCCCGTTCGAGGAGCTCGCCTTCGACGACCCCGAGCGGATTTGCGGCCTCGACCGCGCGATTTGGAAGGGCATGTTGGCTGCCTTCGACCAACACGCCACGCTGAGCGTCGCCGCGTCGCGGGCGCGCGGAGACGAGGCCTGCGTGGCCGAGGTCGTCGGCACCCCCTGAGCGCGGGTCGGGGCGCGCGCTCGGACTAGTCGCGCAGGCGGGTCGACCCGAACAGGTACACCATGTACCCGAGGGCCACCGTCAGAAGCAGCGCCACGATGCCGTTGGCGAACTGCTGGTCGGCGACGTAGAACAGGCCCCAGCACAGGAAGGCGACGCCGACGACGCCGAACAGCACAAATCCGAGCCAGTTCGCCCAGTAGTTGGGCAGGTATTTGCGGGCCCCGATCTGGTCGGCGGTGGGGCCGTAGTTACGCCGCCGGCCGACGGCCCGCTTTTTGGACTTTCCTGCGCTCACGCCCGGGAGGGTATCAGCGGGCGACCATTGCGGGCGCCCGGCGATCCGGCGGCCCGGGATTGGATAGCCTCACCGCCATGACCCAGGTCGACGACTGGCGGGAAATTCTGGTGCTGGCTGCCGCGCTCGACACCGGGTTGCTCGACCGGGCCGCCGCGGGCGGGACCGTCGACCAATTGGCGGCGGATCTCGGCCTCGATGCGCGCGCCGTCCGCGTCACGGTCACCGCGCTCGCCGACCGCGGGTGGGTGCGCGAGGACGCCGGCGTGGTCACGCTCGCTCCCAGGGCACGTCGCGCGCTCGGGCCGGATCCGGGGGACGCGGTGCTCGCCGAGGTGCGGCTGGCCGCGCGGGAGATGGCGGCGTATGCGCAGCTCGCCCAGACACTGCGTACCGGGCGGCCGAGCCACGACGTCTCAGCCGGGGACGATGCCACGCGGCGGCGGTTCCTGGAGGCAATGCGGGCGATCGCCGCGCGACGGGTCACCGCGACCGTGCGGGCGCTCGGGCCGCCCGTGGGTACCGGGCGCCTGCTCGATGTCGGCGGCGGGCCGGGAACGTACGCCCTGGCGTTCGCCACGGCGGGCTGGGCGGTGACCGTCGTCGATCTTCCAGAGTCACTGGCGCTGGGCGGGGACGACCTTGCCGCGTGGGGGGTCGCACAGATTGCTGCGGACGTGACCGGCGGCATCCCTGGCGGGCCGTGGGACGCCGTGTACCTCGGCAACGTGGTGCACCTGTTTGCGCCGCCGGTCGCCGCGGACCTCGTGTACGCCGCGGGCCGGGCGGTCCGGCCGGGCGGTCGCCTGGCGATTCAGGAGGTCGTACTCGGTCGCTCGGCTCCCGCCGCGCTGTTCGGGATCACAATGCTCACGGGCACCGAGGCCGGCGAGGTCTACGACGAGGCCGCATATGCGGCGTGGATGGCGGCGGCGGACTGCGCGCTGGAGGAGACCGTCGCGGTCGACCGGGACCGGCATCACCTGCTGTTGGGGACCCGGCGATGAGCGCGCCCCCAACCCCCGACGACGACGGTTTCCGCTTTGCCGTTTCCACGCGCGTCGAGATCGCCGACACCGACCTGGGCGGGGTCGTCTATTACGGCAACTACGCCCGGCTGCTGGACCGCGCCCTCATGGCCTATCGGCGCGAGCTGGGCATCCCCGAACTCGGCCCGGACGGACATCTGTTCGTCGTACGGCACTTGGCCCTGGATTACAGGCGGTCGGCGCGCTTCGGGGACGAACTGACGGTGCGCATCCGCACCGCGCGCGTCGGACGCTCAAGTCACACGGTGTCCTATCGGATCGATGATGTCGCCACGGGCGACGTGGTGGCGACCGCCGAGCAGGTCATCGTCGGCGTGTCCGGCTACGAGGGCGGGCGCCCCACACGGGTGCCGGCGCCCCTGGCGGCACGGCTTGCCGCGTTCGAGGACGGCCGATGAGGGTGCTCGGTGAATCGGCCGGCCTGCTTCGCCAGGCGGGAGCCGATCCCGAGCGGTTGGCCGCGCTCGAGGCGGCGATCGTCGCCGGGATCGGACTGCCCGCCCGCCCGCGCGCCGACGTCCACGTACACCTCGGCCGGGACCGTGACGGTCATGCACTCTCTCCGGACGAACTGCTCGACGACATGGCCCAGTGGCAGGTCGATCGGGCGGTGGTGTTCGCGCTCAACGACCCGGGCCGCGACGGTGACTTTGCCGACGCGAACCGCCAGGTCATGGCCGCCGCCGCCGCCGCTCCGGACCGTCTCGTGCCGTTCTGCCGGGTCGCGCCGCAGCGGGGTGCGCTTGCGGCGATCGAGGCCGCGGCGGCCGCGGGCGCCCGCGGGCTCAAACTGCACCCGGTCGCCCAAGGATTCGCGCCCGAGTCGCCGGCGGCGACCGCGTGCGTCGCCGCCGCGACCGCGCACGGATGGCCGGTCCTCGTCCATGCGGGGTTCGGTGCACGCCCGCTGGCCGACGCGCTCGCATCCGTCCTCGAGGCCGTGCCGGATGCCCGGCTGGTGCTCGCCCACGGCGCGCGGGGCGATGCCCGTGCGGTGCGCGCGCGCTGTGCCGATCACCCGGGCATCTGGTTCGACACGTCCCTCGCGGCGCTGCCGGATCTGATCGGACTGCCACCGGGGCGCCTGCTGTTCGGGTCGGACCGGCCCTACGGTGACTATGCGACGGCACTGCAACTGGTCGGGCTTGCGGCCCGGATTGCGGGATGGTCCGACGATGAACTGGCCGGCGTTCTCGCCGGTAACCTCGCATCGCTGCTGGGGGAGGACGATGCGGGCGCCTGATGCCGTGCGCCTGGTTGCGGCACTCGGCGCGGTCGAGATCGCAATCGTGCGCCGCGACCCGATGACTGGCCCGTTGCTGGCGCAGGCGTCGCGAGCGGCCGACGGCCTGACGGTCGGCCCGTGGCTGGCCGCCGCCGCGGACCTCGCCCGGGCGTCCGATCTCTGGGACGACGCATCGTCCGCCCGGGCCCGGCGCAAGGCCGTGCAGGTGCTGTGCCGGGCGGCGGCCCACGCCGTGCAGGCCCAGGTACTCGGCATCGCCGCGACGGCGCCGCCGACCGAAGGAACCCAATGAGGAGGTCGGCGTGACCAGTCCTGTCGTGCGCGCCCAGGTGGAGTCCGCCAACCGGCGCTTCTACGAGGCCCTCGAGGCCAAGGATCCGGACGCCCTTGCGGCCTGCTGGGTCACCGACGACGACGCGGCCTGCGTGCACCCGGGCGGGCCGTGGGTCAGCGGGTGGGACGACGTCATGGAGGCGTGGGAGTTCATCCTCGCGAACACCGGCTACATGGAGGTCGGGGTCGAGATCCTCGGCATCGCCGTCAACGACCCGGTGGCCGTCGTGACCTGTATCGAGCACGTCACCAGCGCCCACGAGGGCGACCGGGTCGAGGCGTCGATCGCCGCCACCAACGTCTTCGTGCTCGGCACCGACGGATGGCGCCTGTCAGTGCACCATGCGTCGCCGATCGTGCGGATGATCCGCGAGGACGACTGAGCGGCGCCCAGGCCCGCGGGGCGGGGAGGACGCCGGCCCCGGGCACGCGTCGGCGCCTGGGGACGTGCGCGATCTAGCCCTTGTTGGCCAGGAACTCGGCGACCATCTTCTCGCCGGCCGCGAAGCCGTCCTCGAAGTAGACGCGGTTGATCTCGCGGAAGATCTCAAACTGTGCCGGGACGTCGTCCTCGGCCATCGTCGCGTCGACCGGGCACGCCTCGACACACGCGTCGCAGTCGATGCACTCGCTCGGGTCGATGTAGAGCATGGTGCTTTCCTGGTAGTGCTCCTCACCGGGGGCGGGGTGGATGCAGTCGACCGGGCACACGTCGGCGCAGGACGTGTCTTTGGTGCCGATGCACGGCTCGGCGATGACGTAGGCCATCTCTACTGGCTCCTCACGAGGGGTGGTTCGGCGCCGCGGCACTGTGCCAACGGGCTCGGGAACGATATCAGCGGATGACGGCCGTCGAGGCGCCGCGCAGCTGCCATTTGTCCCGGGGTTGGCGCGACGGGCGCCTCGCGCCGGCCTTACGCCGGCGCGAGGGCCGTGGTGATCGCCGTGGCGGCCCGCTCCAGCGCCTGGGCGGCCGGGCTCGCCGGGGCGGCAGCCACGACCGGCAGCCCGTCGTCGCCGGCCGTCGCCACCGACGACTCGAGCGGGATCTGGCCGAGCAGGGGGACCCCGATCTCGGCGGCCAGGGCGGCCCCGCCGCCTCCGGAGAACACCTCATAACGCGTGCCGGTGTCCGGCGCGATGAACCAACTCATGTTCTCGATCACGCCGACGATCGGGAGGTTGACCCGCGTCGCCATCGACGCCGCGCGCCGCGCGACCCGCTGCGCGGTGACTTGCGGGGTTGTCACGATCACCATCGCCGCGGCGGGCAACAGCTGGGCGATCGTCAGGGAGACATCGCCCGTGCCCGGCGGCAGGTCCACCAGCAGGTAGTCGGGGTCATCCCAGAAGACGTCGGTCACAAACGAGGTCAGCGCCTTGTGGAGCATCGGACCGCGCCAGATCACCGGCGAGTCATCTTCGGTCAGGAAGCCGATCGACATCAGGCGTACCCCATGCGCCTCGACGGGGATCATCAGGTCGTCCACCATCACGGCGGGCCGGTGGACCCCCATCATGCGGGGGATCGAGTACCCGTAGACGTCGGCGTCCAGCAGCCCGACCGAATGGCCCCGCCGCGCCAACACGATTGCGAGGTTGGCGGTGATGCTCGACTTGCCGACGCCACCCTTGCCCGAGGCGATGGCGATGACCGTCGTCGGCGAGTCATCCGTGAACGGCGAGGTGCGCTTCGGCCCGCCCCCGATACCCGTGCGCAGCCGATGGCGCTCCTCGTCGGTCATGGTGTCGAGGGTCACATGGACGGTCTCGACCCCGGGGAGACCGGCGATCGCGGCGGAGACGCGGCGCTGGATTTCGGCCTTGAGGGGGCAGCCGGCGACGGTCAGCTTGATGGCGATGCCGACCCGTCCGCCCTCGACACGGACCTCGCCGACCATCCCGAGCGCGACGATGCTGCGGTGGAGTTCCGGATCGTGCACGTCGCCGAGCGCCCGCATGACGGTGTCATGGGTGACCGGGGACGTGCTCACATGAACATCCGCGCCCAAGGCTCGGCGTCGGCGATCGTCACAGCCCACGGGCCGTGGCCCGGGTAGATCCGGGTGTCGCCGGGCAGCGTGTCAAGGACCCGCTCAAGGCTCGTCATCATGTCGACCGGGCTGCTGCGCGGGAAGTCGGTGCGGCCGATGCCCTGCGCGAAGATGAGATCGCCGACCATGGCCTCGCCCGCGGTCCGGTCCCACGCCACGAAGCACCCGGGTGAATGTCCGGGGGCGTGGAGGAGCGTGAAGGTCATGCCGCCCACCGCGAAGGTGTCCCCGTCGCGGAGGAGGCGGGCCGGCTCGACGCCGGGCGTCGGCGGCGGGTTTCCAAACAGGGCCGGATTAAAGGGCGCAGGTGCGCGCAGCCAGTCCTCATCGCCCGTGCCGGCCCAGATCGGGATACCTCGATCGGCCCAGACGTGCGCTTCGACGACGTGGTCCCAGTGGCCGTGGGTCGTCCACACCGCAACCGGCGTCAGCTCGTTGGTTGCCAGCGTGTTGGCGACCCAGGCGCTGCTGCCCGCGGCCGGGTCGACGACGAGCGCCGGCCCGCCGGGGGCCTCGAACACGACGTAGGTATTGGTCGCGACGGGGCCGAACGTGCCACCCTTGATAATCATGTCCCGGACATTAGCCGACACCCAGCACGCGAGACCCGGAGGCCAGATGCGCGTCGTAGTCGGAGCCGATGAAGCCCTTCCGGTCGTCGACGCCGTCACGGCCGCGGTCGGCGCCCTGGGATATGAGCCGGTCGTGGTGGGGCCGGCGGCGGGCGGCACGGACGAGTGGGCCGATGTCGCGGCGACCGCGGCCAGGATCGTGGCCGCCGGCGAGGCCGACTGGGGTGTCGTGCTGTGCTGGTCAGGCACCGGCGTGGCGATCGCCGCCAACAAGATCCCCGGGATCCGGGCCGCGCTCTGCACGGATGCCGAAACCGCCCGGCTGGCACGCAAGTACAACCACGCCAACGTGTTGGCGCTCTCGATGCGCGTGTCGAGCTCGGCGGTGGCCGACGAGATCGTCCGCGCCTTCGCCGGCACCCCCTACGGCGACGAGGATTTCGATACTCGCAACGTCGCGCGCGTCGCCGCGCTGGACACACCGAGCTCCGAGGGGCAGGCCTGATGGGGCCCGCCGACGGCCTCCGCGTGACGACGATCGGCACCGCCGCCGCGTACGGGCGTCCCGGCGAAGTACAGGCGTGCCACCTGGTCCGCGCGGGTGGCGCACGCATCTGCCTCGATCTCGGGGCCGGGGCCCTGAACGCGATCACGGCCCACGTGCGGCCCGAAGACCTGGACGTGGTCGTCATCAGCCACCTGCACCCGGACCACTTCATCGACCTGCTCGCGCTGCGGGTCTACATGGTGTGGGGGCCGGGCGCGGGCCGGCGGCTGCGGATCGTCGGTCCACCGGGGCTGCGGGAGATCCTGGCCCGGTTCGGCGGTGAAGGGCTCGGCTCCGCGCTCGTGTTCGAGGACCTCGACGGTGATGCCCCCGAGACCCTGATCGATGCCCCGCTGCGGGTGCGGCACCGCCAGGTACCGCACTTGCCGCCCACGTACGCGACCCGCATTGACGCCGGTGACCGTTCCGTGTGCTTCGGCGCCGACTGCGCTCCGAACGACGCGCTCGCCGCGCTGGGCGCCGGTGCGGATGTCCTGATCACCGAGTGCTCGTTCGGGGTCGGAGCGGTGCCGGCGGGGGTGATGCACCTGAACGCCCGCGCCGCCGGCGAGATCGCCCGCGCGGCCGGTGCCGGCCGTCTGCTGCTGACCCACTGCTTTCCCGAGTGGGACCCCGACGAGGCCGCGCGCGCCGCCGGCCGGATCGCGGGTATTCCGGCGTCCGCGGCACACCCCGGGCGGACGGTGGTCGTCTAGCGGTCCCGCGTGTCCGCAGGATGCTGACGATCCGTGCGGAACGACCGCATTTCTTGGTGCCGCTAGACTCTCGGACGCAGAATGCGAAGAGGTGGCCGGTGAGCTGGAGCATGTCGTCGGGAGCAGGTGGCGCCGCCCAGGGCGAGGAAGAGCTGCGGATGCTCTGGCGCCGGGTGCGTGACCACGACGACCCGGGCGCCAAAGAGCGGCTGATCCTGACCTATGCGCCGCTCGTCAAGTATGTGGCCGGCCGCATGAGCTCGGCGCTGCCGTCGCACGTCGAGGAAACCGACCTGATCTCCTACGGGCTGATGGGCCTGATTGCCGCCGTCGAACGGTTCGACCCCGACCGCCAGGTCAAGTTCGAGACGTACGCGGTCACCAGGATCAAGGGGTCCATCATCGACGAGCTGCGTTCCATGGACTGGGTGCCGCGGTCGGTCCGCGCCCGGGCGCGGGCCATCGAGCAGAAGTCGACCGAGCTGGAGCACAAGCTCCATCGCGCGCCCACGGATCAGGAGCTCGCCGATGCCCTCGACATGGATATCGATGAGTTCCAAACGGCGATCACGCAGATCTCCAACTCGAGCATCGTCGCGCTCGACGAGATGTGGAACATCAATGCGGGGACCGACTCGGTCGCGTTGATCGACACGATCGGCGACCAGCGGATGAACGATCCCGAGGAGCTGCTCGAGAACGCCCAGCTGCGGGAGACACTTGCCGACGCGATCGCCCGCCTGCCCGACCGCGAGAAGATCGTGGTGTCGCTCTATTACTACGACCACCTCACCCTGCGCGAAATCGGCGAGGTCCTCGGGGTCACCGAAAGCCGCGTCAGCCAACTCCACACGAAGGCAATTCTTCGCCTGAAGGGCCGCCTTCAAGACGAGGCCGTCCCGGCCTGAGATCGGCGTGCGCGGGCCCCGCCGCGGGTCGTCGCGTGGGTCTGTGCGGCGACTTTGCCGTGATCGGCGGGAACGCTGCCCAAAACGCCGCTCCAACAGGTAAGGTAGCGGCGCTCCGGGGTCCGCCGGTGCCCCCGAGGGCCGATCGCATTTGCAGGGATCCGGCGGATCGTGAAGTCCGACTCACCAACGCCCCACCACGAGGACGCTGATGTTGCCGATGTGCGTTCGCCCGCCCGGTGCTTCGGGCACCGGAATCCGACCTGAGGGCTGCCCCCGATGAGTATCGACGCCAGTGGACCGACGATCGGCGTGGTGCGCGAGCAGCGCGAGCACGAGCACCGCGTCGCGATGAGCCCCGCCGCGCTGGCGCCGCTGCTCAAGGCCGGTGCACGCGTGCTGATCGAGACGGGCGCGGGCGAGGACGCCGGCTTTGGCGATGCAGCGTACGCGGACAAGGGTGCCGAGATTGTCAGCCGCGCCGACGCCCTCGCGAGCCGTGTCGTCCTGCGCGTCCAAGTGGACGAGGACGCGGTCGCGGGCACGCACCCCGGCCAGATCGTGATCGGCCTCGCGACGCCCTTGGCGGGCGTCGCGACCGTCCCGGCGCTGGCGGAGAAGGGCGCGATCCTGTTCGCGATGGAGTTGGTGCCTCGCACCACGCGTGCCCAGGCCATGGATGCCCTCTCCTCGCAGGCGAACATCGCCGGCTACAAGGCGGTCCTCTTGGCGGCGTCGCAGCTGCCAAAGGTGTTTCCCCTCCTGACGACGGCCGCGGGAACGATCCCGCCCGCGCGCGTGCTGGTCGTCGGTGCCGGTGTCGCCGGCCTGTCGGCGATCGCGACCGCGCGTCGCCTCGGTGCACTCGTCGAGGCCTACGATGTGCGCCCGGCCGTCAAGGAAGAAGTCGAGAGTCTGGGCGCCCGATTCGTCGAGCTTCCGCTCGACACCGGCCAGGAAGGTGGGGGATCCGGCGCCTACGCCCGGCAGCTCACCGAAGAGCAGCTGCGCCAGCAGCAGGAGCTCCTGGCCAAGACCGTCGCCGGTAGTGACGTCGTCATCACGACCGCCCAGGTCCAGGGTGCCAAGGCGCCGGTCATCGTGACGTCCGCGATGCTGGATCAAATGACCCCCGGATCGGTCATCGTCGACCTCGCCGCCGAGCAGGGCGGCAACTGCGAGGCGACCGTCGCGGGCGAGATCGTCGACCGCAAGGGCGTCAAGATCGTCGGGCCGGTCAACGTCCCGTCGACCGTGGCCGCGCACTCGAGCCTGGTCTACGCCAAGAACGTGGCGAACTTGCTGGCGCTGATGATCCACGACGGCGTGATCGACGTCGACGTCGACGACGACGTCATTCGCGAGACCCTGGTGGCGCGCGACGGCGAGATCGTCCACACTCGGGTCCGCGAGGTCTATGGCCTGCCCGTGGCCGCCCCGCCCCCCCCGCCCCCCGTCGCGGAACCCGGTACTGAGGAGGTGACCGAATGACCGCGAACGAGATCATCACGAGCTTGTTCGTCTTCGCTCTGGCCGGCTTTCTCGGTCTGGAGATCATCCGCAAGGTCCCCAAGCTGCTGCACACGCCGCTGATGGCCCTGACCAACGCGCTGTCGGCAATTTCGCTCGTCGGATCGCTGGTGATCCTCGGCGAGAACCAGACGACCTACTCGACGATCCTCGGGTTCGTGGCCGTGGTCGCGTCGACGATCAACGTCGTCGGCGGCTTCCTGATCACCGACAAGATGCTGCGGATGTTCCGACGGGCACCGCGACCCGCCGCCCCTGCCGGTGAGGAGGCCAAGCCGTGAGGGGACACCTCGTTGAGCTCGCCTACCTCGTCTCGGTCATCGGCTTTGCGCTTTCGCTGAAATGGATGACGGCGGTCGCCACCGCTCGGCGGGGCATTCTGGCCGGCGAGATCGCCTTCGGGATCGCGATCATCGCGACGCTGATCAACCCCGCGATCACGAGTACCGGCTGGTTCCTGATCATCATCGCGTTGGCGCTGGGCACCCTCATCGGCATCCCGCTCGGCCTCCGCGTCCCGATGACGGCGATGCCGGAGCGGATCGCGCTCAGCCACGCGTTCGGGGCGCTCGCCGCCGGCCTCGTCGGCATCGCGCACTACTACCTGACCTACCACAGCTCCAACAAGTTCGAGACCGCCGTCCTCGGGGTCGAGATCGTCCTTGGTTGCCTGGTGTTCACCGGCAGCCTGATGGCCTCGGGCAAGCTGCACGAGATGCTGCCCCAGCGCCCGATCACCTTCCAGGGGCAGAACTACTTCAACTTCGTGGTGCTTGGCGTCGCCCTCGTGCTGATCATCGTGCTGACGTTCTCGCCGACCTCGACATGGATCGTCCCGATCCTGGTCGTCCTCGGACTGATGTTCGGCGTCCTGCTGATCATTCCGATCGGCGGCGCCGACATGCCGACGGTCATCGCGCTTTTGAACAGCTACGCCGGCCTGTCGGCCTCGGCCCTCGGTTTCGTGCTCGACAACAAGCTGCTGATCGTGGCCGGTGCACTCGACGGAACATCCGGCCTGGTCCTGGCCATCATCATGTGTCGCGCGATGAACCGCTCCTTCCGCAACGTGCTCTTCGGCGCCTTCGGCAAGCTCGATGAGAGCACGGCCGAGGCGGGTGGCGAGGTCGGGAACGTCCGCTCGGCATCACCTGACGAGGCCGCCGAGCTGATGAAGATGGCCCGTAGCGTCGTGATCGTGCCGGGGTACGGCATGGCCGTCGCCCAGGCCCAACACAAGGTGCGGGAGCTTGCGGACGCGCTCGAGAAGGAAGGCGTCGACGTCCGTTACGCGATCCACCCCGTGGCCGGGCGCATGCCCGGCCACATGAATGTGCTGCTGGCGGAGGCAAACGTCCCGTACGACAAGCTGCTCGACATGGACGAGATCAACTCGGACTTCCCGCAGGTGGACGTCGTCCTGGTGCTCGGCGCCAACGACGTCGTCAACCCCGCGGCGCGGCACGAGAAGAGCAGCCCGATCTACGGCATGCCGATTCTCAACGTCGACCAGGCCCAGACGATCATGGTCGTCAAGCGCAGCATGCGAGCCGGGTTCGCGGGCATCGAGAACGAACTGTTCTACAACCCGAAGACGCTCATGGTGTTCGGCGACGCCAAGCAGGTGGTCTCCGAGCTCGTCATCGAGGTCTCCGGTCAGCGCGACGCCATCAGCCTGTAGCCGCTGACGCCAGGCGATCCGGGGGCGCATACCCCCGGATCGCCTGGCGCCGCGTCGCGCCCGCATGGCCCCGCGGTCCGCGTGTCAGGATGCCCGCATGGACATGACCGGGTTTCTCGAAGCGATCGACTCATTCGCCCCTTGGGCGATTGCCGAGGACTGGGACAATGTCGGTCTGATCATCGGCCGCCGGGCGCAGCCGGTGCGGCGCGTGATCGTCGCCCTTGACCTGCGGCGCAGTGTCCTCGAGGAAGCGCAGGCCAGCGGCGCCGACACGATCCTCGTCCACCATCCACCGATCTTCCCGTCGCTCGGTGACCTCACCGATCGCCGCCGTTCGTCGGAGCTGGTCCTCGCCGCGGCCGAATCGCGGATTGCGGTGGTCGCCGCGCACACGAACCTGGACAGCGCCCCCGGGGGGCTCAACGACCGGATGGCGGTACTGCTCGGGATCACGGGGGCCGTGCCGTTGCTGCCGGCGTCCGAGACCTCGCGCATCGGCCTGGGCCGGATCGGCGACGTCGCGCCGCAGCGCCTTGCCGAGTTCGTGCTCCAGGTCCGGTCCGTGGTCGGGGGCGCCGTGACCTGGGCGGGAGATCCGGAGGAGCCCGTTCTGCGGGTGGCCTGCTGCACCGGCTCGGGCGGCGGTTTTGTCGACGAGGCCCGCGACCAGCGGGCCGACGTCTTTGTGACCAGTGACCTCAAGTACCACGACGCCGACCGCGCGGATGCGCTCGCGCTGATCTCGGTCCCACACGGTCAGATCGAAGCCGTGGCGCTGGCGGCCTGGTGCCCGACGCTCGCCGACGCGGTGGCGCCCGAAGGCGTGCGGATCTCGGTCGCGGTCCGCCCCACGGACCCATGGGAGCTCGTGCCCCCTGCGACATTGTGAGGGCACGACCCGTTCGGTAGGCTCTCGGTCCCCGAGCGGGTGTAGCTCAGTTGGCTAGAGCGTCTGCTTGCCATGCAGAAGGTCGAGGGTTCGAGTCCCTTCACCCGCTCCTGCAGGACACCGTGTCCGATTCCGGATCCGGTGCCGTCATGGCGACGTGGCGAAGTGGGAACGCTGCGGTCTGCAAAACCGCCATGAGCCGGTTCGACTCCGGCCGTCGCCTTCGTCGCGGTCCGCACGGATACTTGATATCACGGGGTGGTCCGGCGCTATCGCCCGGCCGTGGAGTGCCGCGTACGTCCGCCGCGCGAGGCGTGCGACTGCACCGCAAAGTGCCCTTCGCTGCCCGCTCGGTGAATAGGTCGCGGACCTCAGTGGCCTCTCGCTGGGTGTGTGCCGACCCGTCCGGCGTTGCGCGACCATCTCGCTGACCGCACGCCGCGAGGCGACGGCGAAGGTGGCGGCCCGGACGTCGCGTGGGGGCGGGGCGACCGCACCATCGACGCCACGCGCCGCACTGCAGTGAGCTGCCGCGTGTCGCCTGGGTCCGTTCGGGATGGCCCGAGGGATCGGCCGGAGCATCGGCGGAGTTTTCGCCAGAAAATCATCGAATTTACGTCGCATTCTCTGCTCGGGAGTGCTCCCCGCGCCTGTGCCTCCGTGGCGCAGCGTGACGAACCGGGGTATCTCAATCGTCATCCCTGGCGAGCGCGGCGCAGTGGCGAGGTCCCGTTGGCGGACAGCACCGCGTCACGCCGAAGCGCAACTCCGGTATCCCCCGAAGGGAGCAGAAATGAAGCGTATTCCCGTGTTGGCAGTCTCCGCTCTGGCCGCTGGCGCGGCGATCGGAGGACTTGCTGCGGCGTCGGCACCCAACCCGACGTTGCCGCGCATCAATCTCGCAATGAACGGCAAGTCGATCGTCGTGAGTGGGGCACTGGTATCCGGGGCCGTCAACATTGTCTCGACGACAACCCATGAAGCGATGGGCGACGCGATCCTCTTCCGCCTGAACCCCGGCGTGACTCCTTCAGCGGCCCTGGCGCATGCCAACACGCCCGACCTCAACTCGCTGTCGACGTATGGGTCGATCGTCGTCAACGCGGCCGCGCCCCGCGGCGTGAGCGCCGCTCAGACGACCCTGCGCCCCGGACAGTACGTCATCGTCGACGGGGCAAACCCGGACCCCACAAAGCAGCCGCACGCGGTGGTCACGATCGCTCCCGCCGCCCATCCGGCGCAGTTACCCCCGGCACGAGCAACCATCAGCGCGATCGATTTTGCGTTCCGGGGGGCGACCACCCTTCATAATGGCACGATCGTGCGGTTCGCCAACCGCGGCTACGTCGTCCACATGATCAACTTCGGACGGCTCAACGCGGGCGCGGATCCGAAACAGGTGATCAAGACGCTCCGGACCGGTACCGACGCGCAACTCAACAAGCTGCCCGTCTCCGGCAACTTCGCCTTCGGAATGGGGCCGGCCATGCGCGGCGCAGCCCAGCAGATGACCCTCCACGCGGCGCCTGGCACTTATGTGGTCGTCTGCTTCATGGACACACAGTCGGGAGTTCCCCACATCCGCCTCGGCATGGAGCGGATTATTCACATCGTTCGGTAACGCCACGCACACACACCCCGGCGTCGCGACCGCGGGGGCGTGTCCGAGAGACGACGGACGGGCGTGCGGGGGAGCCACCTGCGCCCGTCCGTCCGATCAGCGGGCGCTCCGGAGCGACCCGGCCCGCGCCGACAGGCGCGCGCAACGGTGGGCGCAATGCCCGGTCGCACCTTTGCCAGGCCTATCGGCATCGCCGGTGCGTGCCGTCGGCGCGTCTCAGAACAACCGTCGTAGGGACGGTGCCCCCGGGGACCGCCGAATCGCTCAGATGTCCGGATGCGTCGTCCGTACCCGAGATTGGCGCGACCCGTCACGGACGGACGGTTCCGCTCGGCGGGAATTGGGGCAGCTGCTGCTGGGCGGCAACACCCCCGGCGGCACTCTGCGTCACGCCGCTATGCTGCCGACCATGCCGACCGGTGCCACTGTCAGGACCGCCTGCATCGCCGTGGGCGCTGGCGTCCTCGCGCTCGGTCTCTGCGCCTGTGGCGGCAGCGGTTCCGGACCGACGACCTCGTCGAACGCGAGCGCGCTCACGGGCACGTCGTCACCGACCCGATCGTCCACCGCACCGGCAACATCAGGCGGCACCGCCACCGATAATTCGGGCACAGCGGTCGCGGCGATTGCCGCCGTCAACTCCAGCGTCGCGTTGAGGTCGGCCGCGGCGGCGGCCTACGCGGAGGGGCTGACCGGTTGCGCCATTCGTGCGGTGTCCGTTCCGTCCGGTGCGGTGGAATGGGATGCATGGTCGCCGGGGAGTCGGCTGCCCGGCATGTCATGGACGTTCACCGTCACGAACGGCACCGCCTCGACGGGCATCAGGCGCACCCCGCGGTCAGCGACGTGGCGCCCGCCCGGCGGGCCGAACTGTGTGATCGGCGCAGGCGGCGTGATCGTCGCGATGTAGGTGAACGACGCCGGATGTGCGCCGACATCTCGTGTTCGCGCACGCGCAGGCGTCCGCTCAGGTCCCAAGGCGGAAGATGGTGCCGAAGTCCGCCGAGTGCACCACCGCAAGTCGCAACCCCGCGGCGGTGAGTTGAGCCGGCGTGACGTCCCATGTGTCGCCGGCCAGGCGCTCCCAGACGAAGAACACCGGCTGTCGGACGCGTGCCACCCGCGTGCGGAACGTGGCGATGTCGAGCGGTCGTCCGGACGACCGATAGATCCGACGGGTCGGCGCCGGGAGGAGGGGCTGTCGGCCCGTTGCGAGATAGAGGCCGGCGGCGTTGTTGCTCACGATGGTTGCCCCGGCAGGGAGCCGCCGGGATGCGTCCACCAGCCCTGAGTGTGTCCACCAGCCAGCCGCGTATCCGTTGCGGGCGGGTGTCGTCGTCACCGCCCGGGAGATCGTGATGGACGCGGATCCGGCGAACCAGACGACGACGACGGCTCCGAGGATCGCCAGCCGTCCGGCCCTCGGGAGTCTGGCGGGATGATCGACGTACGACTCGAGTGCGCAGGCGACGAGGACCACGATCGGCCCAATGACCGGCGACAGGAGGCGATCGCCGACCGGATCGATCGCTGTGGCGAATTCGCTGAGGACGAGGTACCCCACGTAGATCCCCACGATGGCCGTCAGCGGGAAGCGCCGGGAGTCCACGATGCCCGTAGAAGGACGGTCGGATCGGGCACGTGCGGCGGCGACGAGGATGGCCACAACAACGACCACGACCACGACATCCGCCAGCACGACCTGGTCGTGGGTCGTTCCGACCACCCACCCCCGAAGGGTGGCGGCGCCCTCCCGGGCAAAGCCGGTAAACGTCTCGGCCGACGGCGCGCGCGGTCCAACGATAGTCCCGTGGCGGAGGTTGATGGCGGTCACGACGACGGGGCCGATGAGGGCGATCGCCGCGAACAGGCCACTCCGCCGTGCGGCGGACCATCGTCCGTCTCGCGCCGCTGTGAGGGCGACGACGACGATTCCGGCGACGATCAGCGCGACGCCCGCATACCTAAAGATGTAGGCGACTCCGGCGGCGACGGCGGCCAACGCCACCAGACGCGAGTCAGCGGCGCGGCCGGCGGCGACAGGCTCCAGGGCAAGGATGAACGCCAGTGTCAGCACACAGAACACGGGCTCGCTCCACACGGCGGTAAAGACGCCGAACATTGCCGGCATCACCGCGACCGCGCCACAGGCCACCACGGGGGTCCAGCGTCGGCGTGCATGACGACGGGCGAGGACGAAGGTCAACAGGCACACGATTCCGAGGGCGACCGCGTTGAGCGTGCGTGCAGCTGTGACCGCGTCGATCCCGAGGGCGTTCGGAATCGCCACGGTCGCCGAAAAGCCGGGCGGGAACAGCGTGATCGGGCGCTGGTCGATTCCCGCGTATCCGGCACCTGCGGCGAGATTGCGGGCCCCGGCAAGATAGGCGGCAGAGTCGATTCCGACGAGCGATCCGCTACGGGTGCCGGCGAGGGCAACCAGGACCGCCCAGGCGGCGATTGCAGTCGCGGCGAGCCACTCCGGCCGCGTGGCGGCGCGACGGTCGGGTTGCCGCACCGAATCGTGGGTTGGGGACGTCACGCATCCCGAGTCTAGTCGTGGCCGTGCGCCATGCCGGCGGGGCAGGTTCCGATCGTGCGCGCGGTTCCTACTGCCCCTGCCAGATCCGCACGTAGTCGACCTTCATCGCCGCCGGGACCGCGAGCAGGCGGCCCGATTTGGCACGGATCGCGTAGTCGAGCATTACCGACATCGGGGCGTCGGTGATGCCCCTTGCCACCGTGCCGATCGGTCGCCCGTCATAGACGAAGGTCACGCGACCAGATTCCCAATTCGCGGCAAATGTGTGCCAACCGGTCATCGGCCGGCGGACCTCGCCGCCCGGGCCGCCCGCAGGTGAATGGAAGTGGTACGTCGCCAATCCGTGCGACCCCTCGACGACGTCCATCTCGCCGGTGGTTGGCCACGTGCCGGATCCGTCGGTCCAGAACGCCGGCCAGTTGGCGATCTTGCCGGCGGCGGGCGGCAGGTAGATCCGGGCCTCGATGACGCCGTGACTGAAGCTGTAGTGCCCGGCTGTCGTCACCATACCGGTCGAATACGGGTAGACCCTCGATCCGACGATCGCGGGGCTCGCCGCCGCGCTGAGTACGAGCGCACCACCGCTGACTGCGACCTGCGACGGCGCGTACGCCGCGAGCTCGGCGTTGGGATCGACCGGTGCGGTGATGCCGGACCCGAACCAGCCCGTCGACCACTTTGTGGTGTCGAGTGCGGTCCCGGTGAACTCGTCGGCCCAGACGAGGTGCCAGGACCCCGGGATCCCGGCCGGCCGGGGCGCCCCCCCGGCCGAGCCCGGGGCCTCGAGATTGTTCCGCGCCGTCGTCGAGGTTCCGATCACCGCGATGACGCCGGCGACGAGCAGGATCACGATGCCGATCGTGACCAGGACCGCGATTCGTCGCGCCTGCGGGAG
>JADGPG010000115.1 GCA_017882545.1 Thermoleophilia bacterium
ACCACCGGAAGGCCCGCGAAGTACCTAAAGCCGTGTGGTGTGGACTACCTAAAACCGAGGACCATCGACTACTGAAAACCGAGGGGCGCGCATGGCGCCGGTGCCGCAGCAACACGCGCGCGCTAACGCCCTGTGTCACTCGCGCTGCCGCTAGGTGGCGGCAGGCCCTGCCGAATCGAACGACGCGGGAACCGCTCACCGGAGCCACTTCGGGGTGAGGTGGGACCGTGTCGGTGCGCACTGCGTCGACGTGGGGTTCAGTGGTCGGGCGGCGGTGGTCTGGTTGCTGAAGTCGCCGAGCAGCACGTCGAGCGATCGGAGCTGGTCACCATGTCCAACGAGTGCGTGGGGGCGAGCGGCCGCGTGGGGTGTGTACGGGCTCAGGAATGGATCCACAGGAAGTGGACCAGAGTGAACTCCGTCCGGGGTAGGGCTCGTGCAGGTCAGTGCGTTGGCTCGGGACTCGTTGCCGAATCCGTGGGCCGGTCAGCCGATGTTCCGTTTGGCAGCAGCGAGCGCCCCGGTGAGCCCGGCGGTGTCCAGGCGCACGTTGTAGCCCGGCGTGCCCGGCTCGATCCGCCAGCTCTCGCTGAGGGGCCCGGCGTCGAGGACGTCGTAGCCGATCCGGTCGATGAAGGCGGCGACGTCGGACTTGGCCGCGGCGTCGTGGCCGGCGATGGCCAGCGCCCGGCGCCCAGCGGGGCCCGGGGTCGCCTGGGATCCGAGGTCCGCGGAGTTGATGTGGTTGAACGCCTTGACGACCCTCGAGGTGGGCAGATGCGCCTGGAGGAGCTCCGACGACGTCGAGCGGTGCGAGTCGAGGGCCGCGATCTGCCCGTCACGCTGCGGGTAGTAGTTGTTGGTGTCGATCACGACCTTGCCCGCGAGCGGTCCCGCGGGCACCTCGCGGTAGTTCTTCAGCGGGATGGTCACGATGACGAGGTCGCCGGCCTCGGCAGCCTGGCGGGCGGTGGCCGCGCGGGCGTGTTCGCCCAGCTCCGCAACCAGGTCCACGAGGGTCTGCGGCCCGCGGGAGTTGCTGACCACCACCTCATACCCGGCCGTGACGGCGAGCCGGGCGAGCGTGGCGCCGATATGTCCTGATCCGATGAATCCGATCGTTGTCATGGTGGCGACAACCGCGGCGTTCGCGAAGGTGTTCCCGGCCGGACGCGTCCCGGCGTGACCCGGGTGGCAGAGTGCAGTCATGGTCGAGCTGAAGAGTCGCGAACAGATCGAGCGCATCCGCGAGGCGGGCCGGTTCGTCGCCGGGGTCCTCGCGTCCGTGCGCGAGCAGGCCGTGGTCGGCGTCACCCTGCGGGATCTGGACGCCCACACGCACGCGATGATCGACGCCGCCGGGGCCCGTTCGGTCTACCTCGGCTACCACCCCTCCTTCGGCGCGATGCCGTATCCGGGCGTGCTGTGCACGTCGGTCAACGACGCCGCGCTGCACGGTCTGCCCTCGGACTATGCGCTGGCCGACGGCGACCTGGTGAGCATCGACTTCGCCGCTGAGCTGGGCGGCTGGGTCGCCGACTCCGCCGTGTCGTTCCAGGTCGGCACGCCCGACGCCGCTTCCGCGCGCCTGATCGAGACCACCGAGCGGGCGCTCGCGGCCGGGATCGCCGCAGCCCGGCCCGGCGCGCGGATGGGGGACATCTCGTCGGCGATCGGGAAGGTCGGGCGGGACGCCGGGCTCGGGATCAATGCGGACTTCGGCGGGCACGGGGTCGGGCGGACCATGCACGAGGACCCGCACGTGCCCAACCTGGGCCGCGCCGGACGTGGGCTCACCCTGCGCCCCGGTCTGGTGATCGCCATCGAGCCCTGGTTCATGGCGGGCGGCGACGCCTACGTGATCGACCCGGACGGGTGGACCATCCGCTCGGCCGACGGTTCACGCACCGCGCACGCCGAGCACACCATCGCGATCACCGCCTCGGCCCCAATCATCCTCACCGCGCCGTAGCGAGGGGACCACGGACCCTCCCGGCATGCGACAGCCCCCGGGGGCGCGACCGTCGTCGCCCCCGGAGCCCCGGTTTTCGAAGAATTCTGTGCGTCTGACGCACAAGATCTGCCGAAGAGTACCGGTGGGGCGGCGGGTGTTCAAGGGTGGGTAGGGCTGCGCGAGGTCGCTCGCGGGGTGCGTAGCGGATCTCGCGCCTGGTCACGGGCGAGAGCCGAGTCGGCCGGTTGATCCGGTGGCGGCGATGAGTGAAGCGGTGATGGAGGCAAGCCTGACCCCGGCCCGATCGCCCTTTGCGCCGGTGCCGGTCGCCGTGACATGGTCGGACCATGTCGCCGGCTTTCGCCACCTACGAGCAGGACGTTCGCGGTGTGCCCGACGGCCGTGTGGTGATCCGCGAAGCGCAGACCTCGGACGCGTCCGCCATTGCGCGAGTCGATGCCACCCGTGGCCCGCTCCGGCCCGGGCACCTCGCACGCGTGCTCGCGCAGATCAACGGTCCAGCCACGCATCGGGTCGTGGCGGTGCTCGATGGCACCGTCGTCGGGTCGTGCATGACGATGACGTGGTCGGGGCACGCCGACGCGCCCGACGGGTACTACATCGCGGGCGTGACCGTTGATCCGGGCTTCCGGCGCCGCGGGATCGGCGACCGGC
This sequence comes from Thermoleophilia bacterium, assembly GCA_017882545.1. Lineage (GTDB taxonomy): Bacteria > Actinomycetota > Thermoleophilia > Miltoncostaeales > Miltoncostaeaceae > CAITWD01. The sequence goes on from JADGPG010000115.1 coordinate 2,630, forward strand.
TCGTCGAAGCGCTCCTGACCTGGATCTGGCGACGTTCCGACCGCGCGTGGAGCGTGATCAACGCGCAGAACGGGCCGTCCCTCGCCCTGCACCGGTGCCGCGGCTTCGCGCAGGTGGCCACCGGGTCCACTTTCGCCGGGATCTGGTTCACCGGCGGCTGTGGCGTGCTGCTGCGTGCGGACCGCCCATGAGCCAGCAGGGCCGCGCGTGCCAGGCCACGTTCCGCGTCATGACCGTGTGCACCGGCAACATCTGCCGCTCGCCGATGGCCGAGGTGGTCCTGCGGGACCGGTTCGAGGCCGCAGGGCTCGGCGGCCGCGTCGCGGTCGACTCGACCGGCATCAGTTCCGAGGAGCGCGGCAACCCGATCGACCAGCGGGCACGCGCGGTGCTCGCCGAGCACGGCTACGCGGTGCCGGTGCGGGCCGCGCGGACGGTTCGCGCGACCGATCTGCTGGCGGCGGACCTGGCGCTGCCGATGACGGCGGTCCATGCGCGCGTCCTGCGGCGCCTCGCCGGGTCCGACGCGGACCGCGTGGCGATGTTCCGTTCGTTCGACCCGGCGGCGCCGCGCGTCGCACCGGGCACCGGCGAGCACGTGCTGGACCTCGACGACCCCTGGTACGGCGGCCGGGAGGACTTCGACGACTGTCTCGCGCAGATCGAGGCCGCGGCGGACGGCATCGTCGCCTACGTGCGCGGTGCGCTGGCGCAGCGGGACGCGGCCTGCGCCGCGCCCGCGAGTGGTCGCGGCGCCCGGTAGATCGTGGCGTAGGGCCTGCCCATCGAGCGCCCCATCAGGACGAAGGGCGCCTTCTCGCCGGCCGCGAGGCGGACCGTGACGCGGCTTCCCCAGACAGCGAGGTCGGCCTTCCGGCTGACCCCGGGGCCGACAACGACGAGGATGGCGCCATGAAGGTCTCCCGCCGCGCTCACGTCCCGCCGTTCGCCGTGATGGACATCATCGCGGCC
>JADGPG010000116.1 GCA_017882545.1 Thermoleophilia bacterium
CGGAGCCGACGATCGTCGCTGCAATCCCTTCCTTCTCGAGCACGCCCTTGACGTACTCGGCGACGACGACCTCGTTGCCCGGCGGGTTGCGCGTGTCGAGGCGCAGCACCGCCTGGTAGTGGCGCATCGTTTCTTCTTCGAGCCTGGGCCAGTCGGGCTGCTGCGGCGCCTGCGCGAGGACCGCGACCGAGGTGATGCACGCGAGAAGAATGGCGAGCCGGCCGAAGGTCATCGTCCCTCCTGAATTTGGAGGGATCTTGACACAGATCGCTGCCGGACTTTCGATTCCCTGCATGGCGAAGAAAAACACGCGATCGGCAGAAGGGAGGCGCAGAATAGAAAGCGTCCAGTCATGCGGGGCACCTTCTTCGTCAGACGTCCTGGTCTTCACGCGGTCTGCGTGCTGAGCCTCGCGGCCGGCGTGCTCGTGGGGACGATGCAGGGCGCCGGGCAGACCCCGGCGCCCGCGACGGCGGCACGAGCGCGTCGGACGGCCGCGGCGCCGGTGGTCGTCACCCCCGTGACGGGCCCGAGCACGCTGCATCAGCTCGGCCTCTCGATCGACCGCTCGAGCATGGGATGGGACGGCCAGTTGGGCGCGCTGCCCGTTCACGTACCGAGTCAGCCGCCTCCGCTGGCCCGGGCCGAGAACCCGGCCGGCAACTTCGTCCTGAGCAGCGCCGACCTCTACCGCGTGAGCTGCCGCGCCTGTCACAAGCCGGATGGGTCGGGAGTTCCGCCTCAGATCAACTCAATCATCGGCCCGGTGCAATCGGCGTCGGTGGAGTGGACCACCGCGCAGATGAAAGAAAAAGGGCGGCCTGTCGATCCCAAGTTCATCCGCCAGCTCACGTCGTTGACCGAAGCCGATCTCCGGAAGCGGCTCAAAGTCGGCGGTCACGACATGCCGTCGTTCGCGCACCTGTCGGACGAAGAGATCGGGGTCTTGCGTCCGTACCTCGACGCGCTTGCGCGGGTGCCCGGGGCCGAACACCAGCAACGGCAGATCACCGAGCCTGCGGTCCGGGTGGGCGAGCTCATCGTCAAAGGTACGTGTCATATCTGCCACGACGCCACCGGGCCGGACAACAGACCGACGACGGTCGTGAGCGACGTCATCCCGTCGCTTGCGACCTTTCCACGTCAGAGGACGCTCGCGCAGTTCGCACAGAAGGTGCGCGAAGGTGCGCCGGTGCCGTTGAGCGCCGGCGGGGTGTCATCGACCCGGCGGATGCCCGTGTTCAACTACCTGAGCGACGCGGAGGCGGCGGCCGTCTATTCGTATTTGAATGCGTATCCGCCGAAGTAGGCGTCGTGTTCGAGAGCGGTTACCGCGGCCGGTACGTCATCAGGTATGAGTACGCGGACGCCACCTCAGGCTCGGTGAGATAGTCGAACACCGGCATCCGTCCTCGCGACATGACGCCGCCCGCGCTCAGCGGCACCTGTGCGCCCACCTTGACCTTGTGGACGAAGTCGCCGCCCGTCTTCCCGCTCGGGAAGCTGGCCAAGGCCGGAATCACGCCGCTCAAGACCGTCGTCGGCCGCTGGGTCACCTGCGTCGCGTCGTGGCAAATGTGGCACGTTCCCTTGACCACCAGCTCGCCGACCCGGTCTGCGGGTTCAGTGATCGAATGCCGCCCCGGTTTCGCTTGCGGCAGTCCGGCGAGTTGGTCGAGATACGGCCGCAGCACGGCATATTCCTGTTCGGAAATCTGGCCGAACGAGGGCATGTTGTGTCCGCCTTGCCGGAGCCGCGTGCGCAGGTCGGCTTCGGTCGCGGTCGTCAGCTGTCGGACGAACGCCGCGCCGAGGTCCCGGCCACGCGTCTTCATGTCGGCCGTCATCCATTGAACCGAGGCGGACCGCACGGGCCCGACGAGCGAGTTGATCTCGGGCGGCGCTCCGGTGCCATCCGCCTTGTGGCAGGCCCGGCAGCTGATGCGATAGAGATCCGCCCCGGTCAACACGAACGGACCGCCGGCAGGTTCCGACCGCAGATCGGCCTCCGCTGCCGACTGATCCGTGAGGAGCGGAGCCGACCATTGCCCCGCCCACCCCATGCTCGATTCCTCGATCGTCAACCCAAGATGATGCAAGGTGCTCGGTCCCTCGACGGGCGTGATCGGCACCGTCGACACGACGTTGGATCGATCCCGCGCCTGACCATCGCGCGGATGTGCGGCGCGTTCCGCGCGGATCGGCGCGGCGAAGGCGCAGGCCACGACGAGCATCGACCCGGCCGTCCGCCACGCACGTTCCCCAGCGAAGTTGAGCGACATGATCGGCCTTCAGCGTGCGAGCACGAAATCGACCTGTGCCGGCTTCGCCGCGTCCACGGTAACCGGCTTCACCGTTGCTTTTCCTTTCGCGGCCCACACGCCGAGCGTGTGCGCGCCGGGCGGCACGTTCTCGATCCGGTAGTGGCCCTCGCTGTTGGTCACCGCGAAATACGAGTTCTGCAGCACGACGACGTAGGCTTCCATTTCGGGATGGATGCGGCAGAGCTGCACGTAGGCGCAG
>JADGPG010000117.1 GCA_017882545.1 Thermoleophilia bacterium
CGTCGAGTTCGTTGTCGAAAAGGCTCGTCAGATCGCCGACTTCGTCGATGCCGTGCTCGACTCGATGGCCGCGATCGCCGCGGGGGATGTCAGCGCGGCGGCGGCGAAGGTCGACGCGGCACTGGCCGGCGCACTGAACATCGCGCTCGGGTTCCTCGCCGAACTGGCCCACCTCGACGGCATTGCGCAGAAGGCTCGCTCCGTCATCGACGCGGTTCGTGCCCCGGTGCGGCGCACCGTCGACGCGATCATCGACGGGGCGGTCAGTCTTTATCACGCCACGCTCGGTACCGGACGCAAGCCCGAACGGATCACCGCCGCCCAGGTCGCCAGGGCGCCGCCCGCACCCCGGCCAGGAGCAGCTCCCGTCGCCCCTCCCGCTGTGCAGCGGACCGCCGGCCCGCTCGCCCCGGGCCGGGCCGCCCGGTCAGTCAGTCACCCGGCCCGTTTCCGCCCAGGAACCCGCCGACCCCGTGAGCATCACGATGAGCGCGCAGGTCGTCATGGCCCACACCAATCACCGGCTGACGTTCATGGTGATCGACGGCGAACCGCAGGTCATCATGTCCTCACCGCGCGGCGAGTACCTGCGAACGGTTACCGCCGCGGCGATCCATCGGGAAGAACACGCGGCCGGGCGCAGAATCCCGCTCCGTCGGCTGAACAGGATCGACAGCGAGCTTCGTGGCCTCAACGAGGACTGGCATGCAGCGCAGGGCAAGAGCGACACCGAGAAGCGGTCTGCGATCAATCGCCGGCTCGGGCAGATCGCCGACAACCTCCGCTCGCTCGGCAAGGAATTCGGAATCGAGGACCTCGAGCATCTCGGACATGCCTCCCGATACGTGGAGGGCAATCGACTTGTCCCGCCGTGGGACACCGATATCCGTCGGTGGTTCTACCCGAGCGGCTATCTCACCGCGACCGACACCTGGCGGGCGGCGGAACTGAGGCTGCGGCACCCGACCGACCGAAACCTGTTCCGCGACGAGTCCACTACCCCGCACTCCTACGAGCCGATCGCCACCGCCACGATCGATCACAAGCCGCGGGTCGTGGAGCACTGGAACACCGCTGGGAACAACACCGTTCCCGTTGTCCGTCGTGACTTCTACAACGATGTCCAAGCGGCCCATCTGCAGCTGGTCGCCGGCAAGAACAACTCCTCCGACGGCGCCGTCGCCCGGGCGATGGGCGCCCGCTTCCACCCCACGGTCGGCAAGGACTTCCGGGGGCCAGACGATGAGACGTGAGTGGGTGGCCCCGCGCGTCGTCCCCGCCCCGCCGGCGAGGGCACCACGGGGGCACCGCGCGGCCGAGCCGGCCGACGCCGAACGCCGCTCCAAGTTCGCCGCCCCCAGCACGCGCGATCGGCTCGCGGCAGCGCTGCTCGGCGAATCGGTCGCTGCCGACGAGACGGCCGCACCGCCGACCACGCGCGACCGGGTCGAGGCCGCCATGCGCACGCCCGAACCGGCTCGCGAACCCAGCTCAACACCGCCGTCACGGACACCGCCGTCCCGGACACCGCCGTCGGGCCATGCGCCACCGCATCGCCGCTCGCCCGCGGCATAGATCGCGTCCGGCATCGGCACACCGGCAGCTGAACAGTCGTGGCGGTGCGCGAGGGCGCGACGTGCCGGCCGCCCGCGCCGTGGTCGGCCCGGTGGGTGCGCGATGGAGTTGCCGTCGGCCCGGACCGTCTACTCGCCGCGTCGTCGGCGCCGCAGCACCAAGCTCCACGTCACCGATCCGGCCGACCCCTTGGAGGTCATGGCCGACAACGTCGCCGCGCGGGGACGGGGCCAGCCGGAACGGGGCCAGCCGGTCTCCCGTTCTGGTGGGAGGCGTCCACCTGCTGCGCCGCACCCCGCAGCACGAGCGCGGTTGCCGCCACCGGACTCGGTAGCTCGCTGCCCAGCGCGGTGCGCCAAGATCGAGCCCGTGCTGCAAGCCGACCTGTCCGGGGTCCGGGTGCGGCAGGACGCCGCATCCGCGAACGCCGCGAACACCATCGGCGCCCGGGCGTTCACCCTCGGCCGGACGATCCACCTCGGGTCGGGTTCGTCACCGAACGATGTCGGGCTCATCGCGCATGAGGCGACCCACGTGGTGCAGCAGGGGCTTGCACCCTCGCGGGCACCGCCGGCCGTGATGCGCTCGGTGACGGACTACCTGCCCGACATCTCCGTCACCGATGTGATCCCGGACGTCGTGCTGGACGGCGTCCGAACAGTCGTACGAGCCATCCCTGGCTATGTCGCGCTGACCTACGTGGTCGGCGAGGATCTGTTCACCGGTGCACCGGTGCAGGTCGACACCGACGCGCTGCTCGACGCGGTGCTCACCTACGGGCCGTTCGGTCCCGCCGTCACCGCCGTACTTCGCGGGCTGAGCATCGCCCAGGACATCTACCGAGCGGTGGCGGCGCAGTTCACCGCCCACGACCTCACCCTGTCCCGAATCGGCCGCGACATCCGGTCGGCCTGGGGCGAACTCTCGGTCACGAATGGCATCGACGGCAACGTCGCGATCCTGCGCCGGTACGTCGACGCCATCCTGCGCGATCTGCGCGCGCTGGTCAGTGACCTTAAGTGAGGATATCGGCGAGTTCGGTCAGCAGCATCTCTTTGGTTTTTACGCCAACGATTTGCTTGATGGCTTTTCCGTTCTGGAAAACCAGAATCGTTGGGATCGTCAGAATTTGGTACTGCTGGGGCGACTCAGAGTTGGCGTC
>JADGPG010000118.1 GCA_017882545.1 Thermoleophilia bacterium
CGCCGGACTCCAGGATCGCGACGAAGACTCCCGGCCAGACATCCGCCGCACACCGGGTGAAGTCCGGCGACAGAAACGGGCTCGCGAGGGTCGGGTCGGCGTCCTGGAGTGCGCCCCAGCGGGCGCACTCGGCATCCGACAGGTCATCTCCGGGAACCACGCGCACCGCAGGCATTGAGGTCATCTGCACTCCAGGGCGGACATCGCACGCGCCCCGGTGGCCGGAGCGCGACGACGATGGCGGGGGCCGTCGCGAAGTACGCGCAAAATATCGAACTCGCGACCCGCCGGGTACCCGGCGCCGGGATTATGGATCGGCGCGCAGTCCGGCGACACCGCCCACGGTGCCCGCCCGGACGATCTCCCGGGCGGACCCACCCCCCAGGTACCGGTCGAGAAAGGCGATCGTGGTCCGTTCGACGACGCCGAGCGCGGGCTGCGCGGTGGAGTAGGGCGGGAGGTGCCCCATACCGAACAGCGTCAGCAGGTACTTCGGTGGCGCGGCGGCCGCGTAGAACAGTTGCGTCGCGCGCGGCGGGTTGATCGTGTCCGCCGTTCCCTGCACCGCCAGCAGCGGGGGACCTGCGGCGGGGAACCGAAATGTCGTGATGAACGGGATCTCGGCGCCGGAGAGGACGATCGCCGCGTCGATTCTCCGGTCTCGGAACCGGGAGTCGTAGGCGACGGCCAGTGCCGCGTCGCCGCCGTCGGAGTGTCCCGCCACGGCGATCCTGGCGGGATCGACGATGCCGCGCACGACGCGGGGCAGCCCCGTCCCGGCCTCGAGGCGCGTAATCACCAGGCTGATGTCGGCCGGTTGGTGCACCAGGTCCGCCTCGTTCGGCCCGCCCGGCGCATCCGGACCTGCCAGCGGGAATGTCGGTGCCGCGACCACGTATCCCGCCCGGACCCATGACCGCAGAAGGGCCGCGTACGGCGACGGCGTGATGTCGAATCCGTGCCCGAACACGATCAGTGGCCGGCGGCCCGCGGCCGGCGGTGCGGCCGGGACATCCACCCCGCCGGCGGGTCCTGTGGCCGGATAGCGCACCGCCACCACGAACGATCGCGGGACCGTGCTCCCGTCGGGCAGCCGGATCGTGCGGCGCGGGTCACCGACACGGAACGTGGTGATGCCGATTGCGTGCGCCGCGGGCGACGGGCGGAGCGCGACGGGCCGGGTGGTCGTCGTCGTGGGCCGTGTCGCGCGACTGCGGTCGCGATGCGTGACCACCGCCCAGCCAACCGCGATCACCATCACCGCCGCCACGAGGACTGCGGCCTGGGCGCGGCGACGGGGACGGGGACGGGGACGCCTCATGCGGGGCACCGCGCGGGAACCGGCATCGTGCCGTGCACGATAGCGAGCCCCATGCCGCGCTGACGCACCGGTGTGCCCGGGGTCGGCACCCCGCCCCCACGCCATCGGACCTGCGACGATACGCCGGCACTCATGCCCCCGACCCCACCCACGTACCGGACCCCTGAACATCTGCGGCTCGATGCCGCGCGCAGCGGCGCGGTCCCGTGGAAGGCGTGGGGGCCGTATCTCAGCGAGCGCCAGTGGGGCACGGTCCGCGAAGACACGAGCGCCACCGGCGACGCGTGGGATGCCTTCACCCACGACCAGGCGCGCTCGCGGACCTATCGCTGGGGCGAGGACGGGATCGCCGGGATTTCGGACGACCGGCAACGGCTGTGCCTGTCGCTGGCCCTCTGGAACGGCGCCGACCCCATCCTCAAGGAGCGGATGTTCGGCCTCACCAATGGTGAGGGCAATCACGGCGAGGACGTCAAGGAGTACTGGTTCTATCTCGACAGCACGCCGACGCACTCATACCTGCGCTGCACCTACAAGTACACCCAGCACGCCTTCCCGTACGCCGACCTGGTCGCCACCAACGCGGCTCGCACGCGCGAGGACATGGAGTACGAGCTCCTTGACACGGGGGTCTTCGACGACGATCGCTACTTCGACGTCGAGGTCGAATACGCCAAGGCAGACCACGACGACATCCTGATGCAGGTCACGGTGCACAACCGCGGCCCGGACACCGCAACGCTGCACGTCCTGCCGACGCTCGTGTTCCGCAACACCTGGTCGTGGGCGCCCGGCACGCCGGTTCCGGCGTTGTCGGCCGCCGCCCACGCCGGCGTGATCCGCGCCGACCATCACGAACTCGGTGCCTGGACGCTCGAGTCCGATCCGGCCGCGGAGCTCTTGTTCTGCGACAACGGCACGAATCCCGATCGCGCCCCGACCGATCCCAGCGTGTCGCTCCACCCCAAGGACGCGATCAACCGATGTGTCGTCGACGGCGAGCGGGACGCGGTCAACCCCGAGCGTCGCGGCACCAAGGCCGCCGCCCATCACGTTCTGGAGATCGCCGGCGGCGGCACGGAGGTCGCCCGGCTCCGCCTCCGCGCGGTGCACCCCGGGGATCCGGCCACCGGCGTCTCCGGACTCGATGCGGGGTTTTCCGACGTGCTGACGGCCCGCCGCACTGAGTCGGACGCCTTCTATGCGACGGTTCTGCCCGCGCACCTGACGACCGATCAGGCCCTGGTGATGCGCCAAGCGCTGGCCGGTCTGCTGTGGGGCAAGCAGTACTACGAGTACGACGCGCACCGGTGGCTCGCCGAGCGCGGGGTGACGCCCTGGAACGCCCACAGCGCGCCGCCGGGGGTCCGCAACGCCGAATGGGTTCACCTCGTCGCGCGCGACGTGATCTCGATGCCCGACACCTGGGAGTACCCGTGGTTCGCCGCCTGGGATCTGGCGTTCCACACCGCCCCGCTGTCGCTCGTGGACGTGGACTTCGCCAAAGACCAGGTCGAGTTGCTGCTCTCCACGCGCTACCTGCACCCCAACGGCCAGATCCCGGCCTACGAGTGGAACTTCTCCGACGTCAATCCCCCGGTCACGGCGTGGGCCGCCCTCTACGTCTACGAGCGCGAGGCCGAAATCCGTGGCGCGGGCGACCGCGAGTTCCTGGCCCGCGTCTTCTCCCGCCTGCTGACCAACTTCACCTGGTGGGTCAACCGCAAGGATCCCGACGACCGCAACCTGTTCGCCGGAGGGTTCCTCGGGCTCGACAACATCGGCGTCTTCGACCGCTCGCATCCGCTGCCCGACGGCGGCACGCTGGAGCAGGCCGACGGCACGGCCTGGATGGCGCTGTACTGCCAGTGGATGCTGCAGATCGCCGGCGAGCTTGCCCGCCACGACGCCGCCTACGCCGATATGGCGATCAAGTTCATCGCGCACTTCGAATGGATTGCTCTCGCCCTCAACCCGCCAAACGGTGACGGCGCGCTCTGGGACGACGCCGACGGCTTCTTCTACGACGTGATGCGCATGCCCGACGGCACGACGCACCCCCTCAGGGTGCGCTCACTGGTGGGATTGCTGCCGCTCTGTGCCGTAACGGTCTTTGACGCCTCGCTCATCGCCATGTACCCGGACCTGCTGGCCGGCATCCGCGAGTTCCGCACGGACTTCGAGGATCTGCTGCCCGCGCTGCACCTGCCGGGACCGAGTCCCGAGGGCCACCGGATGATGTCGGTCGTCGGCGAGGACCGGCTGCGACGGATCCTCGCGGTCATGCTCGACGAGGACGAGTTCCTTGGACCACATGGAATCCGCTCGATCTCACGCCGCCATCTTGACCGCCCGTATAGCTTCGACTGGGGCGGCGAACACCACGAGGTGCGCTACCTCCCGGCCGAGTCGGACTCCGGCCTCTTCGGCGGGAACTCGAACTGGCGCGGGCCGGTGTGGTTCCCGATGAATCTGGTGATCATTCGCGCGCTGCTGCAGCTCCACCACTACTACGGTGACCGCCTGCTCGTGGCGTTTCCCACCGGCTCGGATCGCGAGCTCAACCTCCGGCAGGTCGCCCTCGCGCTCGCGGACCGCCTGACGGCGACCTTCACCGAGAATGCCGACGGCCGCCGTCCGGTGTTCGGCGGGACCGCGCGCTTCCAGGACGACCCGCACTGGCACGACCTGGTCCCGTTCCACGAGTACTTCCACGGCGACAACGGCGCGGGGCTCGGGGCCAGCCACCAGACCGGCTGGACCGGTCTGGTGGCGCTGCTGTTCGGGATGGCTGACGCCCGGAACGACATTGCCTAGAGACCGCCGCGGGGGCAGAACACACGGGTAACCTGTGACGACGCCGCGTGAGCCCGACGTGGCGGACGGACCGGCGGCCGGACGAGGAGACCAGGTGGCCACCCGCACTGAGACCCGCAGCACCCACGCCGGCGACGCCGACGTGCTGGTGATCTTCGGCATCACCGGGGACCTCGCTCGGGTGATGACGTTCCGGGCCCTGTACCGGCTCGAGGCGCGGGGGCTCCTGACGTGCCCGATCGTCGGCGTCGCCGTGGACGACTGGACCATCGAACAGCTCGTCGACCACGCGCGCGCGGCGATCGTCGCCGCCGGCGAGGCGATCGACGAGGCGATCTTCGCCCGCCTGGCCACGCGCCTGTCCTACGTCGTCGGCGACTTCGGCAACCCGTCGACCTACACGGCGGTCGGTGCGGCGCTGGGCGCCGCGGTTCTCCCGGTGTTCTACCTGGAGGTCCCGCCGTCGCTGTTCGGGACGGTCGTCGAGGGCCTCGGCGGCGCGGGCCTGACGACCCACGCGCGAGTTCTCGTCGAGAAGCCGTTCGGACACGATCTCGCCTCGGCGCAGGCACTCAACGATCGCCTCCAGGCCGTGATCGACGAGTCCCAGCTGTTCCGGATCGACCACTTCCTCGGAAAGATGCCGGTCGAGGACATCTTCTTCCTCCGCTTCGCCAACACGATCCTTGAGCCGCTCTGGAACCGGAATTACATCTCGTCGGTCCAGATCACGATGGCCGAAAGTTTCGGGATCGCCGACCGCGGCCGCTTCTACGAGCCCGTGGGTGCGCTGCGCGACGTGGTGCAGAACCACCTTCTGCAGGTCTTGAGCCTGGTCGCGATGGAACCACCGTCGGCGCACTCCCTCGGGGTCGTCAACGACCGCAAGCGCGACGTGTTCATGGCCATGGCGGCCGCTGACCCTGCCCACTACGTGCGCGGGCAGTACCGGGGCTACCGCGATGTCCGCGGGGTCGCGCCGGACTCGACCACCGAGACGTTCGTGGCGCTGCGGCTGGAGATCGACAACTGGCGCTGGTCGGGAGTGCCCTTCTTCCTGCGGGCCGGCAAGGGGTTGGCCGAGACGGTCACCGAGGTGCGGATCGTGTTTCGGGACGCGCCATGGCTCGGGTTCGCACCCAAGCACGCCCCGCGCCCGGAGCCGAACCAGCTCGTGCTGCGCATCAGCCCGGCCCCGGGCGCACGCGTGCGGATGCAGGCCAAGCACGCCGAGCGCTACGCGGCACACTCGGTGCACCTCGACATGACCTTCGCCACCGAGGGCGGCGAAGGGCCGACGGCCTACGAAGTGCTCCTGCACGCGGCGATGATCGGCGATTCCAGCCATTTCGCCCGCGAGGACTCGGTCGAGGAGACCTGGCGCGTCCTGCAGCCGTTGCTCGATGCGGCGCCGCCGGTCCACGAGTACGACGAGGGATCCTGGGGGCCCGAAGAGGCCGACCGCCTGGTCCACTACTGGGGCGGGTGGCACGCGCCGTGGCTCCCGGGCGCCTCCGATGGCGACCCCGCCTGACCGCGGCGGGCACACCGGGTCGCCCGGCGGTCATACTGGGACCCACAGCGCCATTCGGACGGCGGGGGCAGGCCGTCCGGTCGAGAACACCCGGGTGCGCCAGTCCTCGCCGAGCGCCCCGGGACCGCGAGGAGGGCTCATGAGGGCGACCACGCAGCTGCACGACCTCGGCCAGAGCATCTGGCTGGACAACATCACCCGCGCGATGCTGGACTCCGGCCAATTGCAGGCGTACGTCGACGATTATTCGGTGACAGGCCTGACCTCGAACCCCTCGATCTTCGACAAGGCGATCGCCTCGGGCGACTACGACGCCGCGATCCGCGGAAAGGCCGCCTCGGGCGCCGCCGCCGAGGAGCTGTTCTTCGAGCTGGCGATCGAGGACCTGCGCCGCGCCGCCGACATCTTCTCCGACGTCCACCGGCGCACGGCGGGGGTCGACGGGTTCGTCTCGCTGGAGGTCTCCCCGACGCTCGCCTACGACCCGGAGGCGACGGTGGCGATGGCCCGCCGCCTTCACGCCGAGGCCGCACGCGAGAACCTGCTGATCAAGATTCCGGGAACGCCCGAGGGTCTGCCCGCGGTCGAGGAGACGATCGCCTCCGGCATACCGGTCAACGTGACCCTCCTGTTCTCGGCCGACCAGTACCGCGCCGCCGCCGCGGCGTACATGCGCGGGATCGAGCGGCGCATCGCGGCGGGCGAGGACCCCGTGGTCGGATCGGTCGCATCGGTCTTCATGTCGCGATGGGACGTCGCCGCCAACGAGCGGGTCCCGGATGCCCTCAAGCACCGGCTCGCCCTCGCGGTCGGACTCGAGGTCTATGCGGCCTACCGCGAGGTCATGGCGTCGGACCGCTGGCAGCGCTTGGCCAATGCCGGCGCCCGCATGCAGCGCCTGCTGTGGGCGTCGACCTCCGCCAAGGATCCGGCCGCACCGGACGACCTGTACGTCGCCAAGCTGGCGGCGCCCTTTACGGTCAACACCGTGCCCGAGGCCACCCTGCGCGCCTACTACGACCACGGCGGTGCCCCGCAGGTCCTCCCGGCCGATCGCGGTGACGCTGCAACGACGCTGGCCGCCTTCGCCGCGGCCGGAGTGGACGCCGACGATCTCGCCGACGACCTGCAGACCAAGGGCGCCGACCAGTTCGTCGCCGCGTGGAACGACCTGATCGCTCACATCGAAACACAGGTGGCGCGCGTCACGGCGTGACGGGCGCCACAGCCCCCGTGCCGCCTCCGGTCGCCCCCAACGCCACCCCACGAAAGGATCTGATCATGCCCACCTCGACTCCGATGCAACTCGGGATGGTCGGCCTCGGTCGGATGGGCGCGGGCCTGGTGCGCCGTCTCATACGCGACGGCCACCGGTGTGTGGCCTACGATGTCAATCCCGACGCCGTGACCGCGATGGAGGCCGAGGGCGCCCTCGGCGCCCGCACACTCGAGGAGTTCGCTGCAAATCTCGACCGTCCCCGCGCCGCATGGGTGATGGTGCCGGCCGGGCCGATCACCGACCAGACGATCGCCGCGCTCGGCGAGGTGTTCGAGGCCGGCGACGCGATCATCGACGGCGGCAACTCC
>JADGPG010000119.1 GCA_017882545.1 Thermoleophilia bacterium
GCGCCAACTGCGGCAACCCGGTCGCGGTGACCACCTCCGGCTCGACGTTCACCTCCCTGACCGGCGGCAGCACCTATCTCGTCAAGCTCGTGGCGACCGGTGACGGCGTGGCCTATGTCGCGTCGTCCTCCACGAACCACACGGGAACGCCCGCAGCTGTACCGCTGGCGGTCCCGGCCTTCACGGTCACCCCGGGGGCAGGGGTCATTACGCTCAACGCATTCGCCGCGGTGCCCAACGCCGCCGGATACGCGGCCCGGCTGTGCAACGCCACCGGCGCCGGTTGTGCGACGGCCATATCGGTGACGACAGCCGGCACCATGTTCTCCGGACTTGCCGGCGGTGCGACCTACACCGTCGCGCTCACCGCGATGGGTGACGGGGTTGCATACACGGACTCCGCGCCGGCGACTCGGACGGCGGCGCCGATGGCCGTGCCGCTCGCCGCGCCGAGCTTTACACTCGCCTCGGCCGCTGCTGCGGTGGTGTTGAACCCGTTTGCCGCCGTGTCGAACGCGAGCGCGTACTCGGCCCGGCTGTGCAGCGCCGCCGCCACCAACTGCCAGGGCGCGATCACCGTGACGACCGCGGGCACGACGTTCACGGGCCTCACCGGCGGGGTGACCTACACCGTCGAGGTCACCGCAATCGGCGACGGGACGGCGTTTGCGAATTCGCCGGCGGCGACTCTCACGGGGACGGCCGCCTCCTTCGCCCTCGCACCGCCGACATTCGCGGTGACGCCGGGGCCGAGCACCCTGACCGTGACCGCGTTCCCGTCCGTGCCCAATGCCACGGGGTATGCCGTGCGCCTCTGCAATGTGACCGGCGCCACCTGCGGCAGCCCGACGCCGGTCGGCACCTCCGGGATGACTTTCACCGGCCTGACGGGCGGCACCACGTACTCGGTCAAGCTCACGGCGACAGGTGACGGCGTGTCCTACGCGGATTCTTCCGCGGCCGTCCAGGTCGGGACGCCGACGGCGGTCACACTCGGTTCGCCGAGTTTCACCGTCAACCCGGGTTCGGGGACTTTGTCCGTCAATGCCTTCAGCGCGATCCCGAACGCCGCCGGCTACGCCGCCCAACTCTGCAACGCCGTCGGCGCGGGCTGCCAGGCGGCGATGACGGTCACGACATCCGGCTATACCTTCCCGGGGCTCGTCGGCGGGACGACCTACACAATCAAGCTGTCGGCGCTCGGCGACGGCGTGGCCTATGGGTCATCGGCCGCCGCATCTCAGACAGCGACGGCGAGCGCGGCACGGCTTGCGGTGCCGTCCGTGGCGCTGAGCGCCGGGCCCGGGACTCTGATCCTCAATTCGTTCGCCGCGGTGCCCAACGCCACCGGATATGCAGCCCAGCTCTGCGACGCGACCGGCGCCGGTTGTTCTGCGCTGACCACCGTCACGACCTCCGGCACGACCTTCTCCGGTCTTGCTGGAGGCACCACCTACGCCGTCAAGGTGATCGCCAAGGGCGATGGCGTCGTCTACGCCGACTCGGTGCCCGGCTCCCAGACCGGCGCACCCGCTGCCGTGGCGCTGTCGGTTCCGGTCTTCACGCTCGCGGCGGGCCCGGGCTCGCTGACGGTCAATCCGTTCGTCGCCGTACCCAACGCGACCGGGTACGCGGCACAACTCTGCGACGCCGCGGGGGCGAACTGCGGCAACCCGCTCGCGGCCACGACGGCCGGCTACACCTTCACCGGGCTGGTCGGTGGCACCACCTACGTCGTCAAGCTGGCGGCGACCGGGGACGGCGCGGCATACGCGACGTCCCCGGTCGCATCCCAGACGGGGACTGCCGCGGCGGTGCGCCTTCCGGTCCCGAATTTCACGGTGTCGCCGGGCGGATCATCGCTCCTTGTCAACAACTTCTCCGCCGTCCCGAACGCGACGGGATATTCGGCCCAGCTCTGCGACGCAGCCGGGCAGAACTGCCAGGCGGCGACTGCCATCACCACGTCCGGGACGACGTACGCCGGACTGACCGGCGGCACGACGTACACGGTCAAGCTGACGGCGACCGGCGATGGCGTGGCCTACGCGACCTCGCCCGTCGCCACCCAGACGGCAATCGCCGGCGCGGCGGCCCCAACGGCCCCAACCGTCACCGGCGGCTCGTCCGCCTGGACCAACGCTGCCTCGGTGACCGTCAGCGCGTCTGGCTCCACGGTGACAGACGTCTCCGGCATCGCCGGGTATGAGTACGAGACGTCCATCGACGGAGGGGCCGCCTGGAGCGCCCCGGCGTCTGCCGGCGGGGTCGTCATCACCGCCGAGGGCGCGACGCTCGTCCGCTTCCGTGCGGTGTCCGGCAACGGCGTCGAGTCGACCTGGTCCCCGTCATCGGGCGACGCGGGCATGGTGCGCATCGATCGCACGGCGCCGGGCCAGCCCACGATTGCCGGTGGGTCGGGCGGCGTGTCCACCACGCCGGTGACCGTGACCGGGTCAGGCGCCTCCGACCCCTGCGCCGCCAACACATGTGCCGGTGTCAGCGGCTATCAGTACCGCATCTCGAGCGACGCGGGCGCCAACTGGTCGGGCGTAGCTGACGGCGGCTCGAAGACGATTTCCGCCAACGGCGTCAGCTACGTCGAGTTCCGCACCGTCGATGCCGCCGGCAACGTGTCGGCCTGGTCCGACGCCTCGACCTCGGGCGAGGCCGACATCACCGCGGCGTCGGCGTCGGTGTCGCATGTCGTGTGGATCGTGATGGAGAACTCCGACTACTCGCAGATCATCGACTCCGCCAACGCCCCCTATCTCAACTCGCTGGCCCACACCTACGGGCTGGCCGCGAATATGGACGCCGTTGCGCATCCGTCGCTGCCCAACTACATCGCGATGACCTCCGGTGGTACGCAGGGCGTCATCGACGACGGCAATCCGTCGCAGTACCCGCTGTCGGTGCCGTCGATCTTCTCCCAGCTCGGGACGAACTGGAAGTCGCTCGCCGAGTCGATGCCATCCAACTGCGCGACGACCGACGGTGGGACATACGCTGCCCGCCACAACCCCGCGACGTTCTACACCAACATCGCCGGCCAGTGCGCCACGCAGGACGTCCCGCTCGGCGCGACTCCGGACATCTCGAGCGCGTTCACGTTCATCGCACCCAACCTGTGCGACGACACCCACGACTGCACCGACGCGACGGGGGACACGTGGCTTTCGAACTTCATCCCCCAACTGCTGACCACGCCGCAGTACCAGTCGGGGTCGACGGCGATCTTCATCACCTGGGACGAGAACGATTCCTACGCCCCCGGCAACCAGATCCCGACAATCGTGATCTCGCCGACGACTCACGGCGTGAAGAGCATGACGGCGTTCACCCACTACTCCCTGTTGCGGACCACCGAAGAACTACTCGGCCTGCCGCTGCTCGGCGCCGCTCAGCAGGCGAACTCGATGAGCTCGGCCTTCAACCTGCCGTAGGCGAGCTACCGGCGCCATGTCCGGTTGCCGCTGCATGCGGCCCCGGGAGCCGCGGGGCATCATCAGGACCGGACTCTCGTCCGACCGCAACGCGGGACGGAGCGGGCGAGGTGCCGACAGCCAACCGACAAGCGCCTACACTGCGGGTGACTTCCCGCATGTGACGGTGTGCGGGAGGGACCAACAAGGGATGGCATGATGTTGGCTGAGCCGACGACCGACACCAGCGCCCCCGGGCAGCCGCGGACACCGGAGCCGGATGGTGTCGTCGATGTCCTCGCCCGTCACCCGGACGGCCTGACGATCACCGAGATGGTCGGAATGGTGGGGGAGTCGGATACCCAGATCCGGCGTGCCCTGGCCCAACTGGCCGCGGCCGGCGCGGTCGCCTCGCGCAAAGACCCGCCGGTCGGTCGCGGACGACCGACCATGCGCTTCCGACTGGTGCCGACGACCAACACATGGGCGCGCTTTGCACTCGTGTTGCTCGATGTGGTCGCCACGCAGAATATTGACGAGGCCACAGTCCGCAGCGCCGCGCAGCGGCAGGGTGCAGCCCTGCTCGCCGCGACGTCGGCGCGCGACGTGTTCGGCGCCATGGGCGAGCTCGGCTTTGCTCCCCGGGACGTCTCGGCGCCGGCGGATCTGCGTGCCGGCCGCGCACGGATTGAATTCCTGACGTGCCCGCTTCGCGACGGTGTTCTCTCCCAGGGGGGGCACGCGCTGTGCGCGGCCCACCAGGGGCTGGCGGAGGGAATGTGCGCCGCCTCGGGCGCCGAGGTCACCGAGTTCGTGGTGCGCGATCCGGTCCGCGTCGGGTGCCGGATGACGACCGCCTCGCGGTAGCAAGGGCGGACGCTGCGGGCAGTTGGCCGAGTCGCCCGACGATGCCGGCCACGGTCGCAACCAATTCCCGGGGCGTCCGCCTCACCACCGGTGAGGGGTAGTGGTCCAACGACAGGCAACGGGTGCCCGGGCGTGTCCCGGGCTCGGTCGCGCCAACCTTCGAGTCCCCCATCGCAGCGGGGGATCCCGACGACCGGGCCCGGATGCGGCTGCTCAACGCCGTTGCCACGGACAGGCGTGTGAGTCGAACCAACAGCACCGTTCAGGACGCCACGCCCGATCCCGATTTGGGGACGACAGCGGAGATCCGGGGACCGGAGCACGCCGGCGGGCGATCGCTTGGGCGCCGCGGCCACCGCGCCCGCGGGGCGCACAGCCCGGGTCTTGCGCGCGCGGGGGAGGGCGGCGTGAGGCCCCACGGGACGGGCGACGGCTCCTGGGAATCAAGGACGGCCGAACCTTCGCGGACGGGGCTCATGGGATATTTGGCGGCAATTGCTCACGGACTCGGGGCGTCCTGCCGATGGATGCAGCACAGGCAGTCGACACCGTGAGGCACCGCAATGCGCATCCCCCTTGCACTCCGCCCCGAACGGGCGGCGGTTCGCCGCCGCCGGCTCGTCGTCGGCGCGCTCGCCGTGCTCGCCGCTACGGGGCTGGCGGGGGGCGTGGCGCTGCAGCCCGGTGTCGCCTCGGCGACGTCGGTGACCCCGGTTGCGCCCGCATCGTGGTTCTCGAGCCTGCTCTACGACACCGATGCCAACGTGTCGGTGCTCACCAGCGGCGTCGGACCCGGCGGGGGACCCATCGGACCCGCACTGACCCCGGATCGCGGCGGCGTACGCCAGGAGCCGTCGGGCACGAACATGCTGGGGATGAATGCGCGCGACAACGACGCGCGTATTGCCAAGATCAACGCCAAACAGCTTCTCGGCCGGACGCCGGGCCAGATGGTCAACATGATCAAGCGGTCCGTCAACGGTCCGTGCACGCTTACGATCGGCGGCGTCATCCACGACTTCGGCTGCCGGAGTCATAAGGTTGCCATCGACGAGGTCAGCCCCGCGTTTGCGACCCCCAAGACGGGTGGCGACGGATATCTGGGGCGCAACTTCGCGATCGCGATGCGGGCACTCGCCCGGACCTCGTCGCCATGGGGCGGCACGTATGCCTCGCGCGTCGCCGTGTACGTGGATGCCGGTGTCACCGTCTCGATCTACGCCGGCAAGGGCAAGAACCACAACCTGAACGGCCACGGTAAGCCGCAGTACGCGGTCTTCGCCGATGTCATGCCCGGTCTGGCCAAAGCCGGGGCGATCTGGATGGAGATGTACCAAGGCGTGCACTCCGGCAGCGGAACTGCCCCGCTGACCCAGGCCCAATGGACCCTGATGCCGACGCGCTTCGCCGGCTATCTGGCCCACTTCGGCGGCCGCGTCGCACACATTCACTACCTCTTTGGCGACACTGGCGCGCCCACGCCGGCGTGCTCGGACCCGCAGGCCTGCACTTGGGCGCTGGCGGCGCGCGCCGGCATCAACCGCACCATCCTCGGCAACGGCCCCGGCGAGTACCGGCTCGGTGCCCAGGCCGCATCATGGCTGGCGCAGTTCGACGGGTACTTCCCGACCGTGACCCGCCGCTCGGCAGGCACCTGGTAGCGACCCCGGCGGGCGCCCCCGGCTAGGCCGACGCGCCCTTGCCGGCAGGCTCGGCACGAGGCACCACGTC
Organism: Thermoleophilia bacterium; assembly: GCA_017882545.1. GTDB lineage: Bacteria > Actinomycetota > Thermoleophilia > Miltoncostaeales > Miltoncostaeaceae > CAITWD01. Next base: position 6,024 of record JADGPG010000119.1, read on the forward strand.
CCGCAGCGGCTCGTGCGCCGGTGCTACGCGCTTGGGAATCAGGAAGATCGCACCGAGGCCGGCGATGGCCACGACGCCCGCCACCAGGAACGTCAGCGTGAAGCCCTTCTCGGCCGGCAGCGGCGTCCCGGCGATCGTGAAGCTCGTCAGGAACGCTGCCGACAGCTGGGCCCCGATGGTTCCGCCGACGGTGCGCATGACCGTGTTCATGCCCATCGCGACGCCGGTCACCTGCGGCGACACCGCATCGACAATGAGCTTGGCGAGCATCGCATAGACCAGCCCGACCCCGATGCCGAGGATGCTGATCGCGACGATCAGCTGCCACGGCTGACTGTGCGCCACGGTCAGGATGAACGCGGCCACCCCGATCGACAGGAGTCCGACGAACGTCAGCCAGCGGGCTCCGACGCGTGGCTCGAGGACCCCGCCGAGGGGCGCGATGATGATCATCATGATCGTCGCCGGCATGAGGTAAAGGCCCGCCATGATCACCGAGCCCGCAAAGCCGTACGGGACAAGCGCCTTCATCTGGGGCGGCAGGCCGCTGCCCAGCTGGACCAGCGTCGGCATGAGCAGGTAGGTCCCATACATCGAGATGCCGACGACCACTGCCAGCACGTTGGTCCAAAAGACCGCGCGCTCGCGCATGATCCGCATGTCCATCATCGGGTCGGCGACCTTGGTCTCGACCCAGCACCACAGCGCGAGGACCGCCACCGATCCCACGAAACACCCCAGTGTCGCGGCTGAGGTCCAGCCCCACCGGTTCCCTTCGCTCAGGCCCACCAAGAGCAGTCCGAGCCCGACCGACAGTGTCGCCACACCCCAGACGTCGAAGCGCGACGGGGTCCGCACCGGCGACTCCGGGATGAGGCGCCACACGAGCACGAGCGCGATCACGACGGGAACGGCCCCGATCCAGAACAGCCAGTGCCAGCTCAAGTTCTGGAGGATGACCCCGGAGAGGACGAGGCCGAGCCCGGCGCCTACGCCGAAGGTCGCCGACAGCGTGCCGAGGGCCGCGCCGACCCGTTCCCGCGGGAACTCGTCGCGGATAATGCCGAACGACAGGGGGAAGATCGCCCCGGCGGCGCCTTGCACGGCGCGCATCAGGATCAGCACAGTGATCGAGTGAGCAAGCGCCGCCCCGCAGGTGCCGATCGCGAAGATGCCCAGGGAGATCACCAGCAGCCGGCGCTTGCCATACGCGTCGCCAAGCTTGCCGATCGGCGTCGTGACCACGGCGGAGGTCAGCAGGAACCCCGTAAACACCCATGCCGCCCAGGTTTCGGAGGTATGCAGGCTTGTCTGGAAATTCGGCAGTGCCGGCACGACGAGCGTCTGCTGGAGCACGTACGCGACGCAGGCGACCGCGAGGATCGTCAGGGTCAGTCCGGGGCGGCGGTTCTCGGCGGGCTCCACGGGGCTCCTTCGGCGAGGGTCACGCGATGTGTCGTTGCAATGCTAACCAATAATGAGACATGATTGTCTCATGACCCCGATCACCGCACCCGGACCCGACGCCACCGACGACCGCATCGTCGACGCGGCGATCCGCGTCCTCGGGTCGGATCCGGCGGCGAGCATGCAGCAGGTCGCGAGCGTCTGCGGCTGCGGGCGCGCGACCGTGTACCGCCACTTCGCCAACCGTGAGGAGCTGGTCCGGGCGATCCGACTGCGGGCGCTGGCCGACTGCCGGCGCGCGCTTCCGCCAGGGGTCTGGGATCGGGAACCGGTGCACGATGCCCTCGACGCCGTGCTCGAGACGCTGATCCCGCTCCTCGACCGGTATCGCGTGCTGCTCGATGCACCGCCGCCGGACCTGTCGGACCCCGCCCAGCGCGAGCTGACCGACGCGATCGTCGTCCCGTTGCGTGACCTCATCCGCCGGGGGCAGGCCGCGGGGGAGATCGATCCGATGATTCCCCCGGATTTTGCGGTGGCGGCCTTCTCAGGCGTGCTCCGGGCCGCACGAGAAGCGGTCGCCTGCGGCACGATGACGCTGGATGCGGCACACGCACACGCGGTGCGTGTGCTGATTACCGGCATCTGCGCCGAGCCGCGACCGGCGTCGCTCTGAGTCCACCATTCCCCGACGGGAGGCTGCTTCCATGTTTCGCCATATCCTCGTCGCCGTCGACGGCTCAGCGACCGCCATGCGCGCGGTGCAGGAAGCAAGCGACCTCGCACGGACCCAGCAGGCGCGTCTTACGATCCTGACCGTCGCCCCACCGGTTCCGACCTTGATGCCGGTCGCCGGCGGGGACCCGCGCGCCGTATCGGACACCAACGAGCACTGGGCGGGCGACGTCATGCGGGCGGCGCTCGCGACCGTCCCCGACGGGGTCGAGGTCCACACGGTCATCCGCACCGGGCACGCGACCCACGAGATCGTGGAAGAGCTCAGCCAGGGCGACTACGATCTGATCGTCGTCGGGTCTCGCGGTCGCGGCGCGGCGCGTGCCGGAGTCCTCGGAAGCGTCAACGGGGCCGTGCACTTCCACACCCACATCCCGATGCTGTCGATCTCGCTCCCGGACGAGCATCCGACCGGGTGATCCCCGATCGCCCGCCGCCCCGGCGGCGGGAGGTCAGTGCAGCGGCGGCAAGGCGCTCGCGGTCGTCGCGCCGGTCTTGGCGGCCGCGGCGTGCGTGGGTGCGTGGAAGGTCCCGATCGTGCGAATCAGCATCGCGGCATACAGGGAGGCGCCCTTGGAATTGACGTGGATGCCGTCCCAGAAGATGCCGGTGCGGCCAGTGGTCAGTGTGTGCCAATCGGCGAGAGCGACGTTCGAGTGGTGCGCGGCCTCGTAGTGGATCAGTCGGTTGTCGGAGGCCTCCCAGGACCGCGCAACACGCAGCGTTACCAGCACGACGGTCGGGACCTTGCGCAGGGTGCCCATCATTGACTGCATGTCGGCGAACGTGACCGTCCCGTTGTTGCCGAGGTGGACGATCACCATGTGTGGGTGCTTGGTCCGCACGTAGCGGGCGATGAGCGCCGGTGTACTGCTGAATTGTCTGCCCTCGACCGCATCGACATAGGCGTGTCCGCCGAACACCGACTTGCTGGTGAGTGCCGGCTTCGCGCCGAGCATGACCGAGTCGCCGACCACGATGACACGCCCGGCCCGGACCTGTGCGGTGAAACGCGCCCGGATCTGCGCGGCGGTCAGGGTCGGGGCGGCCTGGACAAGCTTGCCCGCCCCGGCGCCCGCCGACGCCGGGATGAGCGGCGGCGCGGGTGAGTGGGCCGGGGCGACCGCGACGAAGCAGACCAACGCGATCGTGGCAACCGATGCCGTGGCGGCGCCAACGCGCAAGCGCTGACCGACCAGTCCGGCGTGTAAAAGTTCTTTGCGGACGCCGGCCAGGCCCTCCCGGCGGATGGGGACCTCGATGAAGCGGTACGACAGCTCGGCCATGCCGACGGTGAGCGCGAGCTGTATTGCCAGGAGGATCGGGCCGCCGAACGGTACGTCCTGGTTGGCGCGCGTCAGCATCAGCACCGGCCAGTGCCAGAGGTAGATCCCGTAGCTGCGCTTGCCGATCCACACGAAGGGCGCCAGCGCGAAGATCTTTCCGAGCCGCGAGGAGGGGTGGGCGATGACGGCCAGCAGTACCGCGGTCACCACGGCGACCACCAGGAACCCGCCCCGGTAGAGGGCAGCGGAGAACTGGCCGATGGTGCACATGATCGCCATGAGTGCGATCAGCGCGGCGATTCCGGACACGTCGAGCAGCATCGCGGCCTGGCGGTTGCGGACCGGCGCCAGGCGCGTCGCCGGCCATGCGAATGCGAGAAGCACCCCGATCAGCAGTCCCGCGGCGCGCGTGTCGGTGCCGTAGTAGATCCGCGACGGGTCATGTCCGGGGCTGAACAGTACGGCCGCGAGGACCGTGGAACATGCGGTGCCGACAATAACTCCGACCACGAGCCGTCGTGTGCCGAAGTAGTTGAGCGCGACGGCCATGATCGGCGGCCACAGGAGGTAGAACTGCTCTTCGACGGCCAGCGACCACAGGTGTTGGAACACCGACGGGCGGGCGTACTGGGCGAAATACGACTGGTGCACGGCGATCTGGTACCAGTTGGTCACATAGAACAGCGACGCCAGCACCGCGCCCCGCAGGGCGCCGACCTCGTTGGGATGCAGCAGCGCCATCACCCCGAGCACGACCACCATCATCACCGCTACGGCGGGCAGCAGGCGTCGCGCGCGCCCGAGCCAGAAGCGGCCGAGATTGATGCGGCCGGTCCCCTCGAGCTCGGCCAGGAGCAGAGAGGTGATCAGGTAGCCGCTGATCACCAGGAAGACGTCGACGCCGAGAAAGCCGCCGGGGATCCACGAGGTGCCCGCGTGGTAGAGGACGACCGTGGCGACCGCCAGTGCGCGCAGACCGTCGATGCCCGGCATATACGCGAGGCGCGGTGCGCGCCCACGCGGGGTGCGCCTCGGTGCGTCGCGCGCGCCGATCGGGGACTCTGGGGTGCTCACCGGTCCACCGGTGGTGCCACGGTGCGGGGTGCTGTCGGGCCGTTGTACGAGTGGTCCCCCTCCGGCAAGGAACGTCGGTGGTGCGGGGTGGGGGCGTCGCGAGCTTCTGCGCGGGGCTCGCGCCCCCACAGCGATTATCGGCAGATCAGGTCGAGCGCGCCATGGCCGAGGGGTGGTCGGTGCGGCGGCTCCGGCACCTGCCTACCTCGACGACGACCCCTGCATTGTGACATCCGACCCGGCGGTCGCGCCGGATGCCGGTTGCGGCGTGTCGGGGGTGGGGTCTTCGTGGCGCAGCGTGGTGCGCAGCGGCACCTCGCGGATGAACCACGTGAGCGCGAACGCCAGCACCGCGGCGATCGCCGAGACCACGAACACCGTGCCAAGCGCGGCGGAAAATCCGTCGAGATACAGGTGGCGGATGGCGGCCGGCAGCTTTGCGACCGCGGACGGATCGACGTTGCCTGAATGGGCCACCGCGCCGGCGCCGGCCGGCAGCCTGGCGGCGAGTTCGCTCGTGAGACGGTGTGCGAACACGGCCCCCAGGGCAGCGGTCCCGAGCGATCCGCCGATTGACCGGAACAGCGTCGCGCCGGACGTCGCGACGCCGAGGTCCTCGTAGGGTACGTCGTTCTGGACGGCGAGAATCAGCACCTGCATCACCATGCCGAGGCCGAATCCGAGCACGGCCATGAAGATCGAGGAGGTGGCCGTTGATGTATCGGGGCCCATCGTCGACAGGAGCGCGAGCCCGAGCACGGTGAGTCCTGTGCCCATGATCGGGTAGATCCGGTACCTGCCGGTACGCGCGATCATCCGCCCGGACCCGACCGACGAGACGATCAGCCCGCACATCAACGGCAGCAGCTGGAGTCCCGACGCGGTCGGGCTCGCGCCGCGCACGACCTGCTGGAACAGCGGGAGGAACGTCACCGCGCCGTAGAGGGAGAAGCCGATGATGAATCCGACGGCGCTTGTGAGGGCGAAGGTGTGGCTCGTCCAGAGGCGCGGCGGCAGGATCGGCTCGGTCGCGTAGTGCTCGACGATGAAGAACGCCACCAGCGCCACGGTCCCGCCGATGCCGAGCATCGCCGTCTCGGGCGAGAGCCATGCCACGCTCGTGCCCCCGACGGTGGTCATCAGGACGATCCCGGTCAGGCCGATCGCCAGGAGCCCGGCGCCGAGGTAGTCGATCTTGGCGCGGCCGGCGCCGGTGATACTGGGGAAGGCGATCGCGAGGACCACGAGCGCCAACAGGCCGACGGGAAGGTTGATGTAAAAGATCCAGCGCCAGCTCAGGTGCGTGGTGATGAACCCGCCGAGTAGCGGTCCGGCGATGCTGGCCGCGCCGAAAATGGCGATGAACAGACCCGTGTAGCGCCCACGCTGGCGGGCCGGCACAACATCCCCGAGCGCGGCCTGGGCGCCGACCATCAAGCCGCCGCCACCGAGCCCTTGCAGCGCGCGAAAGACGATCAGCTCGGTCATCGATTCGGCGAGTCCGCACAGCACCGAGCCGACCAGGAAGACGACGATCGCCGCCTGGAGGATCCGCTTGCGCCCGTAGAGGTCGCCGAGCTTCCCGTACACCGGGGTGATCACGGTCTGGGCGAGAAGGTATGCGGTGACGACCCACGACAGGTGGTCGAGCCCCCCGAGGTCGCCCACGATCGTCGGCAGCGCGGTCGCCACGATCGTCTGGTCGAGGGCGGCCAACAGCATGACCACCATGAGGCTGCCGAGAATCCACCGCAGCTGGCGCTGCGCCGTGCGGGGTGCGGTGGTCACAGCGACTCGATCACATCGGCGATCACCCTGAGCACCCGCGGCGCTGCGGCCAGCTCCTCCGGGGAGAGGTCACCCAGCGCGTGGGCGAAGGCGGCGCGGGCGGCCTCGCGCTTGGCGTCACGCAGCATGCGCCCGCGATCGGTGAGGACCGTGAGCGTCACGCGGCGGTCGGCGTCGGAGCGTCGACGACTGACCAGGCCCTTGTGCTCGAGCAGGCCCAACATTGCGGTGGCGCTGCCCGCGGTGATCCCGGCCTGCTCGGCCAACTGCGACGCCGGGCAGGCGGCGTCGTCGTCGATCACCGACAACAGTCGCATCTGGGCGTAGCTGAGGTCGCCTGCTTCGCGCGCGTCGCGGCCGCGCAGGCGGCGCTGGGCGACCAGCATCCGCCCAAACGCGGCCAGCACGTCGGCGACAGCCTCGCTACGGGCGGGGGCGATCGGGGCGGGGGGCACCATAAAAACGATGGTAGCAAAACATTTGTGTACTAAGTGTTGGCCGGGCACCGGTGTGCGCGTCCGCGCGCGCGGCCGACGGACCGGGGAGTCGCCCGCATGTCGGTGCGTGCGCTCACCGCGATTGCAACGTACGGCGCCGGCGGGAGGAGGAGTGGGCCCGGTCACTCCCGCGGCATTCGATCGACGGTGCGGCCCTGCCGGACCGGATTCGGACGCGGCCGCCCCGGCCGCTAGAACAAGTGTGAGGCGAGGCTGAGCGCCGCGCGCGCCAGCACGGCCTCGAGCAGGATGCCCGCGCTGATCAACAGCACGCCGGCGATCGCAATCAGGACGTCCTCCAGCAGGACGCCGATCGAGAGCACGACGACCCCGAGCGCCGGCAGCGTGTCGAGACCGGTAAACGGGGGTGCGACGAACGCGGCGACGGTTCCGGTGAGCGCCACAAGGCCGAACGCGACACCGGCGGGACGGCGGCCGAACAAGGGGGCCAGCCGTGGCCGGGAGATCCGCTCGAGGAATCGGATCACCGCCAGGACCGCCCGGAAGAACCGTGAATCGCTGCCGCCGGCGCCGACATTGATCCCGCGCCAGCGCGCCGGGATCCAGATCTCGTCGCGTCCGATGATCAGCTGCACCGCACCGAGGGCCACGAGGATCTCAAAGACGTGGGTTACTCCGCCGGTCGGCAGCGGAAGCGCCGGCACCGCCATCAGGACGACGAAAACGACGGCAAAGCTCTTCGGGCCGAACAGCTCGACCAGCCCGCCGAGGGTGGTGTCATCGCCGGCCAGCCATTGGGAGAGCGCGGCGCTCAAGCGATCGGGCAAAGGGCCGTCGGCGAGGCGGTCGGGAACCATCGGGCCATCCTAGACCTGCCGATCACGTTCGCCGGCCGCGGGGGCGGCGGGCGCGGCCGCCCGTCACAATGGGCGCGATTCGGCGATCACGGAGGGGCGCGGGATGGAACTCGGGGTCTACAGCTTTGGCGATACGCATAAGGACCCGCGGACCGGGCGGATGGTCGGAGCCCACCAGCGGATCCGCGAGCTGCTCGACGAGATCGCGCTTGCGGACCAGGTCGGCCTCGACGTGTTCGGGGTGGGGGAGCACCACCGCGCCGACTTTTCGGTGTCGGCGCCGGCGATGGTGCTGGCCGCGGCGGCCGAGCGGACCGAGCGCATCCGCCTGACCAGCGCCGTGACCGTCCTGGGCTCCGAGGATCCGGTCCGCGTGTTTCAGCAGTACGCAACACTTGACCTGCTGTCCGACGGCCGAGCCGAGATCATGGCCGGCCGCGGCTCGTTCATCGAGTCGTTTCCGCTCTTCGGCTATGACCTGCAGGACTACGAGCCGCTGTTCGCCGAGAAGCTCGAATTGCTGCTGGCACTGCGCGAGCAGGAGACGATCACATGGTCGGGACGCTACCGTGCGCCGCTCGACGCCCAGACCGTGTATCCGCGCCCGGTCCAGACGCCGCTGCCGATCTGGATCGCCGTCGGGGGCACGCCGGCCTCGGTCGCCCGTGCGGGCCGGCTCGGGATTCCGCTGGCGATCGCGATAATTGGCGGCATGCCCGCGCGATTCACGCCGATGGCCGACCTCTACCGTCAGGCTGCGGCCGACGGTGGCCACGACGTCGACGCGCTCGAACTCGGCATCAACTCGTTCTGTTACATCGCCGAGACGGCCGAGCAGGCGGTCGCCGAGTTCTACCCGGGGTACGCCGAGGTCATGGATCAGCTCGGGCGCGAGCGCGGCTGGGCCCCGACCTCGCGCGGGCAGTTCGACCAACTGCGCAGTCCGCGCGGGTCGCTGTTGGTCGGCAGCCCCGAGCAGATCGTGGACAAGATCCTCTACGAGCACGAGCTGTTCGGGCACACCCGCTTCCTGGCGCAGATGGATGTGGGACGCCAGTCGCACGGGCGGGTGATGCGCTCGATCGAGCTGTTCGGCACGCGGGTGGCGCCGGAGGTGCGGCGGGCGCTGGGGTCCGGACCGATCGTCGTCACGACGCCGGCCGCAGAGACCGGGATCAGACCGGCAGGCTGAGCCCGAGGGCGACGGCGGCAACACCGCACAGACCGCCCCCCACGATCACGACGACGGGACGCCGCCGCAGGGCGATGGCGAGCCCTCCACCGGCGAGGATCGCCACCTGCCACCACGTGCCCAGGGCCAGCGCCAGCGGCACGGACGCGCCGAAGATTGCCCCGACCGCGGCGGGCCCGGCGCCTGTCAGGAACGCCTGCGCGCGGGCGTTCGAGCGCAGGCGGCCGAAGTGGGGCCCGCCGACGAGCACGAACACGAACGATGGTGCGAACGCCACGGCGCTGGCGAAGATCCCACCCGCGACCCCTCCCGCCCCGTAACCGACAACGGCGACGGTCTGGACGACCGGCCCCGGGGTGATCTGGCCGAGCGCGACGGCGCCCAGGAACTCAGTGGCGGTCAGCCAATGGTGTCCGACGGCATCCGCCTGCATCAGCGGGACGATCACGAAGCCGCCGCCGTAGGACAAGGCGCCGACCTTGAGGGCCGTCCAACCGAGCGCGACGGCGGTGCCGGCACCGGCTCCCGTCATCCCGATGCCGACGATGACCCCGCCGACGGTGGTCCCTGTCCGGGGGCCGACGCGCACGAGAGCAATCAGGCCGCATCCGACAAGGGCGACCGCGACCCATGCGCCGGTCACAGCGGCGGTGCCGGCGCCGATGACTACTGCGGCCACCCACCACCTCACACCCGTCGTGCCGCGGGCGCGGTCACGGCTGGCCGGCAGGAGCGTCCATGCCGCCGCGACGGCAACGGCGGGGACGACGGCTCCCGCACCGGCCGCCGCGCCGAGTACCCAACGCGACGGGTGTGGGCCGAGCAGGAGTGCGCTCAACACGAGGATGACGACGAGACCCGGCACGATGAACCCGAGTCCGCCGACAAGCGCTCCCCGCCAACCGCCGACCCGCCTGGCGCAGTAGATCGCCAGCTGCGTCGAGGCGGGGCCGGGGAGCAAGTTGCAGGCGGCGATCGCGTCCTCGAACTCGACGGGATCAATCCACCCCGTCTGCTCGACGCACAGAGCGCGCAGCAACGTGATGTGCGCGGGCGGACCGCCGAAGCCGGTGATTCCGAGCCGTGCCCATTCGCGCGCGATCCGCGACAGCGAGACGCGCCCCGTGGCCGGTGAGGCATCCATCGAGCGGCACCGTCGCAGATCGCGGCGCGCGGGGCGAGGGTCCGGCGGTCATCGGTGGGCCGGTGTGACACGCCGGCGTCGCCGAGGCGCGGCCGGTACGCTCCGCAGTCGAGTCAGAACGCGACCAGGAAGGGCAGCCGTCGTTGACTACGCGCATCGATGACCCGCGGGTGCAGATCGCCGTCGAGCTTCCGAGCGAGCCGGGCTCGCCTGGCCATGAGGAGCTGTCGGGCATCGGCAGCGGGGAACACCGGCCGAGCATGGACGTGGTCTCGGGGTGGCCATGGCTCGACCAGGATGCCCATCGGCGCGGTACCCGGCTGCTGACGGTCGGATTGCGCATGTACGCCGCCCACCCCGAGATCGAGCTGACCAATCTGCCGACGATGTTTCTCGAATCGGGGATGCGCCTGATGAAGGAGCTGGCCGGCTATGTGTTGGCCGGCGGCCGGCTTGAGCAGGATGACGTCATGCAGATGCGCGACAGCCTGCCCTGCTTAGTGGGATTCCGACGGATTCCAGGGGAAACGCCGGATGACGAAACCGTGCGCGTCGTGCTGTTGTCCTGACTGCGATGCGGCCACCTCGTCCCACCCCGCAGGCCCGCAGCCGGGCGCCCGGGGCACGCCGCAACAGGGTCCGGCGGGGCGCTGCCGTGTGAGGTTTCACCGAAAGGCCCCTATTTGACGGCTCTTTCGTCTGGGGCGGCTGCTAGGTTCACCGCCGATGCGTCGTCATGTGCACCAAACCAGGAGTGACAATGAACAAGACTGAATTTGTCGGGCTCGTAGCGAAGCGCGCCGAGGCCACCAACGCCGAGTCGCAGCGCTTCGTCCAGGCGGTCCTGGACGAGGTCCTCGAGGCGCTGAAGCGGGGCGAGGATGTTGCGTTCGCTGGCTTCGGCAAGTTCTCGGTGTCCGATCGCGCCGCCCGTACGGGTGTGAACCCGCAGGACCCGAGCAAGAAGGTCTCGATTCCCGCGCGTGTGGTTCCGCGCTTTACGCCCGGTGCCGTGCTCAAGGAGCAGGTCGCGACGGGGAACGCCAAGAAGGGCAAGAAGAAGTAGTTCGCAACGCCGGTCCCTGGCCCGCGGGTGGCAGCGCGGGGGCGGTTCGCCGCCTCCGCAAGCTGCGCCGCCCTCGGGCCTGCCGCCGCGGTTCACCATCCCGCTCCGCGGCAGGCCGTCGCCGCGGAGCGGTGTGTCCGCGCCGCGCGGCCTGCTAGTGTGTCCATCCGCTGCGGGAACGTGGCGTCACCGTTATGGGAAAGCCCATCTCCGCACATATCACCCACTCCCACGTGGCCCCCAACGTCGTTCGAGGTGCTGTCGAAGCGTGCATCAGGTAGTGCTTGCCTCCTAGAAGAGGTCCAGATACGCGCCTCCCGGCCGGCCCGTCGACACGCATCAACGATGCGATTCGGGTTGAGTCGGTCCGTCTGATCGATCATCACGGCGAAAATGTCGGGATCGTGCCGATCGCACGCGCCCAGCAGATCGCCAACGATGCCAACCTCGATTTGGTCGAGGTTGCCGCGGAGGCCCGCCCGCCGGTGGTCCGGATCATGGACTATGGCAAGTGGCGCTATGAGCAGGAGCAGAAGGCCAAGCAGGCCCGCAAGCACCAGAGCCAGATCGTCATCAAAGAGATCAAGTTCCGTCCGAAGATCGATCCGCACGACTACACCACCAAGAAGGGGCATGTCGAGCGGTTCCTGCGTCACAAGGACAAAGTCAAGATCACGATCATGTTCCGAGGCCGGGAGCTCTTGCATCCTGAGCGCGGAGAAGCCATTCTTCTTCGGCTCGCAGAAGAACTGAGTGATCTCGCGCTGATCGAGAGCCGTCCGAACCTGGACGGGCGCAACATGGTGATGATGCTGGCCCCGCTGCGGGACACATCGGCCGGCGCACCTGCCGCGAGCACCGACAACTCCGCAACGTCTGAGACTGCCTGATATGCCCAAGATGAAGACCAACAAGTCCGCCAGCAAGCGCTTTCGCGTGACGCCCAAGGGCAAGGTCATGTTTGGCGCGGCCGGGTTGCGCCACAACATGGAACACATGTCCGGAAAGAACAAGCGCCGTCAGGCACGTCACCACGAGCTCCCGAGCGAGCACGCCGCGACGGCACTTCGACTGTTGGGGAAGCGTTAGAGATGGCTCGCGTGAAGCGTTCGGTCGCCGCCCGCAAGAAGCGGCGCAAGGTCCTCGGGCAGGCCCGTGGGTACTGGGGCACCAAGAAGTCCAGTTACCGCCGTGCGAAGGAGCAGGTCCAGCATTCGCTGCGGTACCAGTACCGCGACCGGCGTGTCCGCAAGCGTGAGTTCCGCCGTCTGTGGATCGCGCGTATCAACGCGGCCGCCCGTGAGAACGGATTGACATACGGCGAGTTCATCCACGGTCTGTCGCTCGCCGGCGTCGAGTTGAACCGGAAGGTGCTGGCCGACCTGGCGGTGCACGAGCCCGAGGCGTTCGCCGGACTCTGCGTGCGGGCTCGCGATGCCCGCCAAGCCGCCTCCGTCTAACCGGGGAGCCCGACGCGGGCCGCATCTGCGGCCCCTGACATCGGCGCGGAACCCGCAGCTGAAGCTGCTGCGGACACTTGCCAATAAACGGGCGCGCCGCGAGCTGCGCCTGATGGTTGCCGAGGGCGAGGATCTGATCGTCGCCGCGCTCGCGCACGGTGTGCGCCCCACGGTGCTGCTGATCGACGCCGAGCGTGCCGACGAGATCGCCCCGTTGCTGGCGCAGCTGGGCGACGTCCACGAGGCCTACGCCGTGCCGCATCAGTTGTTGGCCCAAGCCTCCCAGCTGGCCGCGCCGCCGCGCCTGCTCGGCATCCTGCCGCAGCCCGGCCCGTACGCTTTTCGCGATGTCCGCTTCCCGCCGTCACTGGCCCTGTGGCTCGCCGGCGTCGCTGACCCCGGAAATGTGGGCACGCTGGTGCGCAGTGCCGCCGCGCTCGGCGCCGACTGGGTCGCGCTCGGGCCAGGGTCCGCCGATCCGTTCCATAGCCGCGCGATCCGCGCGGCTATGGGCTCGACCTTTGCCATCCCGCTGCTTGAGGGCGTGCGCGGCGAGGACTTGGCGTCGCGCTCCGGGTTCCGGGTGATCGCCGCCGTCGTCGGCGACGCCCAGCCGCCGTGGGATGTCAACCTGACCGGGCCCGTGGTGCTCGCGCTCGGCGGGGAGCGGGACGGGCTTGCCCCGGGACTCGAACAGCTCGGAGACGGCGTGCCGGTCGATCGGGTCTCGATCCCGCAGACCGCGGGTGCGGAATCGCTCAATGTCGCGGCCGCCGGCGCGATCCTGCTGGCCGAGGCTGTACGGCAGCGCACGTCGAGCCCGTCGCGGCAGCGGGTCCTGTAGCCTCAGACGCCGTGGCAACGGCTGATGACATCGCCCAGATCCGTGCGCGTGCACTGGCCGACACGGCCGGTGCAACCACGCTTGCCGGTCTCGACGACGTGCGCGTCCAGCACACCGGCCGGCGGAGCACCCTGGCCGGAATCCTTGCCTCGATCGGCACGCTGCCGCCCGAGGAGCGCGGAGGCGTTGGCAAGGCGGCCAACGTCGCGCGGCGGGATATCGAGGCGGCACTGACTGAGCGCAAGTCCGACCTGGAGGCGTCGGAGCTCGCCGCGCAGCTGACCGGCGACCGCACCGACGTCACACTTCCCGGCGACCCGTATCCTCAGGGCGCGCTGCACCTGCTCAGCCAGGTCCGGCTCGAGATCGAGGACATCTTCCTGGCCCTCGGCTACGAGATCGCCGACGGTCCCGAGGTCGAGACCGAGCACTACAACTTCACCGCGCTGAACACCCCGGAGGGACATCCGGCGCGTTCGTCGTCGGACACGTTCTACGTCGACGGGACGTCGGGCACGATCCTGCGGACCCAGACCTCCTCGGTGCAGGTGCGGGTGATGGAGGCGCGCACGCCCCCGCTCTACGTGATCAGTCCCGGCGCGGTGTACCGGCGCGACGATGTCGACGCCACCCACAGCCCGATGTTCCATCAGCTCGAGGGACTGGCCGTGGACGAGGGCCTGTCGCTCGCCCATTTGATCGGCACGCTCAAACACGTGGCCGGGCAGCTTTTGGGGTCGACCGAGTACAGGATCATCCCCGATTTCTTTCCATTCACCGAGCCGTCGATCCAGTTGCTGGTGCGCTGGACCGACCGGTCCGGCAGAGGCTCGTGGATGGAGCTCTTGGGCGCGGGCATGGTGGACCCCAACGTGCTCCGCTTCGCCGGCTATGACAGCGAGCGCTGGACGGGATTCGCCTTCGGCATGGGCCTCGACCGGATTGCCATGGTGCGTCACGGCGTGCCCGACCTGCGCATGCTCTTCGAGGGTGACCTGCGCTTCCTCGACCAGTTCTCCTGATCCGAGCACGATGAAACTCCCACTCTCCTGGCTTCGCGAATACGTGCGTCCCGCGCTGGATGATGCGGCTCTGGCCGACCACATCACCGATGCCGGCCCGGCGGTGGAGGCCATCCACCACCTGCGGGTGCCTCAGGCTGACGGCAACCTGGACCGTTTCCGGGTCGGCCGCGTCGTCTCCGCCGAACAGCACCCGAACGCCGATCGCCTGCGGGTCTGCCAGGTCGACCTGGCGGAGCCCAAGCTGCGCCAGATCGTCTGCGGTGCGCCGAACGTCGCCGCGGGCCAGAACGTGGCCGTTGCCCTGCCGGGTGCCGTCCTCGGGGAGCACCCGCCGCTGGGCGACGTCACGCTCCGCGGCGTCGAGAGCCGGGGCATGATCTGTTCAGAGTCCGAGCTAGAGCTCGCGGGGGCGTCGGAGGGCATCATGGTGCTCCCCGACGACATCGCCGCGGGCACTCCGGTCGCCGAGGTCCTGCCCATCGCCGACACCGTGTTCGAGCTCGAGCTCACCTCAAACCGTCCCGACCTGATGGGGATCTACGGCATCGCTCGGGAAGTCCACGCGATCACCTCGGCGCCGTTGGCGGCGCTCGACGCCTCCGAGCCCGAGGCGACCGGAGCCGGGTCCGTCGAGGACTACGTCAGCCTGCGGGTCGAGGCCCCGGACCTGTGTCCGCGGTACATGGCCCGCGTGGTCACCGACGTGCAGGTCGGCCCGTCGCCGGTGTGGCTGCGCGCCCGGCTCGAAGCCGCGGGGATGCGGGCGATCTCGAATGTCGTGGACATCACGAACTACGTGATGTTGCTGACCGGTCAACCCCTCCACGCCTTCGATCTCGACAAGATGGCAGGCCCCGGCATCGTCGTGCGGCGCGCCCACGACGGCGAGCCGATCACGACCCTCGACGGCCAGGCCCGGGCGATGGACGCCGACGTACTGGCCATCTGCGACGCGGAGCGCCCCGCCGTGATCGCGGGGATCATGGGGGCCGAGGACGTCGAGGTCTCGGGGTCCACGACGCGGCTGGTGCTCGAGGCGGCGACCTTCGACGGTCCCGCGGTGCTCCACGCCGCGCTGCGGCTGGGACTGCGCAGCGAGTCAAGCGCCCGCTTCGAGAAAGGACTTCCGGTCGAGCTGCCGCCGGTGGCGATGGCGATCGCGACCCGCCTGCTCGTCGAACTCTGTGGCGGCCGGCTTGTCCCCGGCACGCTCGACGAGGCAGCGCCGGCGCCCGTTGTCGCGCCGGTGCCGCTGCGGCACGCCCGCTGCAACGCCGTCCTCGGCCTCGACATCGCTCCGGATGAGTCGGCTGCGATCCTGCGTCGCCTCGGATGCGAGGTGGACCAGGCGCCCGACGCCCACGAGGTGATCGTGCCGTATACCCGGCGCCGCGACGTCAATCGAGAGATCGACCTGATTGAAGAAGTCGCCCGGATTCACGGATACGGCCGGATCCCCGCCCACCTGCCGCGGATGGTCGGCAATGGGACGCGGACGCCGGCCCAGCGTCGGGTGGAGCGCCTGCGCGGCTACATCGCCGACCAGGGATTCTCGGAGATCGTGAGCTACCGGTTCGTGCCCGCGGGCGACGTCGACCGGCTTCGTCTGGCCGAGGACGATCCGCGCCGGCGCCTGGTGCGGCTGGCGAATCCGATCTCCGAGGAGATGGCCGTGATGCGCCGGTCGATGCTGCCGGGGCTGTTGCGGGCGGCCGCACACAATCAGCGCCACCAGCGCACCCACGGCGCCGTGTTCGAGTTCGGCCGCACCTATGCTCCTGCTCCCGATGGGCGCGCCGAAGAACGTGAATTCCTGGCCGCGCTCGTGTTCGGGGCCCCGAGCCCCGATCACTGGCGCGCGCCGCTGGCGAACGTTGACGTGCACGCCGCCGTGGGCCTGGCGCAGGCCCTGTGCAGTCTGGCCCGCGTCCGGCCCGGGATCGACCGTAACCAGGCGCCCTACTTTCACCCGGTGCGTCAGGCGCGGCTGGTCGCCCACGACCGCATTGTCGCCTGGGCCGGGGAAGTCCACCCGCTGGTGCTCCGCAACTTCGACGTGGCCGGACCGACAGCCGTCGTCGTCCTCGATCTCGACGCGCTCGGTGCCGTGGCCCCAATCGGCGTGCCGCAGTTCGAGGACCTGCTCACGTATCCGGCCTCGACCCGCGATCTGGCGTTCGTCGTCGGCGATGACATCTCGGCGGCCACGCTGATTGCGACGGCCCGCCAGGCGGGCGGCGCGCTCGTGCGAGAGGCCCGGGTGTTCGACCGCTATGCGGGCGAGCAGATCGGGCCGCATCGGGTGAGCCTGGCGATCCGGATGGTGATCGCCGACCCGGCCCGGACGCTGACCGATCAGGAAATCGCCGACGCGGTGACCGCCGTCCGGACGGCGCTGGCCGACGAGCACGGCGCGGAGGTCCGGGCATGAGCGGCGAGATCGTCCACGTCCTCGGGGCCGCCGGCTTCGCGGGCGCGCAGCTGGCGGCGCTCGTCGACGGCCACCCGCACTTTGCGCTCGGGACCGTGACGGCACGCAGCGACGCGGGCTTGCGGCTGGTCGACATCTACCCCGAATACCGGGTCACGGCGACCATGACCGAACTTGACGTGGCGGCGATCGCCCCGGGTGACTTTGCCGCGGTCTGCTACCCGCACGCCGAGGCGTCCGAGCTCGTGGCGACCCTCGTCGACCGGGGCGTGCGTGTGGTCGACGTGTCGGCCGACCACCGCCTCCACAGTGCCGCGCTGTACCCCGAGGTCTACGGCTTCACCCACCCGCGCGAGGACCTGCTCGCCGAGGCGGTCTACGGGCTGCCCGAGCTGCACCGCGAGGCCATTCGCGGCGCGCGACTGGTTGCAAACCCGGGGTGCTTTCCGACGGCCGCGCTGCTCGCGCTCGCGCCGGTTCGGGACCACGTGATCCATGTGGTCGTCGACGCAAAGAGCGGTGTGTCGGGGGCGGGGCGGAGGCCGACGGCGTCCGTGCACTTCTCATCTGTGACCGAGAGTGTCACCCCGTACAAGGTTCTGACCCACCGCCACGCGCCCGAGATCGCTCAGGAGTTCGGCCAGGAGGTTCTGTTCACCCCGCACCTGGTGCCGGCCGATCGCGGTCTGCTCGCATCCTGCTACGGCCGTTTCGTCGGCGACACCCCGCATCCGGACGACCTGCTGGAGGCGTATCGGCGCTTCTACGCTCCTCACCCGTTTGTGGAGGTCGTTGACGCGCCGCCCGGGATGCATGCGGTCCAACACAACAACTTCGCCCAGGTGTTCGTCACCACCGAGCCGCGCCGGGGACTCTTTGTCGGGTTTGGCGTCATCGACAACCTGGTCAAGGGTGCCGCCGGGCAGGCCCTGCAGAACCTGAACCTGATGGCGGGACGCCCGGAGACCGAAGGACTGGGGTGAGCACCTTCGATCCGATCCAGCGCGCGGACTGGCTCGGGGCACCGCCCGCTCTGGAGCGAATCGCGGGCGGATCTGTCACCAGCCCCGAAGGGTATGCGGCCGCAGGCGTCGCCTGCGGGCTCAAGGCGTCCGGCCACCGCGATCTCGGCGTGCTGGTCGCCACACGCCCGACCGTCAGCTGGCTGATGGACACCACCAGCGCCCTTCCGTCGGCGCCGGTCATGCTCAACCGGGCCCACGGACGCGGCGGATACCGTGCGATCGTCGTCAACTCGGGCGTGGCCAACGCCGCAACCGGGGAGCCCGGGCTGGAGGACGCCCGGCGGATGGCGGAGCTGACCGCCTTCGCGTTCGGTGTGGCCACCGACGAGGTCGCGGTCTCGAGCACCGGGGTCATCGGCGAGCGGCTGGACATGGACCGGATACCCCCGGCGATTCCTGACGCCTGCGCCCGCGTCGCCGGCGACGGCGGGGCCGCCTTCAACCAGGCCATCTGCACGACCGACGCCACCCTCAAGGGTGGTGCGTTCGCGCTGGCGCTGAATGGTCGCACCGTCCGGATCGGGGTCGCCGCCAAGGGCGCCGGCATGATCCGCCCGACCATGGCCACGATGCTGGCCTATGTCACGACCGACGCGACCTTGACCCAGGACGATCTGCGCGCGGCCACCGAACGTGCCTGCGGCAGCAGCTTCAACCGGATCAGCGTCGACGGCCAGATGAGCCCCAGCGACACGCTGCTGGTGCTGGCCGCGGCCGACGGCGTACCGCTGGCGGGGCCGGACCTGGACATCTTTGCCGACGCCCTGCGGGCCGTCTGCCGCTGGGCGGCGATCCAGATGGTCAAGGACGGCGAGGGAGCCGACCACGTGGTGCGGCTCGCGGTCACCGGCGCCCACGATATCGCCGAGGCCGAGAGGGTCGCCCGGGCCGTCGCCGAGTCGCCGCTGGTCAAAACCGCCATCGCCGGGCGCGATCCCAACTGGGGCCGGATTTCGCAGGCGGTCGGACAGGCGCTAGCCGGCGCCTCCGGGCGGGTCCTGGAGCCGGAGGTCTGGCTCGACGAGGTCGCGCTCGACGACCCGTCCGCGGGGGCGGTGATGGATCGCACCGAGTACGACGTGACCGTCGCCCTCGGCCGGGGCGAGGCCGCCTACGCGCTGTGGGTCTCCGACCTCACGCACGCGTACGTGACCCTGAACGCGGAGTACCACACCTAGGGCGCGCGTGACCGTGCGCGGCCCCGCCCCGCGACGCCGGGTTGCGGGGACCGATAATCTTCGGCACCCAATGGACACCGCGCATCCCGCATTCGGTTCGTCGGCACCCGGGGACTACACGTCCCGCGTCGCCATCCTGCTCGAAGCCCTTCCGTATATTCGCGACTTTGCGGGCGCGACGATCGTGATCAAATACGGCGGCGCGGCGATGGTCGCACCGGAGCTCAAGGCATCGTTTGCGCGCGACATCGCCTTGTTGAAGCTGGTGGGGATGAACCCGGTCATCGTGCACGGCGGCGGACCGGACATCTCGCGCTACTCAGACCTCCTCGGCATCGACGTCCGTTTCGTCGACGGGCTCCGCGTCACCGACGCGCGCACCATGGAACTCGCCAAGATGGTGCTGGTGGGCAAGGTCAATAAGGAAATCGTCGCCCAGCTGCACGTCGCCGGCGTGGCGGCCGTCGGCCTGGCGGGCGACGACGGCCAGCTGATCCAGGCCTCCAAGCAGATGCCCAACGGCCACGATATCGGCTTCGTCGGCAAGGTCGACCACGTCAACGCGACCGTGCTCGAACGGCTGTCGGACTTCGTTCCCGTGGTCGCGTCGGTGGGCGTCGACGAGGACGGGCAGAGCTACAACATCAATGCCGACACGGTGGCCGCGAGCCTGGCCGGCGCGCTGCGGGCGCGCAAGGTGCTATTCCTCACCGACGTCGCCGGCCTGCTGGCCGACCCTGGGGACGCTGGCTCGCTGATATCCGAGTGCACGCTCGCCGAGCTCCACGATCTGCTCGATGCGGGCACGGTCGGCGGCGGCATGTTGCCGAAGTTGACCGCGGCCAGGGACGCGCTCGGCCACGGGGTCACCGCTGCTCACATCGTCGACGGCCGTGTCGAACACTCGGTCCTGATCGAGCTGTTTTCCGAAGCCGGAATCGGCACCAAGATCACGCCATGAGCGCTCCGGCCTGGATAGCGCGTGAGCAGGCCGCGCTAATGGCCAACTACCGCCGGCAGCCGGTGATGTTCACCTCGGGATCCGGCGCATCGCTCTACGACACCGACGGGCGCCGCTACGTCGACTGCATGGCCGGAATCTCGATGATCAACGTCGGCCACTGCCATCCCGCCGTCGTCGCGGCGATCTGCCGGCAGGCCGAGCGGCTGATCAACGTCTCGAACCTCTACTACACCGAGCCGATGCTCGAACTGGCCGAGTGGATCCGAGACCACTCGATGGGTGGCCGCGTGTTCTTCTGCAACTCGGGCGCCGAGGCCAACGAAGCCGCGCTCAAGCTCGCGCGCAAGCACGGCGGGCCGCTGCGCCCCGAGGTCGTGGCGCTTGAGCACGGCTTCCATGGGCGGACCTACGGTGCGCTCACGCTGACAGGACAGCCCGACAAACGGACCGCCTTCATGCCGCTGGTCCCCGACATCCACCACGTCGGCCGCGACGACCTCGAGGCGCTCGAGGACACGGTCGGTCCGCGCACGTGCGCGATCTTCGTGGAGATCGTCCAAGGTGAGGTCGGGGTCCATCCGATCTCCCGCGAGATGCTGCACCTGGCGCGCGCACTCGCCGACCGCTACGGGGCGCTCCTGGTCGTGGACGAGATCCAGACCGGACTCTCGCGCACCGGTCCGCTGTTCGCCTATCAGGACACCGGCATCGAGCCGGACGTCATGTGTCTGGCCAAGAGTCTCGGCGGCGGCGTGCCGATCGGCGCGATCACCGCGCGGCCCGGCATCGACGCAACGTTCGCGCCGGGCGACCATGGCTCGACGTTCGCCGGCAGCCCGCTCGCCTGCGCGGCGGGCCTGGCCAGTTGCCAGGTACTCGCCGATCCGGAGCTCCAGGGCGCGGTGCGCGCCAAGGGCGCGCGCCTGTTTGCCGCCCTCCAGGCGTTGGTCGACGACGGCCTGGCGTCCGAGGCCCGCGGACGCGGCCTGATGTGCGCGATCGATCTGCCCGGGGCGCGGGCGGCCGAGATCACCGCGGCGATGCTCGGGCAGGGGTACCTTGTCAACAACACCTCATCCCGGACCCTGCGCTTCCTGCCGCCGCTGGTGATCGATGACGAGGACCTGGCGGGCCTCGCGGCGGCGCTGCGAACGGTGCTCTCGGGCTGACCGCGTGCCGTCCCGGTTGCCGGGCGCGTGGAGGCTCGCGTACGATCCGCTCACGTGGCGCCGGACCGGCCGCGGCTTTCCCCGACCCGACCCGAGCGCCCAAGGAGATGCGCGATGGCGACCAGCGAGGCACCCCCCGTGGCGGCGGCCGCCCGGATCGAGGACGGGGCCAAGGTCTACGGCACCGGCGATGCCGAGGTGCGTGCTCTGGACGGCGTGACGCGGTCGTTCCCGGTCGGGCACTTCACCGCGATCATGGGCCCGTCGGGATCCGGAAAGTCGACATTGATGCACTGCATGGCGGGCCTGGACCGGCTCACCACGGGCACGACCTGGATCGGCGAGGTCGAACTGGGCGCGCTGGGCGAGAAGGACGTCACCGCCGTTCGGCGCGACCGCATCGGGTTCATCTTCCAGGCCTTCAACCTGCTGCCGATGCTGACGGCCGCGGAGAACATCCGCCTGCCGCTCGACATCGCGGGTCGGCGGCCCGACCCGGAATGGCTCAACCAGGTGATCAGTGCGCTCGAGCTTGGTGACAGGCTCGATCACCGGCCCTCGCAGCTGTCCGGCGGCCAGCAGCAGCGGGTCGCCGCCGCACGGGCGTTCGCGAGTCATCCAGAGATCGTGTTTGCCGACGAACCCACGGGCCAGCTCGACTCGCATTCCTCTTCCGAGCTGCTCGGGTTCATGCGGCGGGCCGTCGACGAGTTCAGTCAGACGATCGTGATGGTGACCCACGACCCGACCGCGGCGAGCTACGCCGACGGGGTCGTCTTCCTGGGCGACGGGCGGATTGTTGACGAGCTTGCCGCGCCGACTCCGACCTCGATCCTCGACCGCATGAAGGCGCTCTCGGGCGCGTCTCAATGATCTGGCGGTTGGCGACCCGCAATCTGCGCTCGAGCCCGCTGCGGCTCGTACTCGTGTCGCTGGCGATCATCCTGGGTGTCGGCTTCGTGAGCGGTGCGTTCGTTCTCGGCGACACCATCAACAAGGCCTTCGACGGGCTGTTCGCCAAGATCAATCAGGGCGTCGCCGTCCGGGTTCAGGGCGTGGCCTCGATCTCGAGTGACAGCCGTGAGCCGGTGCCGGCGAGCGTGTTGCCGAAGATCCTGGCGGTGGACGGCGTCGCCACCGCGGCCGGGTCGGTTGGCGGCACGGCGACGATCGTCGGCAAGGACGGGAAGGCCATCGGGGGCTCCGGACCGCCGACCCTCGGCTTCGGATGGGTCGCCGATCCCGCGCTCAACACCCTGCGTCTGGTCTCCGGGCGCGCGCCGACGGGTCCGAACGACGTCGTCATCAACGTCCGCAGCGCCACATTGGCAAAAGTGGTTCCCGGCGACGCGGTGAGGATCATCACCCCGGCCGGGTCGGGGGAGTACCGGCTTGTCGGACTGGTCAAGTTCGGCTCGACCGACAACCTGCTCGGTGCCACGCTGACGGGCTTCGCGATGCCGACGGCCCAGCGGGTGTTTGGGCTGGTCGGGCGCTACACGGACATCGGGGTCACCGGCAAGCAGGGGGTGCTCGACTCGACGCTGGCGCACCGCGTCCAGGCAGTGCTGCCGCCCGGCTATGAGGCCATTACCGGGGCGCGGGCCACCCAGCAGGCGACCGACCAGTTCAACTCGATCATCGGCATCCTGCGCGACGTGCTGCTGGTGTTTGCCGGCATCTCGCTGTTCGTCGGCGCCTTCATCATCTTCAACAGCTTCTCGATTACCATCGCCCAGCGGACCCGCCAGGTGGGCCTGCTGCGGGCCGTCGGCGCCTCACGCGGCAGCGTCGTGGGCGAGGTTGTGATCGAGGCACTGATCATCGGGGTGGTGGCCTCGGTGATCGGGGTCGCATTCGGGGTCGTCGTCGCGCTCGGGCTCGAGAAGCTGTTCGACGCGTTCGGGGCGAGTCTGCCCAAGGCCCCGATCCAGATTCAGCCGCGCACGGTGATCGTCGCGCTCGCGGTCGGGATCCTCGTCACGCTGGTGGCCGCCTTGCGTCCGGCGATTCGCGCCAGCCGCATTCCGCCCATTGCCGCGCTGCGGGACGACGTGCACGAGGTGACCCAGTCGGTGCGGCGACTTGTCGTCGCGATCGTGGTGACGGGGCTCGGGGTAGGGCTGGTGTTGCTCGGGGTGTTCGGCAGCGTCGGCAACCCGTTCGTGTGGCTTGGACTTGGGGCGCTGCTGTTGTTTATCGGCGCGGCGCTGTTGACCGCGCAGATCGCCCGCCCGTTGGCACGTGTGATCGGCGCGCCGCTGGTCCTGATCGGGAGGATCCCCGCCCGCCTGGGCCGCGAGAACGCGATGCGCAACCCGGCCCGCACGGCCCAGACCGCCACCGCGCTGACGATCGGGGTGGCCCTCGTCACGGCGGCCACCATCTTTGCCTCGTCGCTGTACGCATCGTTTGCCGGAGACCTCGACCGGCGCCTGCTGGCACAGGTCATCGTCCAGACCGGCAGCCAGCAGCCGTTCACGCCGGCCGCGGCGACCGCACTCGCGGCGGTACCCGAACTCGCGACCGTGACCGCCTGGCGCGAGGGCCAGTTCCGGGACGCCCACCACGACGTCCAGACCGTCAGCGGGGTCGACCCCGCAACGATCTTGGATCTCTACGACGCCGGACTCTTGCACGGTGCGTTTACCGACCTGTCTCGGCCCGGCACGATCGCCGTGCAGAAGGACTACGCCAAGACGAACCACCTGACCGTCGGCTCGACGATGCCGGCGTTCTTTGCCAAGACCGGGACCCGTCCGCTGCGGGTGGCGGCGATCTTTTCCGCGTCCACCTTCGGGCAGTTCTTTATCTCGCTGCCCGAATACGAGCGGAACTTCACGACCCAGCAGGACACGCTCATCCTGGCCCGCGGCCGCGAGGGAGTCTCGGCCGCCGACGCCAAGAAGGCCGCCGCCGCGGTCCTGGCGCCGTACCCCAACCTGACCGTCTATACCAAGGCCGCCTACAAGGATCAGGTCAACGCGCAGATCAACCAGTTGCTGTATCTGGTCTACACGCTGCTCGGTCTGGCGGTGGTCATCGCGATCTTCGGCATCGTCAATACGCTCGCGCTGTCGATCTTCGAGCGGACCAGGGAGATTGGCCTGCTGAGGGCGGTCGGGCTGACACGGCGCGCCACGCGGGCGATGATCCGCTGGGAGGCGATCATCGTGGCCCTTATCGGCGGGGTGGTCGGGCTCGTGCTCGGGGCGTTTATCGGCATCGTGATCGTGCAACGGATCTCGCTGCTGACGACCCTGTCGGTGCCATGGGGGTCGCTGGTGGTCTTCCTCGTCCTCGCGGGGCTCGCCGGGGTGGTCGCCGCGATCTTCCCGGCCCGCCGCGCCGCCCGGCTAAACGTCCTGGACGCGATTCAGGCGGAGTAGATCACCGGGTGCCCCGGCGCGGGCCGTGCCGGACGCGTCGGCCGGGGTGTCGGGAATCCCGTCGGGCTGGACCGCAAAACGCATGGCGATCCGCGTGCCGGCGCCGACGTGGCTGACGTGCACGTCGTCCGCGAGCGATTGCATGATCGGAAAGCCCCGGCCGCGCGGGCTCGAGTCCGACGGCGGCTCGGACAGCGGGTCGATCGATGGCGGGTTCGCGCCGCTACCTTCGTCGGTAACGATCAGCGTCGCGCCGCCGCGCTGGACGATCACCTGGACTTCGATCTGGCCGCCGTCCAACGGCGAACCGTGCTCGATCGCGTTGGACACTGCTTCGCTGGCCGCCAGCAGCAGGCGGCCGGAATCTTCGGGACTCCACGGCTCGCGATCGAGGACCAGGGCGATGGCGCACCGTACGAAGGTCAGCGATCGGAGAGTCGCGGGGACCCGGAAGGCTGACTCGATGGCGTCGCTTGTCATGTCGTCAAGAAATTCGTCGCAGAGTGATGCCAATCCTATCGGCAAGGCCGAAATGAAAGAAAGGGTCAGGGTTGCGACGAATCCGGCGCGTCGCATCTAGACTCCGGATTGGCCCTTTGTCGTCCATGTATGAGGTCATTTGTGTCTGACGCGCAAGTAGCTCCACAGCCAGCTTCGTATATTGCCCGCCCGGAAGACGTCCATCGCGTGGTCCTGCTTTATTCGGGCGGACTCGATACGTCGGTGATGCTCAAGTGGATCCAGGACGAGTATCACGCCGAAGTGATCGCACTGTGCATCGACCTCGGTCAGCCTGCCGATGACTTTGACGAGGTCCTCGACAAGGCCCGCAATCTCGGTGCCGTCGAGGCGATCCTGGTGGACGCCAAGGACGAGTTCGCCCGTAACTACGTCGGGCCGTCGATCCTTGCCAACGCCCGCTACCAGGGCGGCTATCCACCATTCACCAGCCTCGGGCGCCCCCTGCTGGCAAAGCTTGCCGTCGACACGGCGCGCGCATTCAACGCGGACACAATCGCTCACGGCTGTACCGGCAAGGGCAACGATCAGGTCCGGATCGAGGCGACCGTCGCCACGATCGCCCCTGAGCTGAAGGTGATCGCACCGGTCCGGGAATGGCAGATGGGCCGTGACGAGGAGATCGCCTACGCCGAGCGCCACGGTATCCCGGTCAGCTCGTCGGTCGAGCGCCCGTACTCGATCGACGACAACCTCTGGGGGCGCTCCAGCGAGGGCGGCATCATCGAGGATCTCGACCAGGCTCCGCCGGACGATCTGTTTGAACTGGTGACGCCGCCGATTGCCGCCCCCGACCGCGTCGAGGAGATTGTCGTCGGCTTTCGCGAGGGGCTGCCGGTGTCGATCGACGGGACCGAGTACGGGCTCGTCGA
The DNA here is from genome assembly GCA_017882545.1 of Thermoleophilia bacterium. Lineage (GTDB taxonomy): Bacteria > Actinomycetota > Thermoleophilia > Miltoncostaeales > Miltoncostaeaceae > CAITWD01. The sequence goes on from JADGPG010000119.1 coordinate 31,907, forward strand.
GCTGATTCAGTTGGTGGCGGAGATCGCCTGCCGCAACGGGGTCGGCATCGTCGACCACATCGAGGACCGCGTCGTCGGCCTGAAGGTCCGCGACATCTATGAGGTCCCGGCGGCGGAAGTGCTTCTGACCGCGCACCGCGAGCTTGAGAAGCTCGTCTGCACCGGACGCCAGAACGCGCTCAAGCCGCAGTTGGACGGGCTCTGGGCCCAGCTGGTCTATGAGGGGCTCTGGTACGAGCCGCTGCTGGCGAACCTGAACGCGTTGATGCGCGACGTCAACCGCAAGGTGACCGGCGAGATCACCATGCGCCTGTACAAGGGCACCGCCCGTGCCTGCCGCCGCGTGTCGCCGTACGCCATCTACGACAAGAGCCTGGCGACCTTCAACGCGGATGCATCGTTCTCGCAGCACGCCTCGCCCGGGTTCATTGAGCTGTTCTCGCTGCAGAGCCGGATGGCCTATCGCATCGCCGAGACACTGGATAAGGGCTGACCCGATGCGTCGCGTGATGCCCCCGCAGCGCCTGCGGATCCACCGCGGGGCGAGCGCTCCGTGGTGCGAGCTCGGCCCCGGCCCGGAGGGGCTGACGCTCGGCCCGGTGCCGCTGCCCGAGGGCGCCTGGTCGGCGCCGTGGCCCCGCGTGGCATTGTCGGTCGCCTCGCCGTATCCGACCGCGGGGCTCTCCGTCGCGGCCGGCGGAGCGATGGTCCTCGGGCGGTTGCCCGGCGTTGTTCAGGCGATCGTGCTCCCGGATCTCTCACAGGCCTTCGACCGCCGTCCGCCGGGGCTCGTCGCGGCGCTGGGCGCGGGGCGGGCCAATGCGGCCGTGTTGTGCGCCGACGACGGCTGGCGGGCGGTCGTGCTGCCGAGTCTCGGTGACCGCCTGTCGGACCTGGGACCGGGACCTGTGGCGATCTCCGCCAGCGGGCGCCTGATCGCCGTGTTCGACGAGGACCGCACGGTGGTCGTGCCGCTGGGTGGCGGCGCACCGGTCGCCGAGTATCCCGGCGCGGTCGACGCGCTTGCGTTCGCCGGCGAGCGGCTGTGGCTGGCGGCGGGTGGCGTGGTCGGGCCGGCAGACGCGCATGAGCATGGCTGGGGCGCCCACGTGCAGCAACTGGTCGCCGCGGCCGCGGCCGACCGGGTCCTCGCGCTGCACGCCGACCACCAGATTTCCCGTCTCGGCAGCGACGAGGCCCAATGCACCTGGACGCCCGTCCTGCCCGACGTCCGTGCGATCTCGCTCTCCGATGACGGGGAGTGGGCAACCCTGGCCACGCCGGACGCGGTCGCGGTGGTACGCGCCAGCGATGGGGCAGTCGCGGTCTACCTCCGCGGGGCCTCGTCGATCGCACTCGGCGCCCACCTGCGCATCGTCGTCGGCGGTGCGTGGGGGATGGCGCTGATCGTTCCCGTAGAGGAGACCGCATGACGACACGACCGCTTCCGCCACCACCCGTCTACCCGGACGACCCGGGTCCGTGGGCCGGGATCCTCGAAGTCCTGCAACGTCGCGGGGCGGGCCCCGGTCGCCGCCGTGCAGAGCCCCCCAACGGTCTGATGCTGATGCCACCGCCCAAGACCACCGCCGATCTGGTCGGCCTCGACGCGGCGCTGGGGATCGCCGGCGCCGGGCCGGTGCGCACCGTGGCCGCCGCGCGTGAGTCCGCCCTCGGGCTGCGCCTCCTCGATGATGGGCGGATCGAGGCCGTCGCCGCCGGAGTCCGTCGGCTCTGGGAGGTTCCGGGACTCACGCTGGCCGGCGTGGAGCGCCCCGAAGTCAACCCGGCTCCGGCGCCAACCGTACCCGTGTTGCTCGACGGCCTTGCCGCGGACGGGATCCCCGAGTCGGCGCTGCTCGCGCCCGGCGGGTCCGTCGCCGCGATACAGGTGGCCGAGTCGACCCGCGTGTTCTCGCTCGCGATCGTCCGCACCTCGGACCGGGGTGTGTGCCGCCTGATCCGCTGGGTCCGCGCGGCCGCCTGGTCGGCCGACGGCCAGACCCTGGTGATCGGTGGGGACTGGGGCATGCTCGCCCTCGAGCATCGTGACGAGATGCCGTCCCGTTGATGGGCCGTCACGGTATCGGTGACGCCACCGCTAGTGTCACGGGCGCCGCTACGACCCCACATCTTGTGTGTTCACGCCCTTGCTGCCGTCTGGGGCGGGGGCTAGCCTGACGGGGATGGCCGCGGCTCCGGAGTTCGTACACCTTCACGTCCATTCGGACTATTCGATCCTGGACGGAGCCTGCAAGATCGCGCGCCTGCTCGACCGAGTCGAGGAGATGGGCCAGACCGCCACCGCCCTTACCGACCACGGGGTCATGAGCGGTGCGATCGAGTTGTACCGCACCGCCAAAAAGCGGGGGATCACGCCGATCGTCGGGCTGGAGGCGTATCTGGTCCCGGACCGCCATGCCCGTCCGGGGCGTGAACGGCGTGCCCACATCACGCTGCTGGCCGAGAACACGGCCGGCTACTACAACCTCATCAAGCTCTGTTCCAAGGGCTTCCTCGAGGGCTACCACCGCAAGCCACGCGTCGACTACGAGTTGTTGGCGCAGCATGCCGACGGCGTCATCGCGCTGACCGGCTGCCTGTCCGGAACGATCTGCGGCCTGGTCGAGCAGGACGACCTGGCCGGGGCGCGCGCCGAGCTTGACCGGCTGGTCCAGATCTTTGGCCGCGACGACGTCTACGTCGAGATCCAGGACTCGGGCATCCCGGTCCAGCACAAGATCAACCTGGAGCTCGCCAAGCTCGCCCGTGACGCCGGCCAGACGATGGTGGCGACCTGTGACGCCCACTACGTCTGCCAGCACGACGCCGACGCCCACGAGGCGCTCCTGGCGATCCAGACCCGCGACGTGCTCTCGAACCCCAACCGCTTCCGGTTCGACACCAAAGAGTTCTACTTGAAGACGGGCGCCGAGATGGCGGTCGCGCTGCCGGACTTCGTCGACGCGATCCCCGTGTCGCTGGAGATCGCCGCCCGCTGTTCGGGGCTGGAGCTGCCGATCGGCGAGGTCAAGCTGCCGCGCTTCCCGGTGCCCGACGGGACGACGCCGACCGAGTACCTCGAGCAGCTGTGCCGGGAGGGCATGGTCCGCCGGTATCAGGGGCAGCCGCCGTCGGGTGCCGAGCAACGGCTGCGGTTCGAGCTTGGCGTGATCGAGGAGATGGGGTTCTCCTCCTATTTCCTCATCGTGTGGGACTACATCCGCTGGGCTCGGGACAACGGCGTCGCCGTCGGACCGGGCCGTGGGTCCGCCGCGGGGTCACTGGTCGCGTTCACCCTACGGATCACCGATCTCGACCCGCTCGAGCACGGCCTGTTGTTCGAGCGCTTCCTGAACCCCGGGCGCAAGAGCCTGCCCGACATCGACACCGACTTCGCCCAAAACGGCCGCGATCGCGTGGTGCGCTATGTCACCGAGCGCTACGGCCAAGGCTCGGTCGCGCGCATCGGGACCTTCGGCAAGCTCCTGGCGCGGGCGGTCGTGCGCGACTCGGGTCGCGTGTTGGGCTTCAGCTACGGCCAAGTGGACCGCATCGCCAAGCTCGTCCCGGAGCGCCCGATCGGGATCCGGCTTGAGGACGCCCTCAAGGAGGGGAGCGAGCTCGCCCAGGCCTACGCGACGGACGAGGCCGCCAAGAAGATCATCGACACGGCCCGCCCGCTCGAGGGGCTCGTCCGCAACGAGGGCGTCCACGCGGCCGGTGTGGTGATCGCCCCGAGCGACGTCACCGACTTCATCCCGGTCAGGATCGACGATGACGGCAACGTGGTCACCCAGGTCCCCGACCACGACGTCGAGGCGCTCGGCCTGCTGAAGATGGATTTCCTCGGCCTGCGCAACCTGGACATCATCCAGAAGTGCGTCGAGCTAATCGACGAGACCCACGGGCACGTCCTCGACATTGACACGCTGCCGATCGACCACACCCCGACGTACCAGATGCTCGCCCGCGGGGACGGTCTCGGGGTCTTTCAGTTCGAGTCCAGCGGGATGCGCGACGCCCTGCGTGAGGTCCGGCCGACCGAGTTCGCAGATCTGATCGCGCTCGTGGCCCTCTATCGCCCGGGGCCGATGGCGTTCATCCCGGCCTACGCCCGCAACAAGCGCGATCCGGGCAAGGTCGAGCTTGCCGACCCGCGCCTGGCGCCGATCACCGGCCCCACCTACGGGGTGGCGATCTACCAGGAACAGCTGATGGCGATCTCGCGGGAGCTCGCCGGCTTCTCGCCCGCCCGCGCGGACGACCTGCGCAAGGCTGTGGGCAAGAAGGACAAGGACCTGATGGCGTCCCTCAAGGACGAGTTCATCGAGGGATGCATCGCCACCGGGACCGCCACGCGGGTGGCGGCGGACCTCTGGGCGCTGTGCGAGGCCGCGGGCGACTACTCGTTCAACAAGTCGCACGCCGCCTGCTACGGGCTGCTTGCCTACCGCACCGCGTACCTGAAATGCAACTACCCGGCCGAGTACATGGCCGCGCTGATGTCGTCGGTCATGGACACCAAGGACCGCGTGCCCTTCTACGTGGCCGCCTCCCAGGACATGGGCCTCTCGGTGCTGCCGCCCGACGTCAACGCCAGCCGCTCGGACTTCGCGGTGACCGGTGACCGCGAGATCCGCTTCGGCCTAACCGCGGTGAAGGGTGTGGGGGAGAACGCCGTGGCGGCGATCCTCGACGCGCGCGCATCCGGCGGTGTGTTCGCGTCGATCTGGGATTTTTGCCGTCGGGTCGACCAGGCGCAGGTCAACAAGCGTGCCCTGGAAAGTCTTGTCCGCGCGGGGGCGTTCGACTCGACCGGCGCCACGCGCTTCGGCATCCTCGAGGTGCTGCCGGCCGCAATGGGATCCGCCTCGCGCGCCCGCAGCGACGCCGCCGCCGGGCAGGAGTCGCTGTTTGCGGCGCTTGATCCCGACGCCAATTCGGCCCAGCCGCTCGACCTTGATCCGTCGATTCCCACCGACGAGTTTTCGCGCGAGGACCTGCTCGCCGCCGAGAAGGAGGCGCTCGGTCTGTACGTGTCGAGCCATCCTCTCCAGGACTGCCGCAACCAGCTGTCCAGGGCCGTGACGTGCGGGCTCGGCCGGCTCGATGACCAGTCCGACGGCACGTTTGTGACGGTGGGCGGCATCATCGGCGCGATCAAGTCGATCACCACGCGGCGTGGCGAGCCGATGATGTTCGTGCGCCTCGACGACCTCGAGGGGTCTGTCGAGGTCGTGGTCGTGCCCGCGGTGCTCAACGAGGCACGCGACCACCTCGTGCCCGACGCGATCGTCGTGATCCAGGGACGGATCGACCAAAAGGGCGAGGGTGAGACCAAGATCGTCGCGCGGACGATCGATCGCTTCGCCGTCGACCCCGACCGCGAGGAGCATCGGCTGACCCTCCGCGTGCACGCCTCGCGCCTGGAGACGGCGCAGCTGCCGCAGCTGCGCCAGCTGCTGGTCGACCACGGCGGCGAGGCGCCGGTCGTGATGGTGATGGAAACCGACCAGGGCGCATACCGCTATCGCTTCGGCGACTGGTACCGCGTCAACCCGCGCGACAACAGCCTGCAGGCGTCCCTGAAGACCTTGCTTGGCGCGGAGTGTGTCGTCGGCTAGTCGATCAGACGGTGGCGATGGCGCGTCACGGTGGGCATGCGCTACGGTCGAACACGGATCACGCCGACCCGGAGTTCCGCACTGAGCGATCACCCCGCCATCCCGTCACGACGCCCCGGCGCGCGCGCCGGCACCCCTTTTCCCGATACCGGCCCGGGCGCCTGCGGCCAGTGCGCGGTGCGGTGCGAGCGGGTGGTCTACCCCTCGGGGTGCCTGCAGTCCGGGTGCCCGCGGCTGTACAGGTATGTCCGCGACGGGCGTGAGGTCATGGGCTGCCTCGACCGGGTCTTCTGGGCGGAGATCGATATCGAGCGGTTCCGCGCACTGCAGCGCACCCGCGCCGGATTCGGGGGGCTGCGGGTCTGGCGTGAACCGGGCGAGAACTGCCACTGCGCGATCGAGCGTCCCTTTGCGCACCGGCCACACGGGCCGTGCGTCAACCCGGGATTCCTCGACGCCGCCCCGGTGGCCGCGGGCTCCGACTAGGGCCTGTACCGCCTGTGGTCGGCGGGCCGCTACCTCGTTGTGATGGTGACCGAGTAGAGCCACACGGGCTGGTTGGGCTTGCCCGTGGTGGTGTCGGCCGGGACGTTGGCGATGAGGTTGACCACGCTCTGGCCCGAGGTCACATGTCCGAAGCGCGAGTACTTCGGCGGCAGCTTCACACCATCAGCGCCTTGGACGATGAAGAACTGCGAGCCGTTGGTGTTCGGGCCCGCGTTGGCCATCGCGGCGTCGCCGAGTGTGTAGGCGGTCTTCGGCAGCTCGTCCTTGAACTGGTAGCCGGGATCGCCGGTCCCGTCGCCCTTGGGATCGCCGCCCTGGATCACGAATCCGGGGATGACGCGGTGAAAGGTCAGGCCGTTGTAGAAGCCCTGATCGGCGAGAAAGACGAAGTTGTTGACGGTGAACGGAGCCTGCTTGGGCAGCAGGTTCATGACGATCGTGCCGCACGAGGTCGCCAGCGTGGCCGTGTACGTCTTGGCGGGATTGATGGTCACCGCCGGGGCCGCGGCGTAGGTCTTCGGCTTGGCGGCCGTGGCCGGTGCGGTGTGGATGCAGGTGCCGGCGGGCACCGGCGGTGCGGCGGCGGCCGTCGGGGTCGACGCCGTCTGCGCTCCGGTCGAGGTGGCGGCGGCCGACGAACTGCTGGAGGAGTTGCTGGAGCCGCAGGCGGTGAGGGCGATCAGTCCGGCGGCCGCAAGAACCGCGACGACGCTGCGTTGGGTGCATGTGGTCATAGCGGGAGGCTAACGACCGCGTACGACGTCCGCGGGCATGCCGGGTGAGCCACGCCATCGGGACCGCCGACCCGAACGCACCGGACAAGCCTCCCCACCCGATGGCGCGCGGGGTTCCGGTCGCCGCCCGAACCTGCGAGCCTGTGGGCAATGACTGATCTCGGACACACCGCACTCGGTGCCTGGAGCGGCGGCCGCTTCATGCATTTCGGCCTCCCGCTCGACGATGAGCGTTACCTGGCGCTGATCCGCCCAGACGACGCGATCCGCACCGTCGTCACCGCCGACGTCTACGGCAGCGGCGAGGCCGATCGCATGGTCGGCCGCGCGATCGCCGGGTTGCCCCGCGACTCCTACCGGCTGGTCGCCGCCATCGGGCACGACTTCGTCCACGGCGAGCGCGACGGGGCCAAAGGCTTTCCGCGCTTCACGGACCCGCGCCTGCGTTCATCCGACCGCTACGCCGACTATCTCCGGCGCGCCTGCGAGGACAGTCTCGAGCGGTGCGGCGCCGACCACTTCGACGTGCTGATGCTCCACAACCCCGACCGGATCGGCTATTCGAGCCCGGTCGTGTGGGAGACGGGCATGTCGCGGCTGAAGGAGCAGGGCCTGACGCGATCGTTGGGACTTGCCCCGGGGCCGGCGAACGGTTTCACGCTCGACATCCTGCGCTGCCTGGAGCGTTTCGGGGAGCTGATCGAGTGGGCCATGATCATCCTGAATCCGTTCGAACCGTGGCCCGGGCGCCTGGTGCTGCCGGCGATGGTCGCCGCCGACGTCAAGGTTCTCGCCCGTGTCGTCGACTACGGCGGGGTCTTCCACGACGACCTGCCCGACGAGGCGAACCTGGCCCCGATGGACCATCGCGCCTTTCGGCCGGCCGGCTGGGTCGATCACGGCCGCGAGCGGCTGGAACGTCTGCGCGGGATCGGCGAACGGCACCGGCTCACGCCACTCCAGCTGGCCTGCCAGTGGACGCTTGCCCAGCCGTCGGTGGAGTGCGTGGTGCCGACCCTGATCCAGGAACCGGGCCCACAGGCGAAGCCCGTCGAGGCCAAGCGGGCCGAGCTGGCGGGCACGCCGACGGTGACGCTCTTGACCCGCGACGAGCTCGCGACCATCACCAACATCGGCGAAAACGCCGGGTGCATGCCGCTGAAGGGCGGCTCGCCGCTCCACACCGGTGCCGAGGTGGCCGATGCGTGGCCGCTCGACGATGACCTTCGCCGCCTCGCCGCGCACTGGAGCATCGTCCCGGAACGGGACCTGGTCGAGCTGCACTGAACGCGGGGCCCTCGTTGGCCCCGCGCGATGTCAGCGCGTGATCTCGGGCGAGCCCACCGCGACAACCGCGACCGCGACGATCAAGTGGTCCTGGCCGGGACCGTAGTCCGTGCCGTTGTGGGTCCGCAGGCCGCCGGTGACGGCGGTCACCGCGATCTGACCGTACGGGAAGACGGCGGCAACCACGGCGGTGTCGACCTCCTCGGGGCGCGGTACAGCGACCTCGACCCGGACCTGCATGTGGCTGCGGTCGCCGTCGGGAAGCAAGACACCGATCCCGGGAAGCGACGTCCGCCCGATCGCCTCGCGCGCGGCGCGGCAGGAGGCCTTGGTCATGTCCTCACCGACGAGGTCGACGCCGAGGCCCATCTCCAGAAACAGCGGCGTGAACGGACCGCCGCTCACGGGCGCGTCCGCCACGCGGGCGTCGTCATGTGCTGGGCTCCGGCGAGATGTCGTCGAAGTCGAGTGCGGCCGAGTTGATGCAGAACCGCAGCCCCGTCGGGTCCGGGCCGTCGGGAAAGACGTGACCGAGGTGGGCGTCGCACACGTGGCAGCGGACCTCGGTGCGCACCATCCCGTGGGAGCGGTCGGGATGCTCATCGACGGCGCCGTCGCCGGCGGGTTGGGTGAAGCTCGGCCAGCCGCTGCCCGACTCGAACTTGTCGTCGGAGGCGAACAGCTCGGCCCCGCAGCACACGCACCGGTACGTGCCTGCGCCGTGGTGGTCCCAGTAGACGCCCGTGAAGGCGCCTTCGGTTGCCCCTTCACGGGTCACCGCATACTGCTCGGGGCTGAGCTTGTCACGCCAGGCGCGGTCATCGTTCGGAGTGCTCATGACGGGGGTCCTCCGTGCTCGGGGATCAGTCTTCGGAATCGGCACGCGCCGCGATCAGCTCGCGCAGCGCGCCCATGACGGCCGGATCGCGCAGCGTGGTCACATCACCGAGCTCGCGGCCGGCGGCGATGTCGCGCAGCAAGCGCCGCATGATCTTTCCTGAGCGGGTCTTGGGCAGGTCCGCCGTCCAGATGATCCGCTTCGGGCGTGCGAACTTGCCGATCTGCTCCGCGACATGATCGCGGATCTCCTGGTCGAGCCGTTCGGTATCTGTGCCCTCGACCGGGGTCACGAATGCGACGATGGCCTGGCCGGTGATGTCGTCGTCCTGCGCGACGACGGCCGACTCGGCCACCTTCGGGTGGCCGACGATCGCCGACTCGACCTCAGCGGTGGAGAGGCGGTGGCCGGAGACGTTGATCACGTCGTCGATCCGCCCGAGGATCCACATGTCGCCGTCGGCGTCGATCCTGGCGGCGTCGCCGACCAGGTAGGTGTCCACGCCGAAGCGCTCCCAGTACGTCCTGATCATCCGATCCGGATCCTTGAAGATCGTGCGCAACATGCCCGGCCACGGGCGGCGGAGCACCAGCAGGCCCTGGCCCTCGGAAATCGGGTTCCCGTCGTTGTCGACGACCTCCGCCCGGACGCCCGGCAGCGCGCGCATTGCGCAGCCCGGCTTGGCGGCCGTGAGGCCCGGGATGGGCGAGATCATGATTTGGCCGGTCTCGGTTTGCCACCACGTATCGACGATCGGGCAGTTGCCGCCACCGATGACCTCGCGGTACCAGAGCCAGGCCTTGGGATTGATCGGCTCGCCGACCGATCCGAGCAGTCGGAGGCTCGACAGATCGAACTTGTTCGGTTCCTCGGCGCCCCAGCTCATGCAGGCCCGGATGGCCGTCGGGGCCGTGTAGAAGATATTCACCCCGTAGCGCTCGATCGTCTCCCACCAGATCCCCCGGTGCGGGTAGTCGGGCGCGCCTTCGTACATCACGCTCGTGGCGCCGTTGAGCAGGGGCCCGTAGACGATGTAGCTATGGCCGGTGATCCAGCCGACATCGGCCGAACACCAGAAGACGTCGGACTCGGGCCGCAGATCGAAGACGTACTTGGTCGTGAAAGCCGTCCCGACCAGATAGCCGCCGGTCGTATGGAGGATGCCCTTCGGCTTGGCCGTCGACCCCGACGAGTAGAGGATGAACAGCGGGTGCTCGGCGTCAAACGGGGTCGCCGGGGCGACGGGGTCCGCAGCCGCGAGCGCCGTGTCCCAGTCGACGTCGCGGCCGGACACCATCGGGCAGGGCACGTCGGTGTGCCGGACGACCAGCACGTGGTCCATCGCCGGGAGCGTGCCGAGCGTGTGGTCGACCTCCCGTTTGACCGGTACCGTCTTGCCGCGGCGCCGGGCACCGTCAACAGTGACCAGCAGCTTGGCGTCGGACTCCTCCATGCGCTCGCGGACGGCCTCGACCGAAAACCCGCCGAACACCACGTTGTGTGGTGCGCCGATGCGGGCACAGGCCAGCATTGCGACGACCACCTCGGGGATCATCGGCAGGTAGATCCCGACCACGTCGCCCGCACCGACCCCGAGGCTGGTCATCGCATTGGCGGCGCGCTGCACCTGTTCGTGCAGCCAGGCGTAGGTGATGGTGCGCTCCTCGCCCTCTTCTCCGCGCCAGTGGAACGCCACACGGTCGCCGTTTCCGGCCTCGACGTGGCGATCGACGCAGTTGTAGGAGGCGTTGATCTTGCCGCCGACAAACCACTTGGCGAACGGTTTGTCCGACCAGTCGAGGACCGTGTCCCACGCGGTGTCCCAGTGCAGGGCGCGGGCATGGCGCTCCCACCACCCATCCGGGTCGGCCTCGGCCTCCGCGTAGACGGCCGGGTCGCTCCACAGGGCGTTGTCGACGAACGACTGCGGGGGCGGAAAGGAGGGGACCTCAAGAAGGGCCTTGAGGTGTTGTTCGAGGGCGGTGCCGGCGAGTTTTGTCATAAATGGCACAATATCGGGCGCCTGTGTGCGCCGCCACGTCCGTCGGGAGGGCAACCTGCGGCAGCCGGACCCGGCCGCGTAGCGGGCGGGAGGTGCCGGTATAGACTCATCCCGTGAGCGAGGCTGCGACACGCACCGCGCGCATGGCGACCCGTCGTGTGTGTGCCATCTTCGTCGCGGGGGCGCTGATGCTGGCCGCCGCCGGGATCGCGCTGTCGTCGTCGTCCGCATCGCGCGCAGTGGCGTACCGCCAGGCGCTGGCGGGGGCGATCGCCACGCACATCCTCCACTCGGCGTTTCCGGCCGCGACGGTCCGGAAATTGTCGGGACACACGATCCGCGCACTGGTCGCTGTCACCACCGGCACGGTCGTCATTGAGGGCCAGACGCCCATGACCGTCACCGACCAGTCCCCCGGCGGGACCCACCTGACCTACCCGGCCCACCACCGCGTGCAGGTGACCGCGGTGGTCGCGGGCGGGGTCGTGACCGGCACGACCGTCGAGGACCTTGACGCGACGACGCCGGCGCCGGTCGCGATGGCCGGACCGGTGCGGTTCGTGACCGTCACCAGCCTTCGGCTCGACCGTCCGGTCGCGCTGCGCTACCGCGGTGCGTTGCAGGTCCGCGCCGGCTTCCAGAACCGTTTGATGGTCATCAACGACGTTTCCGCCGAGGCATACACCTACGGCGTGCTCGCCGGCCAGATTCCCGCCACATGGGGGCCGCGTGCATTTCAGGCGGTTGTCGCCGGGGCGATCGCCGTGCGCTCACGTGCGGTGGCGACGCTCGGGCATCCTGCCAGCCGCGACTTCGACGTCACCTCGGACAACCCCCTGTATCTGGGCATCGACGGCGAGCGGGTGGCCACCACCAAGGCGACCCTCGCGTCGGCCGGGAAGGTGCTGGTGCGGGGCGGGGTCGTCCAGAGCGTGGTCTTCGTCGGGGTCCAGCCGATCCTGTTCCTGCCGCGGCCGGGCCACCCGGACTTCGTCGCCAACGGGCGCGCCAGGCCCATTCCGGGTGCGCGGCCCAACCTCGCCGCCACCGCTGTGGCGCTGGCGCACTCGATGCTTGGGCACCGGTACGTCTGGGGCGGGACAAGCCCGGGCGGATTCGACTGCTCGGGGCTGATGTACTGGACCTGGTTCAAGCACCTGGGGCTCAAGATTCCACGGGTCGCCAACGACCAGTCCAAGGTCGGGTACCCGGTGCAGCGCAACGACCTGCAGCCCGGGGATCTCGCGTTCTTCGCCGACAGCTCCGGCTATGTCACCCACGTCGGCATGTATATCGGTGGGGGACGCTTCGTGCACGCCGCCAATCCCGGCTCGGGCGTACGGATCGACTCGCTCTTGTCGGGGTACTTCGCCCAGACCTACGCCGGTGCGCGCCGTTATTCGCTGCGCTCCTAGGGTGCGCGACGGCGACGACAGCGTGGCGCGATGACCGTCGATCCGCGCATCGCCTATGACGACCTCGATGCGCACCCGCTCGTGCGGGCGGTTTCGGATCTGTCCGCGCATCCGGGCGACGAGCACGCCGCGCATCGACTCGCCGGGGAGCTCTTTGGCATCGAGACGACCGTGCCCGTGGCGATCGCCGAGCTCGTGCTTGGCTCGAGCGGGGCGTTCGCCGGCCTGGCGCGCGACGGGATTGCCCCGGGTGACCGCAGGCTCGCGAGGGCCGCGTACGAGCTGGGCGCGCTCGGCGCGCTGGCCCACGGGGATCTTGCGGGGATGCTTGAACATCACGGCCTCGCCAACGCGGTGCCCCCGGAGACCGCCGTCGTCCGGGACGAGCGTCCGCCGGCGTTCGCGGCACTGCGGGACATGCTCGCCGGAGCTTCGGGCTGGGAGGCGCACGTCGCGGCCGTGGCGGAGTTTCACTACCGCGAGGGCATCGGAGCGCTGGCGGCCCACCGCGTGCTGCGGTATAGCCATGGTGCCCTGGTCGGGATTGCCCGACCCGACCCGATCACGCCGGCGGATCTCATCGGCAGCGACCACCAGCGAGCGCCGCTCGCGATCGCGCTCGATGCGTTCGTGGCAGGCGGTCCGGCCAACGACGCGCTGCTCTACGGGCCTCCGGGTACGGGCAAGTCGGCGTCCGTGCGGGCGCTGGCGGCGGGGTGCGCCGAGCGGGGACTACGGCTGATCCAGGTCGACCGTTCCGACGCGGCGACGGTCACCGCGCTGTTCGAGGAATTGGTGGGGGCAGGGCCACGGTGCCTGGTGCTCCTCGACGACCTCGTCTTCGACGACGCCGAGCGGACCGACCGCATCTTGCGGGCCGCGCTCGAGGGCGATGCGGCGATGCGTCCGTCCAACGTCGTGGTCTGGGCAACCTCGAATCGGCTCAAGCTGATCGCCGAAACCCGCTCCGAGCGGGAGGACGACATGGAGAGTGCCCTGGGGCGCGGCGAGAAGGCGGCGCTGGCGACCCGGTTCGGCCTGCGTGTCGCGTTCACACAGTTGACCCAGGACCGCTACATCGAGATCGCGACGGGCCTGGTCGCACGCCTGGGCGGCACGCAGGACGCTGCCCTCGTGCCGTCGGCGGTGCGATTCGCCCGGGGCGGGCATGGGCTGACACCACGGACCGCGCGTCAGTTCGCGGTGGCGTGGTGCGCGGGGACGGTCCCGCCGCTTCCGGAGTAGCTCAGGCCGGCCCCGGCCGGTCGGACAGGTCGATCCCCAGCTGATGGGCGAGCGTGCCCAGATGGGCGGTGCAGCAGTCGCCAAGCGACTCGTCGATTCGCCCGCCGGCCGCATCCACGACCACGGCGCGGGCACCGCCGCGCTGGTCGACGATCGCGATGTGGATCGGCCAGTCGACCGTCGCGACCTTGTCGACGGTGACGACCTCCGCGTCAGGGATTCCGAGGTGTGCCCGGGTCAGTTCGTGCCGCTCACGGGCAGCGTCCTGGACCAGCGTGTCCTGCCGGGCGATGGTCCGCTCGAGTGTGGTGCGGATGAGCTCGGGCGTCGCCGGCGCCGGCAGCGTCGGAGCATCGTCGTCGATGTCCGGATCGGGAACGGTGCGCGCGGGTATCGACCAGAGCGCTGTCCCGCCCAGCGGCTCGTAGAGGACGAACATCGGGCGTATCCGCAACCGCTTGCGGATGCCGCCGCGTTCGCCGCAGCCGAAACGGACCTCGACCAGCCGCAGCCACGCGTCGACCGATCCCAGTAGTCGGCCACGACCGATGCCCAGTACGCCGCGGGTTGCACCCTGGACGGCGGCCGCTGCGGCCGCCGCGTCGGTGTGCCGGGCGACGCCGCTGCGCGTCCCGCCCGACGGGGCCGCGCCCAAAGCGCCGACGGCCGCCGCCCCGAGCCGCTGCTCGAGCTCTTGGCGATCCCAGATGGCGATCCCGCATTCCGCCGCCGTTGTGCGGGCGGCCGGGGTCGCGCCGGCTGGGCAGGCGATGACCATCTGGCCGAGGCCTAGGTCGTCGCGGATGAGTCGGGCGCGCGCAACGACGGCGGTGTCGATCGGCTGGCTCCAGTTCTTGCACTCGACCGCGACGCGGGCGTCCAGGAGATCCTCCTGTCGGGATGCGAGGATGTCGATCTCGTGGCGCGCGCCGGACCGTCCCACGACGATCGTGTTGGTCGCTGTGCGATATCCGTGCGCGCGAAAGAGCGCGTCGATGACGTGCTCGAACATGCGGCCGCGCTCATGGGGTCGAAGAGGCGTGGTGCTCATCCCGGCGACGGTAGCGCGGTGCGCGGACTGCAACGGGGACTCGCGCCTCGCCAAGTTTGCCGCACATCGCCATAGTGTGGGACGTGGTGACGCATGACTGAGCTGCCCCGGGGCGCGCGATGACCTTTGCCGATCTGGCGCTGATCGTGGCGTGCGGGCTCGTCGGCGTGATCCTCGCAGGACTTCCCCGGTTCGCCCCGCCGGTGGTCGTGGGCGAGATCGCCGCTGGGGTCGTGATCGGCCGGACCGGGTTCGGGATCATCGATCCCGCCGGCCCGACGCTGGCGTTCCTGGCGGCGATCGGGTTCGCCCTGTTGATGTTCGCCGTCGGCACGGCGCTCCCGTTGCGTGACCCCGGGCTGCGGAGGTCCCTCGGGACGGGCGCGCGCGTGGTGGTGGTATCGGCAGTCCTGGCGCTGGTCGGCGGCTTCGTCTTGTCACTCGTGACGACGGTGCATCACCCGCTGATGATCGCCGTGCTGCTGGTGACCTCGTCGGCGGCACTGGTCATGCCCGTCCTCGAGGAGGGGCATCTCACCGGCACCCGGGTGGGGCTGGCCACCGCCGCGTGGGTGACGATCGCCGACATCGGCAGCGTCGTGCTCCTTCCGTTTGCCGTCGTGCACGGATCCGCGCTCGACGTGGTCCTCGGTGGCATCGTCGTCGCGATCGCGACGGTGCTGATCTGGGCCATCCTTCACGCGGCCCGCACCCAGGCCTGGTTCCGACGCTACCGCCACATGTCGCGCCAACGCGGCTGGGGACTCGATCTGCGCGTCTCGCTGCTGTCGCTGTTCATTCTTGCGTGGCTGGCGATCCGTATCGGTACCAGCATCCTCGTGGCCGGATTCTGTGCCGGTGCCGTCGTGGCGCTCGTGGGGGAGCCCAAGCGCTTGGCGTGGCAGATCCTCGGCATCGGCCAAGGATTCTTCATCCCGCTGTTCTTCGTCGTTCTCGGTGCGCAGATCAACCTGCGCGCGCTGATCACTCAGCCCTCCGATCTCGTGTTCGCGCTGGTTTTGGCGGCGGGCATCGTCGTCGTCCACGCCGGCGCGGCCAAGGTGACGCGCCTGCCGCTCTCCAGCGGCCTGATCGCGACCGCACAGATGGGCGTGCCCGCGGCCGTCGTGGCGGTCGGGCTCGAGACCGGGGTGCTGACGCCCGGGCAGGCCGCCGCCGTGCTCACGGCGACGCTGGTCTCGGTGGGGGTCATGACGGTCGGCGCCCGCATGCTTACGCGTGAGGCACATGGGTCCGGGGCGACCGCGACGACGACCGAATCGTAAGGCCGCCGACGGTCCACGCCGATGATCAGGCAAGACGTGGCGCGGATTCCGGCGATGCGATGCCCTGCTGGTAACCTCAAAGTGCGCCCCGATCGCCGATGGGACCCCGCATGACCGACGCATCCGCCCCGAAAGCGCGACGCCGCCCCCGTCGAATGTTGGTCGTCGTCGGCGCGATGGTCGCGGTCGCGGCAGGCGTCGCCGTCGCCGTTGCACAGGGATCCGGGCACACGGGCACCGTGTCGGCGGTGACCGCGAACACGTCACCGGGCCTGCCGGCCGCAATGGCGCCCGGCCGTACCACGACGACCCCTCCGAAGACGAAGAAGCCGCCCACGGTTGACCCGGCAACCCAGCGCCAGGTCCGGAGGATGATCGCGGCCAACGCCATCTTCGTGAAGGGGGGAACGCGCGGCCGGCTCGTTGCCCTGACCTTCGACGACGGACCCAGCATCTACACGCCCCGCTTGGTCCGCGAGCTGCGGCAGCTCAAGGCGCCCGCGACGTTCTTCGAGATCGGCAGCCAGATCCACCGTTACGCGAAGCTCGTGGCCAACATGTCCAAATTGGGCTTTCCGATCGAGGACCACACCTGGAACCATCCGGACCTCACCAGGCTCTCCTCGACGCAGGTCCAGGGCCAGCTGTTGTGGACCAAGAACGCGATCTTCAAGGCGACGCACGCCTACCCGCAATTCTTCCGACCGCCATATGGCGCCCAAAGCGCCCGCGTGCGGCACACCGCGGGCGGCCTGGGAATGGTCACGACCGTCTGGAGCATCGACACGCGCGACTGGTCACGGCCGGGGACAGCATCGGTCATCCACGCGGCCGAACAGGTCCGCGCCGGTGGGATCGTCCTGATGCACGACGGAGGCGGCAACCGCTCGGAGACCGTGGCCGCGGTGCCGATCGTCGTCCGTTACCTGCGTACCCACGGCTACACGCTGGTGACCATTCCCCAACTGCTGACCAAGGCGCCGCCGAAGTCATCGACGATGTGGCTGTCAGCGAAGGGCGGCGGATAGCGACCGGCGGGGCGACCCGCGCAAGTGCGCGTTGTTACGATCCTTCGCGTGGGACGACGATGCCCCACATCCGACGGCGAAGGAGGACCGAGTGGCAGATCTGCTCACCGAGACCCCAATTGATCCCCGCGCGGGGTGGGTGGCCGACCATGTGCGCCTCTATGCGGAGTCCAACGGTTCCGAGGGGCACCTCTGGCGTTCCGACGTGCCGACCCTGCTGCTGACCACGCGTGGCAAGCAGTCCGGCACCGCCCGGCGCACCGCCTTGATCTATGCACAAGACGGCGGACGGTACGTGGTGACCGCCTCATACGGCGGGTCGCCGACGCACCCCGACTGGTACGTCAACATCGAGGCCGACCCCGAAGTCGTGCTCCAGGTCGGCGAGGACAAGTTCCGCGCGTCTGCGGAGCGTGACTCGCCCGACAACCGGGCCCACCTGTGGGACCTGGTGACGGCGGTCTGGCCCGACTACAACAAGTACGCCACGAAGACGACGCGCGAGATCCCGCTCGTCGTCTTCACCCGGCACGACTGATCGGCGCTGCGGGGGGTGCCTGTCGGGCGCCCCCCGTTTACGATCGCCTCCCCGGCGGGGGAAAACCGTCGTCGCGCCGGACGAGCAGCCACAGCATCGTCCCGACAATGATCAGGATGAGCGCGCTCGCCACGATGATGAACACGCCGGCCAGCAGCCCGATGCCGCCGTTGGGCAGTATCCAGACACCGGTGAACAGGGCGATGACCCCGGCCACGATGATGACGGCCACGGCGACCACAAAGACGATGGTCGCGACCGCAGTGGCGAACCGTACGAACCAGTTTGTGCGCCGGCCGGCCGCCTGGAAGACCCCCAAGCGATCGGTCCGTCCCGGGATTACGGCGCCCCCGGGCGGCGTCGCAACGTCGGCGCGTCCTCGCGTGGATGTCGTGCCTTGCAACGTCGGCGGCATCGAGCCGGCGCCGCAGTTGGGACAGGCGCCGTGCTCATCGAGTGGCTGCCCGCAGCGCAGGCACGACATGGCGTAGGTGCCGGCCATCGTCAATTCCCGAAGACGCCGCCGATGAACCCGTCCACGAGGCCGGACGACGAGCTCCCGCCGCCATTTCCGCCGCCGTTGTCGGGCATGTACTCGGCCAACTGTGCGGCCAGCATCTGGATCGACATCGACTGCAGCCAGACGCGTCCGGGACCGGTGAGGTCTGCCAGGAAGAACCCGTTGCCGCCGAAGAACTTGTTGGCGAGCCCCGGGATGGTCGAGACCTTGAAGCTGACGGTCTCGTCGAAGGCGCCGACATGGCCCGGGTGGACGCGGATGGTCTCGCCGGCGGGCAGGTCATAGGTGAACATCTCGCCTGAGAGCTCAAGCCAGGCGAGACCCTCGCCAGTCAGGTGCTGGAGGAAGAACCCCATGCCGCCGAAAAAGCCGCCGGTCAGGGCCTTCTGCTGGAGCGCGACCGAGGCCTCGATGCCTTCGGTCCCACACAGGAACCCGGAGCGGTGGACGTAATAACTGCGTTCGGGGGTGACCTCGACGCTGACGATATTGCCGGGCAGCTTGGCCGCGAAGACGACGGTGCCGGGCGTCGCCGACACCGAATACCGGGTCAGGAATAGCCCTCCGCCGCCGACCACGCGCTTGGCGGCCTTCATGAAGCCCCGGCTGCCGGTGCCCATCTGGGTTGTCTGCGACAACGAGACGGTCGGCGTCATCCATCCGAGGTCACCGTGGGTCGAGACGACGGTCTCGCCCGGCGCCAGCACCGCTTCCAGCACCGGCAGGACGGTGCCCTTGACTTCAAACTTCATCGATACCTCGCAATCACTCGGCTGGGGGCCTCGGATCGCCGCCACGTGGGGGAATCGGCACGACAGCGTCGGCAGTGGCGGCGGGGTGCTGCCCGAATCATCGGCACGCATGCGGTGTGGACTTGATCATCCGGCACAGAACCCATCGCTCCGAGAATCTCAGACGCCGCGGATGCCGGGCGCCGCGCCGGTCCGGTGCACTGATACCCACGGCGCCGCCGATCACGGTCGGTGGCCGCCACCGGATTGCGCAGGGCATCTCACCCCGCGGCGACAGATCAGCGCCGGTGCCGTCGCTGTCGTCGATCTCGGCTTCGGCGACGCCGACCGCGCGGCCCTCGCGCACGGCGCAGAGCGACCGCTCGCGGAGAGGTGCACGTTGTCGCTGAAGATCCGAGACCTCCACTTGAATGCCACCGGGCCGATGTTCGGGGCACTCCAGATCATGTTCGAGGACCAGGACGCGGAGCGTGCGGTCGCGGTCGGTTCGATCGCCGACCGCATCCGCTCGTCGGGAGCCGTTGCGCCGGGGGTCGTTCGTCGCATTCGCCCGATTGGCGTCCACGGGAGCGCCGGTCTCGGTGCCGCGGGTCACGGAGATGATCCCGCAACTTCTGATCGGTCACCCGGAGGTCGCCCGACCGCCCGCCGCGGTGTCGGCGGCCGATGCCGCCGGCGGCATCTCGACGGCCGACCTCGTGACTCCGCGTCTGCAGGCAGACAGGAAGGCGGCGCGGACGTTCGGAGCCTGATTGATCCGGTCGTGTAACCCCAACCACCGTCGCGGCTACAGCCGCGGCCGGCGTTAGGGTCGGGCCATCGACGCAAGGAGGCGCGCATGATATTTGCTAAGTCGGTGGCGACCATCGTCGGCGCGGGTGCCCTGATCGCGCTCATCGGATGCGGGTCGGGTTCGTCGGGAGCGACGACCGCGGCCACGTCCCAGACCGGCCCCACGACGGTGACCGTGACCGAAACGTCGACGACCGCGACCTCGCCGACCGCCACCGGGGGGACCTCGACGACCGGTGGCGCCCGAAACCTGGTCGTCACGAGCTCGCTGCGGACCGAGTTATTGCAGGCTGGCGCGGCCAGCAACGGGGTCCCTGCGGCCGACTACACGGGCCTGGCCCGTGGGCGCACCTTCTACGCATACGACCCGGCGACCAATACCTACTGGGCCGGCGCGCAGCTCGTCCCGAGCAGCTCGTCGATCAAGGCCCAGGTGTCCGTGCAGGACGACGGCGCGTACCTGCTGTTCAACAAGCCCGCCGGCGGCACATGGACGGTCCATTCGGTTGGGATGACCGGCGTCGCCGGCAGTACGTGTCCGGTTACCGTGCCGAGCGGGGTGCTGTCGGTGTGGGGCTGGAAGGCGGGAACGTGCCGTGCGGGCGCATGATCCGCGCGGCGCGGGGCGACGGCATCGCGGGCCGGTGAGTCGACCCGCCCGGGCGGGCGGGGAAAGGGTTCGGCATGGAGCCGCGGATCTCCCGTGACGGCTTGGCGTACGCCTTTGTCGTCATGTGCGCACTGACGATTGCCGAGTTGTGGCACGGGCTGACCGTGACGGACCTCTGGCGGTTCTCGATCATCGTCTTCGTCATCTTCTGCGTGTTGTTCGTCGGCGACCGTCGGCGCCACAGCGAAGGCCGATAGCCGTCCGCGCGCGGATTGAGGCCCCCTGCGGGACGACGACCCATCGCCTGGGGTTGCCCTCCGCGCATCCGCCACGGGGATCTGCCGGCGTGCCCGGCTGGCCGGGTTCGGACGAGCGTGCCTGATGATCGCATGCGTGATCGCCGACAGCGTTGTTGGTCACGGTCGGGATGTTGTTCTGCTGGAAGCGTCTCGATCCGGGTCCCGCGTCCGCGCCGGCCGCCGTGCGGGTCGGGGCGAGCCTCGTCGGCATGACCTTGCCGCATCGGGTCGTGGCCCAGCAGCCGGCGGGCCTCATGCCCGCGTTGTGTTGGCGACGTCGGGAACGTCGGGTCGGGCATCGGGGGCTCCGTCCGAGCGACGGCCATGATCGCCGTGTCCACCGTGCGCAGACCGCGTTGCCTGGCCGACGCGGCGGTGCGCCCGAGGCCGGTGCCGAGGTGGCGGGAGTGCGCCTGACCGACCGCCGGACGAGATCGTCGTGCCTGTTCGGCGGTCGGTGGCGCGACCCTACGCGGGGAAGGGCTCCGGGGTACGCGCGCCGGGCGCGTAGGAACCCTCAGGTTCCAACATTGCCCGGACCTGCTCCCGGAGTTCCGGTGAGTCGGTGTGCCCGTGGGTGACGACTGCGTGCCGCGTAGCGGCATCGACGACCTCGTCCTCCTCCCCGATGATGGTGAGCGTGCAGCGACTGTCACTCTCGAAACGGCGGCAGTCGGCCATCTTGCGTGCCATGGGTGGACCCCCTGGAATCATCCGACAGCGGGACAACGTCGCGACGGTGGCCGATCGGAGGGCCCATCGAGATGCGGGCGCTGTCCGGCGCGTCCACCGTTGTGACGTCGATCGGTACGGGACGGCCGAGACCGCAGGTGCGCGCATCGGAGCGAGGCCCATGCGCGGGCGAGCGGTGCCGGATCCGCACCGACAGTTCTATGAAACCGCCCGTCTCGGGCACGACGCCGGGCGTCGTCGGCACCGACGGCGGAAACTTCCCGCGCACACGGGCAAATTCGTAACTGAGTGCCGGCCGCGTTCGCGCCCCGGTTCGCCGAAGTCCGTGCGGTGAGCGTGTGATCGGCAGGACCGCGGGCCACCTCCCGGCGACTTGGCCGGGCGCCTGAGCCTGGGCGCCGACGTCGGAGTTGACCACGTACCAATGCCACTGCGATGCCGGGTGGCGCAGCAGTTGGTCGCCCGCCGCCGCCTCCGCGGACAGCGCCACAGGCGCCTGGCGGCTGCCGATACACTTTTGCCCAGATCGCGGTCTCGACGGGGGTGGAGCGATGGCGGAGCAGGCAATCGGGATTGACGTCGGCGGCACCGGGATCAAGGGCGCCCCGGTGGACCTTGCATCAGGCGAACTGCTGGCGGATCGCGTCCGGATCGAGACGCCCAAGCCGGCGACACCGGCCGCCGTTGCGGACGTCGTCAACCGGGTGATCGATCAGATCGGCGATGGGGGGCCGGTCGGCCTGACGCTGCCGGCGGTGATTCGCGGGAACGTTGTGCGGACGGCGGCGAACATTGACCCAGGCTGGATCGGTATCGATGCGGTGGAGCTGTTCGGGACGAGCACCGGCCGCCTCGTGGGCGTGGTCAACGATGCCGACGCCGCCGGGCTGGCCGAGATGCGCTTCGGAGCGGGCCGGGGCACCAACGGTGTCGTGATCATGATCACCCTCGGGACGGGAATCGGCAGCGCGTTGTTCGTCGGCGGCACCCTCGTTCCGAACTCAGAACTCGGTCACCTGCCGCTGCGTGACGGAGACGCCGAGGAGTGGGCAGCCGAGTCCATCCGGGAGAGCGAGGATCTGTCATGGAAGAAGTGGGCCCACCGCCTGCAGACCTACCTCGAACTCGTCGACCGGCTGTTCTGGCCCGACCTGATCATCATCGGGGGTGGGGTGAGCAAGAAGTCCGAGAAGTTCCTTCCGCACATCGACGTCGCCGCCCGGGTGGTGCCGGCGACCATGTTGAACAATGCGGGAATCGTGGGGGCCGCGCTGTTTGCGCCGCACACAGGACCCGGCGCATCAGGCTGAGGCGGACCGCGCGCGCCGGCGCGGTCTCGCCCGGTCCGTGATACCCGCCGCCGATGAAGGAATCCGGTGCGCGCCGCCGCCGGCGGTGCCCCTGCGCGTTCTGGTGAGGAGCCCCTGGCACGCGCGCATTGGGAAGCGCGGCGCGTGCTCGGGGGCCGGGGGTCGTTGCAGAGCACCCCGCCGACCGGTGCGACCGGTGATCGACATCGCCGCGTTGACGATCAGCGCGGGCGGCGAGACGGCTCGCCCGTGCCGCGTCGGCGGGTCCGCCCCCGTCCAGGTAGGGTTGTCAAATGTTCCCAAAGGCCCCCGGGCTTCCACATCTCGCCGCCGCGATGCTCGTGGTGGCGATGGTCGCAGCCGGCTGTGGTGGCGGATCGTCCTCAAGCTCGTCGTCCTCGTCGGCCACCGGGCCCGCAACGACGGGGGGTACGACAACCTCACGGGCCCGCGTGCTCGCGACGCCGACCGACGTCGTGGCTGCCATCAATGCCGGTGGGCTTGGATGTGCCAGCACGCACACCGAGTCACTTCCCAGTCCTGCGGGCACGGCGAACATCGCTATCTGCACCACGCTGGACGGACAGGTGCGGGTGTATGTCTTTAAGACGGCGGCCGGCGTGACGTACCTCAACGGCTTGTTCAAGTCGATTGCGTGCACCACGTCGACGTCCGGTGCCAAACGGACCGTGTATTTCGTCGAGCACGGACTCTGGGTGGCGCAGGTTCCGTCGGCGACTGATCAACGCGCGGTGGCGACAGCCACCGGAGGGGTCCCCCGCACCGACAACTGCTGAGCATCTGTCTCTGGGCCGGTGCGCCTGGGGTGACATGACGGCGGTCGACGACCGGGGCGGTGTGCCCAGAGCGCGGGAGGCCGGGGCCGTGTCCATGCACTCATCGGCGCGGGAGCGTGGCTCCGGCGATTCGCCGACGAGTGCGCAGAACGAACGGCGCGGCGCAGCAGCGCACGTGCTCGACCGGACTGCCGGCAACACCTCCCGGACGCACGCGAGCGGGTGCCATGGTGCCCGGACGTCCGGGGGCGCGGCCGCGATGGCGCGGGCTCGCCGTGCGCATTGGCGAAACAGTGTTGATACGTCGTAGGCGCCCGTGGTGGGCGAGGGGTATCGTCAGATCGGATTCGGGGTATCGGACCGGTAGCGGTCCCCGAGCCGAGGTGCGCAGGCGGCAGTCGATGACGACCGACTTGGCGACCCTTGCTGAACCTCCGGCGATCAGGGAGCCGCGGCGTTGAACGAGCAGGCGCACGATCACGACGCACGGTCCGACGGTCGGGGCGTGGTCCTTAACGCTGAGGATCTCGCGGGGATCGACGCGTACTGGCGCGCGGCCAACTACCTGTCGGTCGGTCAGATCTACCTCGTCGACAACCCGCTGCTGCGCGAGCCGCTACGAGCGACCCACGTGAAGCCGCGCCTGCTCGGGCATTGGGGTACGACTCCCGGCGTCAATTTCATCTATGCGCACATCAATCGCGTGATCCGGAATTGGGACTTGAACGCGATCTACGTGATGGGTCCCGGCCACGGCGGGCCAGCGGCGGTGGCCAACGCCTATCTCGAGGGCACGTACTCGGAGGTCTATCCGCACGTGAGCCGCGATGAGCTGGGGTTGCGCGAGTTGTTCCGCCAGTTCTCGTTTCCGGGAGGAATTCCGTCGCATGTGGCGCCGCAGACGCCGGGGTCGATCCATGAGGGGGGAGAGCTCGGCTATTCGCTGGCTCATGCCTACGGCGCGGTATTCGACAATCCGGACCTGATCGCGTGCTGCATCGTCGGCGATGGCGAGGCGGAGACGGGGCCGCTGGCCACGGGCTGGCACTCGAACAAGTTTCTCGATCCCGTCGGGGACGGAGCGGTTCTGCCCATCCTCCACCTCAACGGGTACAAGATCGCCAGCCCGACGGTCCTGGCGCGGATCGGCGACGGGGAACTTACGGCGCTGCTCGAGGGGTACGGCCACAGCGTGCATTGGGTCGATGGGGACGACCCGGCGGTCATGCACGAACGGATGGCGACCGTCCTCGACCGGGCAATCACGCAGATCATGTCGTTCCAGCACGCCGCCCGCGTTGACGGGCGTCGCGAGCGGCCACGGTGGCCAATGATCGTGCTGCGCTCCCCGAAGGGGTGGACGGGGCCGAAGACCGTCGATGGCCTCCCGTCCGAGGGCACATGGCGTTCGCATCAGGTGCCGCTGGCCGAGGTGCGGACGAACCCTGTGCATCTGGCGCAGCTCGAGGAGTGGCTTCACAGCTACCGGCCCGAGGAGTTGTTCGACGACGAGGGCGGGTTGGTGCCTGAGCTGGCGGCGATGCCGCCGAAAGGCCACCGTCGGATGAGCGCCAATCCGCACGCAAACGGCGGTCTCCTGCTGGAGGACTTGGTGCTTCCCGACTTCCGTGCCTTTGCGGTCGACGTTCCGAAGCCGGCCACGACGTTCAACGAGGCGACGCGCGTGCTCGGATCGTTTCTGGCCGAGGTGATGGCGGGCAACCCCGAACGGTTCCGCCTGTTCGGACCCGACGAGACCGCCTCAAACAGGCTCGGAGGCGTCTTCGAGGTGACCGGCCGGGCATGGGACGCCGAAATCGTCCCCGGTGACGACCACCTCTCACCGGACGGCCATGTGATGGAGGTGCTGTCCGAGCACCAGTGCCAGGGCTGGCTCGAGGGTTATCTGCTGACGGGTCGACACGGGCTCTTCAACTGTTATGAGGCGTTCGTCCACATCATCGACTCGATGTTCAACCAACACGCGAAGTGGCTGAAGGTCTCGCGCGACATCCCGTGGCGGCGCCCGGTCGCCTCACTGAACTATCTGCTCAGCTCGCACGTGTGGCGCCAGGATCACAATGGCTTCTCGCATCAGGACCCGGGATTCATCGACCATGTGGTCAACAAGAAGGCGGAGATCATCCGCGTGTACCTGCCGCCGGACGCGAACTGCCTGCTGTCGGTGGCGGACCACTGCCTGCGTAGCCGCAACTACGTAAACGTGATCGTGGCCGGCAAGCAGCCCGCCCTGAACTACCTCCCGATCGACGAGGCGGTCCTGCACTGCGCGCGCGGGCTCGGGATCTGGGAATGGGCCTCACACGGCGGGGGTGACCCGGACGTCGTGATGGCGTGCTGCGGTGATGTCCCGACCTTGGAGACCCTCGCCGCCGTGGACCTGTTGCGGCGTGAGCTCCCGGGGCTCAAGGTGCGTGTGGTCAACGTTGTCGATCTGATGCGATTGGAGCCCGACAGCGAACATCCGCATGGGTTGTCGCACCGCGACTTCGACACGCTCTTCACCACGGACCGACCCGTCGTGTTCGCCTTCCACGGCTATCCCTGGCTGATTCACCGGCTGACCTACGGCCGCACGAACCACCAGAACATCCACGTGCGTGGCTTCAAGGAGGAGGGCACCACAACGACGCCGTTCGACATGGTGATGCTCAACGACCTCGACCGGTTCCACCTCGTCATGGACGTGATCGATCGCGTTCCGAGCCTTGGCTCACACGCCGCCGAATTGCGCCAGCGGATGATCGATGAACGGGTTCGTTGCCGCGCCCACACGCGCGCCGAAGGGGAGGATGCGGCCGACGTGCGCGAATGGACCTGGTCACACTCCTAGAGCCCTGCATGCGGATCCTCGTCGTCAATGCCGGCTCCAGCAGCCTGAAGCTCTCGCTCCTCGATGGGCGAGACCAGCTGCGGTTGTCGACGACGCTGCCGTCCCGACGCGGCCGGGTCGACGACCTGGCGCTGCGGGCCGCACTCGACCGAGCAGGACGGATCGATGCTGTCGGCCATCGCATCGTCCACGGCGGCAGCGAGTTTGTCGCGCCGGTCCTGATCGACGAGCAGGTACTGACACGGCTTGAGGATCTGGTGGATCTGGCCCCGCTGCATCAGCCGACGTCGCTCCGAGCGGTGGAATCAGCCATGCGCCTCGTTCCCGGGATCCCGCAGATCGGCTGCTTCGATACCGCGTTCCACGCGCACCTTCCCGCCGCTGCGGCCACGTATGCCCTGCCGCGGGAGTGGCGAGAGCGATGGAATATCCGGCGCTTCGGGTTCCACGGTCTGTCGCACGCCTACGGCTCGCGTCGTACCGCGGAGCTCATTGGACAACCCGTCGATCAGCTGAGGATCGTGACCTGCCACCTCGGCGCGGGTGCCTCGCTCGCCGCGGTGGATCGGGGGGCGTCCGTCGACACCACCATGGGATTTACCCCCCTGGAAGGGCTCGTCATGGCCACTCGCTCCGGCTCGGTCGCCCCGGGATTGATTCTGTGGCTCGAAGAGCACGTCGGCATGCCCCCAGCGGAGCTTGCCGCAACACTCGAGTTCCGCTCCGGCCTGCTCGGGCTGACCGGCAGTGCCGATATGCGGGAAATCCTGGCGTCCGAGCGAACCGGTGCGGCCGACGCGGAACTCGCTGTCGGTGTCTACCTGCACCGACTTCGTGCCGGCATTGCCTCGATGGCCGCCGCGATGAACGGCCTCGACGCGCTCGTCTTTACCGGCGGTGTGGGCGAGAACGCTCCTGAGATCCGCGCCCGCACGGCGGCCGGCTTGGAGTTCCTTGGCATCGGGATCGACAACGATCGGAACGATCGCAGCGAACCCGACGCCGAGATTGGCTCAACCGACGCACCCGTTCGCTCGTTCGCCGTCCGTGCGCGTGAGGACCTCCAGATTTCGCACGATGTTCGCCGCGTGCTCGCTGATCCCAACCGGTCGGCCTAGCCGACGCTGGCCCGTACCCATGCGACTGCGGGGAGACGCCACGGTCGTCGGCAGGTCGCTCCCCGCCGTGTACGGCCGCAACAATCCGGACGTGGACGGGCGCCACGATCGCAACCCCGACGCCGCCGTTCGATGGCGGTTGGTCGTTGCTTCGACCTAGAGTCAAACGTGAAGCCCACACGCAGTTGCATCAGGCGACCGGGTCCGTCAATGGATCTGTCCGGGGTGCTCGACACCCACGCGAATGATTGCTAGGAGGACTCGAAATGGACAACAGCCCGCTCTCGGCGCTCTTTATCAACTGCACCCTGAAGCGCTCGCCGGAACCCTCAAATACTCAAGGGTTGATCGACTCGTGCGTCGCCGTGATGGAAGGCGCCGGAGTGGCCACGGAGACGATTCGTCTCGTTGATCACGACGTGGCGACTGGCGTGTGGCCCGACATGACCGAACACGGCTGGCCGCATGATGAGTGGCCGGGAATTCAGGCCAAAGTCCTTGCGTCCAACATCTTGGTGTTGGCCGGGCCGATTTGGCTCGGCGACAACAGCTCAGTCATGAAGCGATGCATCGAGCGTCTTTACGCGAACTCCCAGCTGCTCAACGACAGACAGCAGTACACGTACTACGGGCGGGCCGGGGGCTGCTTGATCACCGGCAATGAAGATGGGATAAAGCACTGTGCGATGAATGTTCTCTACAGCCTCCAGCACCTGGGGTACACGATCCCCCCGCAGGCAGACGCCGGGTGGATCGGCGCAGTTGGCCCGGGGCCGTCATATCTCGATCCAGGCTCGGGAGGCCCCGAGAACGACTTCACCAACCGCAATACCACCTTCATGACCTGGAACCTGATCCACATGGCTCGGATCCTGAGATCGGCCGGTGGTATTCCGGCACATGGAAACCAGCCGACCGCGTGGGACGAGGGCCAGCGCTTCGGCTGGGAGAACCCTGAATATCGGAGATGAGCACCCGGCGACGGTGCGGAAGCCTGGGTCCGTGCTGGATCATCGCGCCCGGTGCTCCCGACGGCTTGTTCAGCTGGGGAGAGGCTGCCGGGGCAAGCACGGGGGCGTCAAGCCATGGCGATGCCCCTGCTCCCGAGCAGGATGGCGCCTTCAGCCCCCTTGGCCGGCGTGGATACGCCCTGGGCCGACGGCGGAGCGTCCGCCCAACCCATCATTCGCCTGTTCCGTTTGGCGGCGGGCCCGGGTGATACCACGGCGATAGGTACGGCCCTCGGAACCGGGCGCTCGAGGGCCCCCACTGCGACTGCAGTCCGGGCCGTCGCAGTGGTGCGGGCGGCCGGTGACAGACCAATCAGCCGCCCCATGGGGCCAGCGACCGACTTCTCTGTCCCCTGCCGGTGTCCTCCGGCCGTGGTGGTGGCGAACACACGGTCCGCGTCGAGTACCTGACCGGATCACGACCAACGTCGGCGGACTCCCGACTTTCGTTCAGTTCGCACGCGTGGCGGGAGCCCCTACGCTCGAGGCGATGTCCAAGCGCCGCCGAGTCGCCGGACTTGGTGACTGTCTGGTTACCGGCCGCAAGTGACATCGCTTGCGCCGTGCGACAGACGCCCCGCGGGGAAGAGCGGTCGCACGGCGCACTCCGGCTCACCCGACGCGAAGACAGCCGCGGCGAAGGGGCACGGCCTTCAATTGGCCTGACTCCATGTGCCAACTATGAATGGGGTCGGTGCGTCGTCCCGTCGCGGTTGCAGCCGCGTAGCTCGCCGGTACGTTCGATCCTGGGAGTCCGCCGCGAGCCTTGCTGACGGCGCTCGCACTCTTGGCCGAGGCGCACCTGGCACGTCGGGTTGCAGCACCAAGGGCGGCTCTGGCCAATCCCTCGTGCTGAATGACGTGCTGTGAGGCGACGATGGGAGCGCGATCGTTGCCAGCGTGTCGGCGGCGTACACCGCCGCCTCGCCGACCCCACCCACGCCCGGCCCAGCGTCTGGCAATCAACGAAGTCGACCGCCGAGGACGACATCGTCTCGCAGTCCATCGTCGAGGGCTGGGCCAGGCGCGGCGTCATCACGTCCCGCGAGATTGGGCGTCGTCCGCTCAACTTCCGCTGCAAGATCCGGGGATTGCTCCCGGACGACGACTCGTAGGTCAACGTCCGGCGAGACCAAGTGGAACCCACCAGCGGTACCTACGAGGCGCGTCCGGCCCCCGCAAGGTGCTCTTCTACAAGAGAAGCCCGGCGCTTACAGGGCTCTTAGTAGAACGGGAGACGGGGCCCGAACCCGCGATATTCAGCTTGGGATGCTGACGACGCAGGGAATCTGCGGGAACGACAGGGCAGTCGGAAGCACGTGATAGCAGGTAATTCACGTGAACTGCGTCCCGCAACATCCCGCCAGTTCGCATCCGCGTGGACGCATGGTCGACGCATTGATGCTCGCTGCCACGGTCAGAGCGGGTGACCACGGAAGCGACGCTGCATATACCCCGGTACCGGACGAGCGCCCTCGGGACGTCCGACTCTCTGCTTGCATTTGGCGGAATACGCGACCATCAGGTGCGCGCTCAGAGGTCTACCGGCCGCAGCGAATGGCCGTAAGCCAGACCGTAAGAGTCCATCGTGGGACAAGCAGGCAACGTCGGTCGTGGGATCGGCAAGACGATCGTCTGGCTCCTCGCGGCTATTGCAGTCCTCGTTGTCATCATCGTCGCGATCGTGTCGGTTCGACCGATCGCAACACGTCCATTCCTGCCCGCGCGGGTAAGACCCGCCTCACCAATAAGCGTGTAGGTTGAAGTTTCGGCCGCCGGCGACCGGGCGCGCGCGACTCGCCGAATCGCGGGTGTCGGAAGCACGATCGCCGTCACCCGCCTGTCTCCACGCCTCCTTTTGCGGTTGACCATCCTCATCGGAGATGCTGTGTGACCGGTTGGGCCCTCAGCACGTTGTACTTCCTTCTTGCGATCGCCGCCGCCGGGTTTCTCATGGTGGCCGTCAGCGCCGCGGTGTGGGCGTTCGGTTCGTGGAACGATCCC